>CALKAO010000015.1 GCA_937983115.1 uncultured Caryophanales bacterium
CCTAGTCGAAAGACTAGAGCTAATGCGGAAAATTAATTTCCGAGAGACTATTTATTCTATTTATGAGGTTAAATGAATAATGAATTTCATTAAGAAGGGGGAAATATAGGCTTCCACTGATGAAGAAAACAAAATTAAAACGATAATTACCAGCATTGTTATTGAATATCTGGCCAGCAGCGGAACAAATGGTTCTGATTTTGATTTCGTCAGATGCATGCGAACCATTTTTAAGGAAAATGAGATTGCAGCAACGCCTATCATTAAAAATGTTGGAAGTAAAATTAAATTTTGAGGCAGCACAGAAACAAATGCTAAAAAGAAGCCTTTAAATCCCATTTGGCTGACAAGAAATCCAACGGTGAATCCAATGACAACGCCTTTTAAAAACAAAAGGATTAATATGATGGGCAATCCGATGACGGAAACCCCTAAAATCCATATTAATCCGATATATTTTAAGTAATGCATAAAGCTTTGCTGAAACAAATCGGATGAGCTCATCATCGGTTCATTTGATAGCTGGCTGAAAAAACGGCTTAAATATAAATACAGGTCATTTTTTTGATCAATGCTCAAACTATTGACAATGATGGCTCCAAAAAAAATGCCGATAAAAATTAACACCATTGTAAATGTATAAAGTGAAAGGTTTTCCCGTAAATGGCTGCGAATGTGTGCTTTTAATTCTTGCTTCATTCTAGAGGCCCTCCTTTTCTATCGCGCACGCTCTATTTAAACGTATGAAGATAAGGACGAGCCTATGACTCAATCATTTCAGCCATAATAGTTTTCCGTACCTGCCTCCCCCTCCTTCCAGGATTTTTATGTTCCCTTCTCTTGCATCAATTATTTTTTTGGCGATATTTTCTGGGACGGCATCGAGCAGCTGTTCGAAGGTTGCTTCATGAAGAATATTCATTTCAGTTCCAAACGCGCTTCTTAATTTTTTCAACGTTTTTGCCCCTATGCCCGGAATGCATTCCAAAGGGATCTGTTCAATATATGGAGGGCGGCGAGTTCTTGGCGCATCTGTGTTTTTCAGCTGCTGCAGCCGTTCATAAACCCCTTTTACCCATTTGGTTCGGCCGCACCGGACACATGCGGTTTCTCCGGCTGCTTTTTTGGCATAACAGTGTTGGCATGCCGTGCGGTAATATTTTCCCAATCTCGGCTCCAATCCAAAGTTGCTTTCGATTTTCCGTCCATCTTTATTGTGCAAAGCGAGTTTTATTTCATGGAAACTCGGCGTTTTCATTTTGATTTTTTGATATTCGCGGGCAATCGTTTTCAATGAGTGGGCATCGGAGTTTGTGACATAAGCATAGCGATGCAGCTCCTTGATTTGATCCGCCATTTGCGCATTTGAGCTTAACCCGAGTTCTACAGCATCAATAAATGCCGGATCGAAAACTTCATATAGCGACGATTCCACGCCCTTTCCATATAAACTTTTAAATGGTGTAAAAATATGCGCAGGAATAAACAATCCTCCGAGTTTGTCAATTTCCCGCTGCAGCTGTTTCCCCGATTCGTACAGTCTTTGGGAGCTTAAGTGAATGTTTTTCATGCGGCATGACAGCCATTTGCTGAATTGTTTCATGCTTTCAAGGGTCGGCAAAAAAACGAGAACATGAATCGGGCCTTTGCAATTTTCATCATAGATTTCGATTTCAGAACCAAGCAAAAAAGTCAGCCTGCCAAACTGCAGTCCGCCGTCTTCACGTTCGAATCCTTCTTCTTTTTGGATTTTCATCTCAATTTCCCGGATGATCTCAGGCACGTGGCAATCGATGACCCCGATGAGATCCAATCCTTTTATATTAGATGCAGTATGAATAATGGCATCGATGGTCAATGATTTGGAGCCTGTTATTTTAACAGGTTTTCCCAAATGTGTACGGCCAATGTGAATATGTAAATCCGCGTAATAATGTTTCATTTTTTCGCCTGCAAGTATAGAACGGCATAAGCCGTTTTGGCGTCAATGATTTCCTGCTGTTCTACTAATTTTTGCGCTTCGTCCAGAGTCAGCTTCAAAACGTCGACGAACTCATCTTCCTCTGTCTTCTGCTGGCCTTCTGTCAGATTGAATGCTTCATACAGGTGGATGATTTCATCAGCGAAGCCTGGCGACGTGTAAAATGATGTGATGTGCTTGAGGCGCTGGCATTTGTAGCCCGTTTCTTCATACAATTCCCGTTTGGCCGTTTCCATCGGATCTTCATTTGCTTCAAGTTTTCCAGCTGGAATTTCCACGATTGTCCGTTCCAATGGCTTGCGAAATTGCCTGACAAATAAATATTTATCATCTTCTGTTTTTGCAATGACAGCAACTGCACCAGGATGTTTGACCACTTCCCGCGTGCTTTCTTTTCCGTTTGGCAAGCGAACTTTTTCTATATGCACGTCAATGATTCGCCCTTTGTAAATCGTTTCTGATTCAATCGTCTTTTCATTTAAGTGCGTCACGCTTGAGCCACTCCTTGTACTAATTGTTGGGATGAACACATAAAGTTTAACACACATTAATTAAAAAGTGGGTTAAACCGAGGTGAAAAAATGAAGATCTACATTCGGGAAAATGGGATTACTTTCGTTGGAAAAGCGTGGCAAATTAAGCATCTCATTAAACGATATATGAAGCAGTTTGATACCATTGAAGAATGGATGGCTTCACATTCGCTTTGCTATAGTAAAAAGAGAAGCACGAAAACGGAGGAGATAGGGATTGTTGAAAAAACGAAGAATCGGACAATCTGATTTATATGTCAGCGAGCTTGGCTTGGGAGCAATGTCATTTCAAACGAAAGAAGATGCGATTCAAATCGTTAGCGCAGCGATCGAGCGCGGCATAAATTTTATTGATACGGCGGATTTGTATCGATATGGTGAAAATGAATCGTGGATTGGCCAAGCGATTCAACATTGCCGGGAAGATGTCATCTTAGCTACAAAAGTCGGAAACCGGTGGGAAGAAGGAAAAACCGGGTGGTTTTGGGATCCATCGAAAGCTTACATCAAAGAAGCGGTTAAAAAAAGTTTAAAAAGACTAAAGACAGATTATATTGACCTGTATCAGCTGCATGGCGGAACGATCGATGATCCGATTGAAGAAACGATTGAAGCTTTTGAAGAATTAAAGCAAGAAGGCGTCATCCGCTATTATGGGCTTTCTTCCATTCGTCCTAACGTTATTCGAAAATACCTTTCAATTTCAAATATTGTCAGCATTATGCTTCCTTACAGCTTGTTGGATCGCAGAGCAGAAGAGCTGTTTCCTTTAATAAAAAAACATCAAGTCAGTGTTATTGCCAGAGGTCCGCTTGCAAAAGGGGCTTTAACTGAAGAGGCAGAAAGCAAGACTCCTTCAGAAGGAGTATTAAACTATACAAAATCGGAAGTATTAGCGCTAAATAAAAAAATCGCATCGGCATTGCCGCAGCGCTCATTGACGGAAACCGCTCTTCAATTCGTATTGTCCGAACCGGCAGCAGCAGCTGCAATTCCCGGTGCAAGTTCGCTTTTGCAGTTGGAAAACAATGTGAAGGCTGCTATAAAAAAGCCATTGTCTCAACAAGAAGCAGCGATGCTTAAAGCGTCAACGAAGGAAATGAAATTTGAAAAACACCGATAATTGTTTATTAAAAGCGACATTAGAAAAGCTTCTATGCCGCTTTCACGCTATGAAAAAAAGCTAAAGGGAACCAAATCCCTTTAGCTTTTATGCATTATGAGCTGACATTTTCAATAATCATGGCAATTCCTTGACCACCGCCGATGCACAAGCTGGCCAGCCCGTAGCGTTTGCCTTGTCTTCTTAATTCGTAAGCCAAGGCCAGCAATACGCGTGTTCCGCTTGCGCCGACCGGATGGCCTAATGCGATTGCTCCGCCATTAACGTTTGTTTTATTGCGATCAAGGCCAAGTTCTTTTTCGACGGCGATATATTGTGCTGCAAACGCTTCATTGATTTCAATTAAATCGATATCGTTTAACGATAAATTCGCTTTTTTAAGCGCCAATTGAGACGCAGGCACAGGTCCAATTCCCATAATTGATGGTTCGACGCCTGCGATTCCCCACGAAACAATTCTCGCCAACGCTTGTTTGCCGTCCAGCGCTTCGCTGCTCGCTAAAACAATGGAAGCTGCGCCATCATTGATCCCTGATGCATTGCCCGCTGTTACCGTGCCGTCTTTAATAAACGCTGGTTTTAATTTTGACAGTGATTCCATCGTTGTGTGCGGTTTAATATGCTCGTCTTTATCCACAATGATTTTGCCTTTTCGCGAGCTGACTTCGACAGCGACAATTTCTTCGGAAAATTTATTTCTCGCTTTTTCAGCGCGTTCATGGCTCAGCAATGCATACTCGTCTTGGTCTTCGCGAGAAATTGCATATTTTTTGGCTAGATTTTCAGCAGTAACGCCCATGCCGCAGCCAATGTACTCATCCGTAAGTGCGCTTTGAAGCATATCTTCAAGCTGCAGCGAGCCTAATTTGACACCGCCAAATCTGCTTTTGAAATCAGCGTGGGGAGCTTGCGACATATTTTCAGCGCCGCCCGCTAACGCGAACTTCGCCTCGCCGAGCTTGATGCTCTGAGCCGCTGATACAACTGCTTGCAAGCCAGAGCCGCAAAGCCGGTTTACTGCCATCGCAGGCGTTTCAATCGGGATGTTGGCGCCAAGCGCAATATGGCGAGGTATATACGGTGCATTTGTGCTTGAATGAATGACATTGCCATAGACAACGTTATCAATTTGTTCCGGTTCGACGCCCGCTCTTTTCAACGCTTCGACTGCTGTTGCTTTTCCCAATTCGGTAGCGGAAACGTTTTTAAACGCTTGTCCAAAACTTCCAAATGCTGTTCGCGCTCCTTCAACAAGATATACTTCTGTCATTTTTCTTTCCCCCAGTTTGTCTATTTCAGTGTAAAAATCTGTTCAAGTTTATTATAGAGAACGAATCGTCCAACGTCTAGCCATATTCGGCGCTCTTTCATAATTATGAGGGCTTGTTCATAAAATGAAATGAACTTTGAGGGGGAAAAGAGATGAGACAAGAACTGTTAAACGGCGGACTTTTGACAATCGGCGCAATGATTCAAGGGGTCTCAATGGCCCTTTTTCTCTTTCCGCACGGCATTCCTTCCGGAGGCGCAGCCGGGGTTGCCATTTTGTTAAATCATTGGTTTCGCATGCCGCATGGCGCTGCACTTTGGCTGGCAAACTTTGCATTGCTCACGCTTGCGCTCTACTCATTTGGCTATCGATGGACGTTGAGAACGATGTATTCTGTAACCGTAACATCGTATACCGTGCATGTTTTTGAACTTTATGTTTATCTCCCCCATGTGCATCTTTTCTTTGATTTGATTTGCGGTGGACTTGTTTTTGGGATTGGAGTTGGAATTCTCATTCGTTTTGGCGCATCCAGCGGAGGCATGGTTATTCCTTCACTGATCATTGCAACCCGAATGAGGTATCCTCCCGGCAAAGTGATGTTTTGGTTAAATATGACCATTTTTATTGTCGCTTCAACGGTCATCGATTGGAAAATTGCATTTTACGCGATTTTTTGCCAATGGTTTTCCACGCAGGTTATTGATGCCGTTTACAAATTTAATTTTCGCCGTTTGTTTAATTTGCTGCGTTTGTTTGTATAATCACTAATTCATTATTTTTTATCTCAAGTTGATTCATCCGTTTGATCGTTCCAGCGGTTTGAATCGAAGCAAAAGCTCGCGCCCAAGTTCCATGGCCGAATATTAAAATCGAATGAGCATGTTTATACTTGTTTAGAAAGGTGAAAATTCGTTGTTGAAAATCGCAGAGAGATTCGCCCAGCGTCAAATCGAGAGGCGATGCCAGCCATTCTTTATGTGCTTTGATTAATTCTTTTTTTGTACTTCCTTCAAATGAGCCAAAATCGAGTTCATTTAGAAGCGGTTCAATGATTGGCGACGGGTATCCGTAAAGTGCAGCGGTCTGCTTTGTTCGCGCCAGCTCGCTTGCAAATACGTAATCAAACGGTGGAAGCTGTTGAAGTTTTTGCTTGTTTTCTATCATTTGTTTTTCAGATTCGCAAGATAAGGGAAGAGAGATTGGAATATCTCTTTTCCCTTGTAAATAGCCCTTTTTGTTCCAGTTCGTCGGAAAGTGCCTTATAATTGCAATGTCCATTTTTTTTCCTCCAGAAAAAATGTTTCTGCGCGTAAACCGCAGCGTTGGGTTTCTAACTGAAGGACATCAGTAATCTTTACATTTCCCAGGTTTACATTGGGGCCAAATTGGTTGATAAAAAACATTTGGCTTTTTGCCGTCGGCGCTTCAAAGATAATTTTTTTGCTATCGATATTTCTCGATATCGTTTCAATGATTTCATGTTTGACTGCGCCATCTTGATTATAGATTCCTGCCGTTCCCGAGTCCCTCCCTTCGGCAATGACATAATGGCAGCCCGCATTGATCAGTTCCCTCATTTCTAATTCCCATTCGGAATTTGACATGTGCTTCGCATGATCTTTCGATCCAACTTCACCGATAAGATGAAAATCTTTTTTCAGTTTTTCAATAATTAAAATGCGTTCTTCAATTGGAATGGTCAAAACTCCTGTTGATATTTCAATCCAGTTTACGTCAATGCTTTGCAAAAAAAATAAATAGTCATCAAGCTGATTGTGAAAATACGCTTTTTCAAAAAGAGTTCCGCCGCAATAAGGCTTGATGCGGTATTGTTTGTACAATTGAATTTTTTCTTTGATTTTTGGCGTAATGTACCCTGTTCCAATCGCCAGTTTGGCAAAATCAATAAAATCTGAATAATCTTCCAATATATGTTTCAATTCGCCGATTGAGATCCCAAAATCAGCGACTGACGTTAAACCATATTGCCGATTTTTGCTTGTACGGCAGGGTAGTATTAATAGATTCATTTAGGTATCCGCCCCCTTTTCATCACATCAACATCTTATTCAATTTTTATGCGAAAGGTTCATTTGAATAGCGCCAAAACTGTTGAGACAAAATAAGAGCATCTTTAACGCTTGCGATAACAGGATTTTATACGTCTTGTTCGACGGTTTAATCCAGCCAGAGCGTCATTAATGCTCGTGATAACGGGATTCTTATATAAAGTATCGAAATCGGTTTGTGTGTTTTTTTTATTTTTTCTTAAAGGAGTGCAAACGCTTGTCAAAACAAAATCATTCCGTGATGACGATTTTTGCAATCGGTTCGATTCCGCTTATTCTTGTTTTGGGAAATTCGATGCTCATTCCCGTTTTGCCGAAAATGAAGCAAGAATTGGAGATATCGCAATTTCAAGTGAGCTTGACCATTTCGCTTTTTTCAATCGCTGCCGCTGTTTCAATACCCATTTTAGGCTATTTATCTGATCGTTTTTCGCGGAAAGCGATCATTATCCCGGCATTAATTTTATATGGCGGCGGCGGTTTGCTGGCAGGTTCAGCATCTGCTTGGTTTTCAAATGCATATGTTTGGATCATGATCGGCAGGGTGATGCAAGGAATTGGCGCTGCAGGCACTGCCCCCATTGCCATGGCTTTAACAGGCGACCTATTCGACGGTGCAAAAGAAAGCAAAGTGCTCGGAATTGTAGAAGCATCAAATGGCCTTGGAAAAGTTGTCTCGCCGATTATCGGATCTTTATTGGCATTGCTTATTTGGTATTTGGTCTTTTTTGCATTTCCGATCTTTTGTTTCGTGTCGCTTCTGCTAACCGCTATTTTTGTAAAAGAAAAGAAAAAGAAAGCGGAGCCAATGAAATTGGGCGACTACGCCAAAGGACTATTGTCTGTGTTTAAAAAGGAAGGACGCTGGCTGGTAACCGCCTATTTGGCTGGTGCAATCTGTTTGTTTACCCTTTTTGGCATCCTTTTTTATTTGTCAGATATTTTAGAGAAAGATTATGACATGAAAGGAGTTGTAAAAGGATTAATTTTGGCGATTCCGCTTTTGTTTATGACCACCACTTCGTATTTGACCGGCAGCAAAATAAAAAAGAAAATGCAGCTGATGAAAAATTTGATTGTACTCGGTTTGATTTTTATGACAATTTCGTTTGCTGCACTCGTTTTTTTGAAAAAATTGATTCCTTTCATCGCCGTGCTGGCAATCAGCAGCGTCGGCACAGGCCTGGCTTTGCCGTGCATCAACAGTTTCATTACCGGTTCCGTCGGAAAAGAAAAGAGAGGGTTTGTCACGTCGTTATATGGTTCTGTCCGCTTTTTAGGTGTTGCAGCCGGCCCGCCCATTTATGGATGGATGATGGATTGGTCGCGGACAGGCATGTTTTTAATTACAGCAGGTTTGACATTATTTGTTGCTTTGCTGGTGCTTTTGCTCATTCGCGTCAAAAAGAATTCATCTGAAAGCAGCGAATCATTATTTACACGGCTGCAGTTTGATTTCGAATAAAGGAGGAAAAAGCTTGGAGCTCTATTTTTCGCCAGAGTGGATGAATGGACAATCGCAAATGTTAAACGTTGTGGATCAAAAACAAAAAGCGGTCGGTTTTCTTTGCATTTTAAAAGAGGATAAAAAAATGTATGTGTTTGGAAATCTACAGGAAATCGGCGTAAAAGAAGATTTTAAAGATTTAGTCCAACCGTATGTCGCTGGGATGACGAAAATGAACAAAGAAGTTGAAGTATTTTCATATTTAACCGCCGGAGGAGAAAAAATTGATTTTAAGGAAGAAAACCAGGAAGAAAAACCGTCTGAATAAATTTGGAACATGAATGCGAAAAAAAAAGGAGACGCAATGAATCCATTGCGTCCCGCATAATGTCAAGCCAACTCATATTCGATTTGATGTTCATTTCGTTTTGCTGCAATAATTTCCCCGCGTGATGCCATCAAATCGAGTATTCCGATCGTTTCGGACATGGTTAAATAAGTGGCGCGGTGATAGGCATTCGGAAATAGCTGTTTGCTGATTTCGAAACTTGTCATTCGCCCTTTTTCAAGCAGAAAACGTCTGATTTTTTGCGCCCGTTCCTCATGTTTTTGGAATTGTTTTTCGATCCATTTTTTTGCTTGAAACAAATCGCTTCCATGACCAGAATAAATCATGCCGATAGGAAAGTCTAAATATTTTTTTAGCGTTTGATGGAGCTGCAGCAGCGGCTGTGGCCGCTTTTCCTTCTGATTGTACGGCGGTTCCAATAAAGGGGTTGGAAAAAGATGCGAAATAATCGTATCACCAGCGATTAAACTTCCATCCCGCTCATTTAAAAATGAAAGATGGCTTTGAGCGTGTCCAGGAGTTTCCAGGACCGTCCATTCTGAACAACCCGGCATTTTGTCCCCTTCTTGCAAAATTCCATCGAGTCTGCCTTTCGTCAAATATTTATCTGGGCCTGCGCCTTTCAGTATGCTTTCTAACAGCGGTCCATCTACGCCTTCTTGGCGGAAAAACTGTTCGATGAATGTTCGATTGTTTTGATAAAAGTTCTCATCAAAAGTAATCCATGGTTCATTTCGCCAATGCCCAAAAATTTGAGCATGGTCAAACTGCTCCAGAAGTCCGGCGTGATCCGAATGATGATGGCTGAGCACCACGATTTCAATATCTTCCAATGCATATCCGCCAGATTGTTTTAACTCGCTTTTTAATGCTTCTAATGCTTCTTTCGTATTCGGCCCGGTATCGATCAGAACAAGGCTGTCATCTTTCAATAAGTACACATTGACAGTTCCAACTGCGAACGGCGTTGGTATGCTTAATTTCAGCATGCCTTTTGTTTTATTTCTCATCTATTGTTCCCCTCCACAAGATGCCCATATCTTCCATTCTAATCACTTGTCACAAATTAGACAAACATTCTTGCTTGCAATTGTTAGATTTCACTATTTTCGTTATACTTTTGTACAACATGTAAAAAAACAAGGAGAGGAATGACGTTGTTTGCAGGAGATAAAATTGTTTTTGTAGGGGCAGGCTCAATGG
This sequence comes from uncultured Caryophanales bacterium, assembly GCA_937983115.1. Lineage (GTDB taxonomy): Bacteria > Bacillota > Bacilli > Bacillales > UBA6769 > Pueribacillus. Next base: position 9,979 of record CALKAO010000015.1, read on the forward strand.
CTGAAGCAATGATTGCAGGGCTATTATCCAATCAGATCGTCGACAGCCGCCAGATTTGGGTAACCAATCGTTCAAATGATGATAGATTAAAAGAATTGGAAAAAAAATATGCCTTGCGTGTGTCGAGAGATTATGCACAGCTGTTTCAAGGCTGCACGGTCATAATTTTAGCCATGAAGCCGAAAGATGTGGAAGCGGGTCTGCATTCGATTAAAAATTATGTAACAGAGCAGCAGCTGATTTTGTCCGTTATTGCAGGCGTTTCGCTCAAATTTATCGAACAGGCATTGAATCGACGAATCCCAGTCATCCGCGCGATGCCAAATACGTCCGCGGCCGTTCGAAAATCAGCAACAGCCATTGCTTCAGGAACATATTGCGAAAAGGAGCATATGGATAGAGCAAAAACTTTTTTTTCAAGCATCGGTACGGTTGCAGTTGTTCATAGCGAAGAGGAATTGCACATGGTTACTGGATTGTCAGGAAGCGGACCGGCATATATCTACTATTTGGCTGAGGCGCTCGAAGAAAGTGCTGTTGCACGAGGATTGCCGGAAGACATTGCCAGATTGTTTGTCATTCAAACGTTTGCCGGTGCAGCCGAAATGCTGCAGTCTCAAAATCAAACGCCGCAGCAATTAAGATTGAATGTGATGAGTCCCGGAGGGACGACAGAAGCAGGCATCCGCGTGTTAAAACAGCGCGAATTTAAAAAAATGGTAGACATGTGCATTGAAGCCGCTGTGAAACGTTCTCAAGAACTTGAAGCATTATATTGCAAACGTTAATCCGGCTACGAAAGGTGTGCTTGTATGACTTTAATTTTTGCACATCGAGGTGCGAGTTTTCATTGTCCTGAAAATACAATGGCTTCATTCATTAAAGCGGCTCAATTCGGTGCGGATGGGATTGAATTGGATGTTCAGCTGTCATCTGATGATGTGCCTGTTGTCATTCATGATTTTACCTTGCACCGAACAACATCTGGATACGGAAACGTTAACAGCAAGCCGCTAGTCGAACTGAAATCGCTCGATGCCGGCGGGTGGTTTTCGCCGGCGTATCGCAATGAAACGATTCCGACATTAAACGAAGTTCTAGCATGGGCAAAAAACACAAATTTGATCTTGAATATTGAATTAAAATCGAGAGGTCTTGAGACATTATTGGAGAAAAAAGTGATTGAATTGATACACAAGCATCGTCTCCAAGAACGGGTGATTATTTCGTCGTTTTGGAAATCGTCCTTGCAAAAAGTTAAAAAGAAAAACCCGCAAATGCAAACCGCGCTGCTTATTGAAAGACCGTTTCGGGAAGTGCTTAAGCAGGCGAAAAATTTGCGGATTGAAGCGATTCATCCCAATTACAAACATGCTTCAAAGCTTTTTATTGAAGCAGCCCACAGTGAAAAATTAAAAATTCGTCCGTATACCGTTAATGAAAAGAAAAAAATGGCGAAGCTTTTTCAATGGCAAGTGGATGCGATCATTACCGATCGGCCAGACATCGCCATTTTGCTTCGCAAAAAATTCAAATGGTAAACATTTGCAAATCTTTGGCGATCCATGTATTTGAAAAAATTTTTCGCGCTTCATCGACGAGTTCATCGATTTGTTCCATTTGATATCTTGAACTGATATGCGTCAAAATTAAAGTCGATGCATTGGCAAGTTTGGCTAATTTCGCTGCATCTTCACTCGTGGAATGATAGTAATCGCGGGCAAGATGGCCATCCTTTTTCATAAACGTCGCTTCATGGATGAGTACATCTGCGTCTTTTGCAAGCCAGACCGCTGATTCACAAGGTCTCGTATCGCCAAGAACCGTGATGATTCTTCCTTTTTTTTCAGGACCGACAAAATCTTTTCCATCGATGACCCGGCCATCTTCCAACGTGATTCGTTCGCCGTTTTTAATGGCTTTGTAAATGGGGCCTGGTTTAATCCCGAGCGCTTTTAAACGCTCGACCAGCAACGGGCCTTTTTTTGCTTTTTCCTCGATTCGATAGCCAAACGACGGCATTCCATGATCGAGCGCTTTGATGGATACATGATGTTCGCCCAGATCGAAGGACATCCCGTCCTGGATTTCGTTAATTGACAGCGGATAGCGAACGACCGTGCTGCTGATAGATAAAACACAGTCAATAAACTGCTTGATTCCAGGGGGGCCAAATATTCTTAATGGCGATACTCCCCCTTGAAAAGAGCGGCTGCCTAAAATACCGGGCAGCCCGAAAAGATGGTCGCCGTGCAAATGCGTAATAAAAATCTGTTCAAGCTTCGATAATTTTAAATGAGTATGTAAAATTTGGTGCTGCGTTGCTTCGCCGCAATCAAACAGCCATATGGCGCCTTTGTATTGATTTAAAAATTTTAATGCGATTGCGCTCGTATTTCTTTGTTTTGATGGAACACCTGCACCTGTGCCTAAAAAATGGAGTTCCACAAGATCGACTCCTTTTTATTGATTTGCTGCAGTTTGAATGATTGCAACAACCAGTTCTGCCGTTTTTACAAGTTCTTTAATCGGCATTTTTTCATTTGTCGTATGAATGTTTTCATAGCCAACTGCGAGGTTGACGGTTGGGATTCCATAGCCCGCAATCACGTTTGCATCGCTGCCGCCGCCGCTCTGAAGCAGCCTTGGAGTTCGGCCAATGGATTGCACGGCTTGTTTTGCAATTTGGACAACGCGTTCGCTTTCGTCAAATTTATAGTTCGGGTACATCACTTCAGATTTAAATTGAATGGATCCTCCCATCTGCTGGGCGGCTTCTTGAAAAGCTTTTTTCATTTTGGCAACCTGGGCATCCATCTTTTCACGGACGAGCGAACGAGCTTCCGCTTCAATATGAACTAGATCGCATACGATATTCGTTTGCGTCCCGCCTTCAAATTTGCCGATATTTGCAGTCGTTTCTTCATCAATTCTGCCCAGCGGCATGTTTGCGATTGCTTTTGAAGCGATGGTGATCGCAGATACGCCTTTTTCAGGCTCTACGCCAGCGTGAGCGGTTTTTCCGTGGACCGTTACGTGAATTTTAGCTTGTGTCGGCGCAGCAGTAATAATGTCTCCAACAAGTCCATCACTGTCTAACGCATAGCCGTATTTCGCTTTAATGAAGCGGCGATCCAATGCTTTTGCTCCAACAAGCCCCGCTTCTTCTCCGACAGTGATGATGAACTGGATATCGCCATGGGTGATTTTTTGTTCCTTGATGATTTTTACCGCTTCGAGCATCGCCGCCAATCCCGCTTTGTCGTCTGCCCCTAAAATCGTTGTGCCGTCAGATTTAATGTAGCCGTCTTCGATGATTGGCTTGATGCGATTGCCTGGCACGACCGTATCCATGTGCGAAGTAAAATAAATTGGATCCGCTCCGGGTTTATTGCCTTTCAGCGTGCAAATGAGATTTCCTGCGCCATGCCCCGTTTTTTCAGCGCTGTCATCTTCCCTCACATCTAAGCCAAGCGCTGTAAATTTTTCTTTTAATACTTTAGCGATGTTCGCTTCATTTTTTGTTTCTGAATCAATCTGCACCAATTCAATCAATTCATCGACGACTCTTTTTTCGTTGACCATCATTCTTCAACCACTCCTTGTTTACAGCGGAATGTTTCCATGTTTTTTAGCTGGACGTGTTTCTTTTTTATTTTGAAGCATATCAAGCGCTTGCACAAGTTTGATTCTCGTTTCGCGCGGATCGATGACATCATCAACCATGCCTCTTGATGCAGCGACATATGGATTTGCAAATTTCTCACGGTATTCGGCAATTTTTTTCAAGCGTGTTTCTTCTGGATTTTCGCTTTGGTTAATTTCTTTTGCGAAAATAATATTGGCTGCTCCTTCTGGCCCCATGACTGCAATTTCAGCATTCGGCCAAGCAAACACAAGATCAGCTCCAATGGATTTGCTGTTCAAGGCGACGTAAGCGCCTCCATATGCTTTTCTTAAAATCACCGTCACTTTTGGCACCGTTGCTTCTGAGTAGGCATACAAAATTTTAGCGCCGTGCCGAATGATGCCGCCATGTTCCTGTTTAATGCCAGGGAAAAAACCGGTCACATCTTCAAAAGTAATGATCGGAATTTGAAACGAGTCGCAGAATCGAATAAAACGTGCGGCTTTATCCGATGAATCAATATCCAAACCGCCCGCCATCACTTTAGGCTGGTTGCATACGAGGCCAACGGATTGTCCATTTATTCTTGCAAACCCGACAACGATGTTTTTTGCAAAATTTTTATGTACTTCAAAGAACGAGCCTGGATCCGCCACTTGTTCAATGACAGCACGGACGTCATAGGGGCGCGTTGAATCAATAGGGACGGCATCTGCCAGGTCCGGACGGTAATGATCCTCTTCTGTGACAGCGAGGCTTGGCGGTTTTTCTTGATAGTTTTGCGGCAAATAAGCCAACAGTTTCCGCACCATTTTAAGCGCTTCTTCTTCAGATTTTGCAGTAAAGTGCGCATTGCCGCTTTTTGAACTGTGGACGAATGCTCCACCTAAATCTTCTGATGTAATTTTTTCGCCTGTAACCGTTTCAATGACTTTTGGCCCAGTAATAAACATTTGGCTTGTTTGTTCAACCATAAAGACAAAATCAGTAATTGCCGGCGAATAGACCGCGCCTCCCGCGCAAGGGCCCATAATGACTGAAATTTGCGGAATGACGCCAGAATAAATGGCATTGCGGTAAAAAATATGTCCATAACCATCTAATGAGACGACGCCTTCTTGAATGCGCGCTCCGCCAGAATCATTTAAACCAATGAAAGGTGCGCCATTTTTTGCGGCAAGATCCATGACGTTTGCAATTTTTTTCGCATGCATTTCTCCAAGAGCTCCGCCAAAAACGGTAAAGTCCTGAGCAAACAAATAGACAGGGCGCCCGTCGATTTTTCCATAGCCAGTCACGACTCCTTCGCCTGGCGCTTTCACTTGATCCATGCCAAAATCTTGGCTGCGGTGTTCGATGAAAGGATTGAGCTCAACAAATGTGTTTTCATCCAAGAGAAGCTCTATTCTTTCTCGGGCCGTTAATTTTCCTTTTTCATGCTGTTTTTCAATCCGCTCATCTCCGCCTCCGAGCTCAATTTCTCGTTTTTTATCATAGAGCTCATATATTTTTTCATACATATCCATCTTGATTTTCCCCCTCTGTTTTCTCACATAGCTCGTACAGCACGCCGGAAGCTGATTTTGGGTGCAAAAAAGCTATTTTCGCATTGTCTGCTCCCATCTTAGGCGTTTCATTGATCAGTTTGATTCCGTTCTTTTTCAGCTCGTTTAACCGTTCTGCAATCTTTTTTACCCCTAAAGCGATGTGGTGAATCCCTTCTCCGCGGTTTTGAATGAATTTGAAAATCGGGCTTTGTTCCGAAGTCGGCTCCAACAGTTCAATCCGAGTTTCCCCGATGCGCAAAAACGCGACTTTCACTTGTTCAGATGCGACTTCTTCAATCCCTTCAAGCTGCAATTTCAAGTGATCACGATAAAATGGCAGCGCTTTTTCCAATGATTCAACAGCAATTCCAATATGGTCGATTTTATGCGGTGCATCTTCACGATTCATCTGTTATCCCCCTATCGCTGAATATGTATATCATTTTAAATGACTGCTGAAAAATGTGCAAAATCTTACAATTTCTCGACTGAGTCAAGTTTTTGCGGGAGTTTTCCTAACGCCTTTAGAAAACTCTCTTTTTATAGGTGATTTGTTAGCGTTTACACTCTTTTTCCCTTTCACATTTGAAGGATGATTTCGGGTTTAAAAACCTTGCATTCCTCTGAGTG
>CALKAO010000016.1 GCA_937983115.1 uncultured Caryophanales bacterium
TGAACTCGGTGAAACGGCCATTCAAGGGTATCGCATGAGAATTTTCAATAAAAAATAAAAAAGGACAAAACTTGACATCTTATGGTATAATTTCCATAATCCTTTTGTTTTTCGAGCGACAATTCTGATTTCTTTGAAAAACGAGATGAATGATGCCCCTAAACAAAGAGAGAACGAGCTAGCGATACGGATAGCAAATTTAAAAGGGGGACGCAGGATGTCAATTTTGTCCGGGCAGCATCGAAGAAGAAAATTCGAAAAATTCCTTCTCTTTCTTATTCCGCCTTTTTTAACAGGATTCGTTTTCTTTTTCCATCATTCTGTATTCCCTTTTTATAAACAGGAAAATGATGCTGTGATTCATTTATTGCTTGAATTCATTTGTGTGATGGTCTCGTTTGTCATTGTTTTTCAAGCTTATCAAAGAAAAAGCAAGCATCTTGGAGCGCTGTTTTTATCGGTCGGACTGCTTGATTTCATGCATGCGATTGTGTATCCAGGGATGCCTGATTTTATATTTGAAAGTTCCATGCATCACGCTGCCTGGCTGTGGATGGCTGCGAGGTTGACGCAAGCGATAGGTTTGTTTGTGATTTTCTTTTTGCCGCAAATGGAATGGATGCGCCCGCTATGGTCAAGATTCACGTTTTTATCCTTCATTGCCGTTCTCTATGCCTTCGTTTGGATGGTGTTGATTTTTGCCTATTCCTCCTATTTTCCGCAATTGTTTATTGAGGGCGCAGGAACAACAGGCTTAAATCATTTTCTGGAATTGGGCATGGCGCTGGTTTATGCAGCAATGATTTTGCTGGCTGTGAGAAAAAATAAACCTTTAAACAGCTTTCACTTTGCGATCGGATTGTCATTTTATTTTTTTGCTTTTGCCGGGCTCATGTTTGCGCGTTCGACTGCACCGTATGATGCAGCAAACTTTTTCGGACATTTGCTGAAAGCATGCGGTTTTGGATTTGTTGGATATTCGTCGTATATTCTGTCAGTTAAACGGCCCTTTCAAAGGTACAATGAATTGCAAAAAGAGTTAAAACGCCATTCTTTTTTCGATGATGTGACAGATTTGCCGAACATTCGCCATATCAACGAGAAGCTGTTGGAATTTATACAGATGCGGAAGCCGTTCGGCATGATCATGTTCGAAATCCATCAATTGCAGAAAATCACGAATTCGCTTGGCCATGCGTTGACGAACGAACTTTTGAAATCCATTGCAAAACGGCTTCAGCAGTCTTTGCCCAGTCATTACTTTTTAGCGAGAATGACGGGAGATTACATGGCCGTGTTGATGCCAAATGCAAAAACAGAGGAAGATCTGCTCGCTGTAAGCAATCAGATCGGCGGCGTGTTTGACAAACCTTTTAAAACGAGAAATTTAGAATTAATGATGAACATCTCATTAGGAATCACGATTTTTCCTAAGGATGGCGATCATCCGGAATTGCTGCTTGACAATGCGAAAGCGGCGGTGGATGAAGCGCGCTCCAATGGGGCTCCGCACCAGTTTTATAAACCGGAAATGCGCAGAAAGCGCTATAATAAATTATTGCTTGAAAACGATCTTCAAAAAGCATTGGAAAATAATGAGCTGTCACTCGCCTACCAACCGAAAATTGAAATCACGACAGGGAAAATTTATGGGTTCGAAGCGCTGCTGCGTTGGAACCACCGTGAACGGGGCCTGATTTCGCCGAATGAATTCATTCCGCTAGCGGAAGAAACAGGCTTGATTGTTCCAATTGGCGATTGGGTCATTCAAACAGCATGCAGGCAGTTAAAAAAATGGCACAGCATGGATCCCACGCTGAAAATGGCGGTCAATTTTTCTTTCCGGCAATTTTATCAACCGGATGCCATTGAAAAAATCCAACAAGTGCTCGAAGAAGTCGATTTGCCTTCTAATGTGCTTGAATTGGAACTTACGGAAAGTTTGGCGATTGAAATCGATGTGTCGATTGAAAAAATAAAAAAATTAAAAGAGCTCGGGGTGCGTATTAGCATTGATGATTTTGGGACAGGCTATTCATCATTGAATTATTTAAAAGAACTCCCGATCGATAAATTAAAAATCGACCGTTCGTTCATCAAAGGTTTGCATAAAAACAAACAAGACAGCATGCTTGTTTCAACAATCATATCGATTGCAAAAAATATGCAAGTCGAAGTAATTGCCGAAGGGGTGGAAGAAGTGGCTCAGCTCGTGATTTTGCAAAAGAAACAGTGCAATCATGTGCAAGGATATTTGTTTAGCAAACCGGAAAATCCGGAATTCATCACAAAAAATTTTAAAAAACTGCAGGATAAAGCAAAAAAATATTTCGCGGCTCAATAAGCATGAATTCAGTTTCTACACATGCGAATTTAAGTTTGCTGAGGTGCATCAATGAGAAACTCACACTTTAGAATCCGGCTGTTTTTTATTATGCTCGTGTTTGCAATTGTCATTTCGACAGCAGGCGCGATGTTTTCCTATCATAAGCTTAAGCAGCAAGCGCTGGAAAGCCATCAGTTTCAGCTCGTGCATATTGAAGAGAGCGTGAAGTCATCACTGACATCGATTGAAAAAGTGTATTTCTTTTTTGATAAAGATACGGAAGAACGAATGGAGGCAAACTCGCAATATTTGCTCGAGAAGTATGCGAAAAATCAAAATTTCGATACGTGGGACTTTCAACGGTTAAAAGAGCTTTTTAACATGGATGTATACATTATCAACGATAAAAATGTTGTCACGCATACGAGCTTCCCCGAAGATCTCGGCCTTGATTTTGAAGCATGCTGCCCCAAATTTTCGCAGACGCTTCACGAACGAAGGCAGACCGGAAAGTTTTTTGCTGACGGGATCGACATTTCGCAAAATACAGGGCAAATCAAAAAATACAGCTATATCGGGACCCCTGATAAAAAATATTTGATTGAGCTGGGGTATTCCCTTGAAGATGGCGAAGTATTTAAAGAATTTGATTTTTTAGCGGAAATTGAGGAGCTCGTTCAAAAATATCCGTCGATTGACGATATTCATGTTATTCATCCCGGCGGGTTCTTTTTTGGGGAAGATGTGGCAGGCATGAAACTTCCTGAAGAGCGAAAGAAAGCTTTTGAACAAGCCTTGAAAACAGGCGAGACGACGGAAATCAGAAATGGCGATGGCACGGTTTACCGCTATGTTCCCTACGTATCGGAATATGATAAAGGAACGACGCAGCGGAAAGTGATTGAAATTGCCTATAGCGAGCAGCAGTTGGATGCCATTTTAGATAAGACGAGACACTCATTCGTCTGGCAGCTCATTGTTATTGTAATGGTAACGATTATCATCGCTTCAATCATTTCCAAGTGGGTGTCGAGGCCGATGCACCTTGCCTATCATGATAGTTTGACCGGCTTAAAAAATCGGGCGGCTTATGAGGAGTTTTTGCAAGAAAAGCGTGATGAAAACGCTGCGCTGGCATATCTCATTCTTGATCTTGATGATTTTAAAGCGATTAACGATACGTATGGACATGATATTGGTGATAAAAAGCTGAAAAAAATGGCAGACGTTTTAAAGCAATTTGAACGCGAAGGGGATGAAATTTTTCGGCTCGGCGGCGATGAATTTGTCATCATTATTCCGTCGGCGACAGTTGCGGAAACCGAGAAGCGGGTGCAGCAGCTTATTAAGCGGATGAATCAGGCTTTTCAAAACAGTGAGCCTTCTTTGTCCGTCAGCATTGGGATTGCGTTTGCTCCTGAACACGGCAGCCAATTTGATGATTTGTATAAAAAAGCAGACATGGCGCTTTATGCTGCCAAAGAAAAAGGCAAAAATCAATATTCGATTTACAAAGAATAACAAGTTGGCAAGCGGATGCCTCCGCGCTTGTTATTTTTTGTTCTGTCTGATTTAGGAATAGAAGCAAACGTCGCGTAGATACTAATCATGTGCTTTGTTTTCTCATGTGAAAGGAGAGATGGTTCCATGCCCTTATCAAACGATCAGTTGCGCAGCCTTCAACATAGGTTAATGACAAGAAAACTGGAACTTGAAAAACGGCTGGCCGCTTCAGAACAGTTTGGGCTGGAAAATGAATGGATGAAAGAATCGACAGGTGAATTATCCAATTACGACAATCATCCAGCCGATCAGGGAACCGAACTGTTTGAACGCGGGAAAGATCTCGCCTTAAATGAACATGCCAACCGGGAACTTGCCGAAATTGAACTGGCACTGGAAAAAATATACGATGGAACTTATGGCATCTGCGAAGAGTGTGGAATGGAGATTTCGTTTGAAAGATTGGAAGCCCATCCGACAGCGCTTCGGTGTTTGGAACACAGCCGCGATCAAACCGCTGCCCTGCAGCGCCCGATTGAAGAACGCGTGATGGAGCCCCCTTTTGCAGAATTTGTTCATGAAGATGATAACAAGGCGTTGTTTAACGCCGACGATTCCTGGCAGCAGGTGGCGAAATGGGGAACGAGCGAAACGCCATCCGATTTTTTGAGCCATGAAACATCAAATTATAACGAGATGTATTTGGACACGAGTGAACGGATTGGCGCGATTGAAAATATTGAAAGCTTTCTTGCTTCAAAAGAACGTGAGACCTATGATGGCGAAAACGAAATCGATTCAAGAGGCTGAAGAAATATGCGATAAACATTAAAAACCGGGAGGCTGCACCCGGTTTCCATTTTTTATGAAAAAATTGGATCTTTTAAAATTCGTTCAATTTCTTCGGCGTGGTAGGTTTCATCTGCAATCATATCTTCCAGTTTTACGGCGAGTTCCGTAAGCCCTAACGCTTCGGCTTGCTGTTTGCGTTCTTCATATCGTTTAATGGTATCTCGTTCAGCCTGCAAGGCTTCTTCCAGCATTTGTTTGACATTTGTCAGCTGCTTTACATTGGCCGGCGTTGTTGTCGGTTTTCCTCCGAGCGTTTGAATTTTTTCGGCTAAGTACAGGGCATGACCCTGTTCATCGGAAATTTCCGCTTCAAAAAAAGGCTTTAACGTTCGGCGGTATAGTCCTGAGACGGTTGCTGCGTAATAGGTATACATAATCGAAGCAGCGTATTCGTTTGCGAGATCTTCATTCAAACCGTCAATGAGCTGTTGCATTTTTTGATCCATCGCGCTCTTTCCTTTCATGAAATATTTTCTATTTATGTGTATCATTCCCGATTTCTTTCCCCTTAAAACAAATA
>CALKAO010000017.1 GCA_937983115.1 uncultured Caryophanales bacterium
GGCGAATTGTTTTTCATCGCTGGATGAAAAAACGGCATTGGAGCGCTATGAGGAAAAGCGAATCAAGCGAACGAAAAAAATCATCACAATGTCGCGTCAAATCGGCGCGGGAATCCAACTTGAACACCCGTTTTTAATCCGCGTCAGAAATGCGCTCTTTAAACGCGTGCCGCCATCCTTGCTGCAAAAAAACTTTGAATTTTTGCTTGATGTTGATTTCAGGGAGTGAAAGTCATTGAAATTGGGTTTGATTGGGTGTGGAGCCCTTGGAACCTTTTTGCTTGAAAAGCTAAACAAAGAAAACGGGCTGAAAGATGTGAAGATCACCGCGGTTCTCGATGAACGGGAAAAGTCGCAAGCGAAGTTAAGCGAAATCGCGAAAAACTATCATGTCAGCGCGTTTAAGGATGTACATGTTTTTCTGCAGTCGGGAATCGACCTTGTCGTTGAGTGTGCGAATATTCAAGCGGTTCAGCAATATGCTCCGCAAATCATTGCGCAGAAAGATATGCTTGTCATTAGCATCGGTGCGTTTGCAGATGCTCAGTTTTATGATGAGCTGCAGCAAATTGCCGCGGAAAATCAAACAAAGCTGATTTTGCCGTCAGGCGCCATTGGCGGGCTTGATCTCATTCAAGCAGCGAAACGATCTGGTGGATTGCAAGAGGTGATTCTGACGACGAGAAAGCCAGCTTCATCATTAACTGATGAAAAATTGACTGAAGAAACGGTTATATTTGAAGGGAATGCGAAAGAAGCGATTCAAAAATTTCCAAAAAATGTGAACGTGGCGATTATTTTATCGCTGGCAGGATTAGGTGCAGCAGAAACGAAAGTAAAATTAATCGCTGACCCGAAAGCCGATAAAAATCTGCATACGATCGATGTGCGAGGTGATTTTGGAGAATGCACGGCTGCGATTGAAAATTTTCCGATGCCAAGCAATCCAAAAACTAGTTATTTAACGGCTCTGAGCATGCTGGCTTCAATAAAAGCGCTGCGTGATCCTGTCATCATAGGCTAAACATTTGGCGACTGGCAGTTGTTTTTGTGCGATCATTCGGTTTCATATTCCTGCATTGGTACGGCAGGCGATCCCCTTGCTGTCTAAGCTGGCTTTGTTGAAACGCTGCTAAAGGCTGGCGTTAGGATAAGCGTCCCAAGCTGCGAGCTGCCTGTCCGCATTGATTTTGATTCGTTTGACCGGGCCTTTTGCTGATTAAACGGCGAGCGTGCATGCCTATCAGTTGAACGGCCGCGAATCAATGAATCATCTTGAGCCTTCGGGCGGCCGAAGAAATGAATCAATCGATTGGCTCATGAACTTTTATCATCAAGCGCCCGCTTGAACACCGCTGCTTAATCAGTGTGCAAACGGTCTTTTAGAAAAGCGTCAGCTGTTCATATGCGGGACGCCGATCTTCGTGGGCGGAAATTAATTCTGTCGCGGTTACGCCAAGCAAACGAACCGGTTTCCCGTCTTTTTCGTTTAAAAGGCCATGCAAGAGCTTTTTAGCTTGAGAAAAAATCGTTTTTTGTTCATTTGTATAGCGAGCAAGCGTCATTTGCCGCGTTCGCTGTTCAAAATCAGCAAATTTCACTTTGATAACGATGCATTTTGCGGCGAGTTTCAGCGCTTGCAGCCTTTCGCTGACGTTTTTTGACAACTGTTCTATAATGGGGAGCATTTCGTGAAGGCCATTGACGTTTTTTGCAAGCGTTGTTTCTTTTCCGAGCGATTTCCGCTTTCGATTTGGATTGACGCGGCGCTCATCGATTCCGCGCACGTTTTGATAAAGGATTCGGCCTCGTTCATGAAATTCTTTGATCAAAGTTTCTTTGCTTAACCGCCGCAAGTCTCTTCCGTTTTTCACTCCAAGCTGCAAAAATCTTTTCTCCGTCACTTTGCCAACGCCAAAAAAATCGCCGATAGGAATGTTGTCGATAAACGCACGGGCATCTTCAGGCGTGACGACGGTAAGTCCATCCGGCTTTTGGTATCCAGATGCGACTTTCGCTAAAAATTTATTGAATGATACCCCGGCTGACGCTGTTAATCTTGTTTCTGCATAAATGCGCTGTTTAATTTGTTTTGCGATCCTTGTAGCAGAAGCGATGCCCACTTTGTTTTCAGTGACATCCAAATATGCTTCATCGAGTGCGAGCGGCTCGACCAGATCGGTGAAAGACAAGAATATTTCCATGATCTGTTTTGAAACGGCGCGATATTTTTCCATATTCGTTTTTATAAAAATGGCGTGCGGGCATTTTCGTTTTGCAAGGGCTGACGGCATGGCGGAATGAATCCCGTATTTGCGCGCTTCATAGGAACAGGTGGCGACAACTCCTCGGGAGTTCGGCAGCCCTCCGACGATAATTGGTTTTCCTCTTAATTCGGGATGATCTCTTTGTTCTATTGAAGCGTAAAAAGCATCCATATCCACGTGAATGATTTTCCTCGTCGCTTTCATCTGCGTCACTCTCCATGTTTTATTCCAATTCCAATTAAAGCGGGTTTGAAAATAAAGGCGCGCGGGAGGTTCCCTTTTTCGCCGGCTTCATAACCGACTGCTGTTCCAGTTTATTCTGCAGCATGCGTAGCCGTTTTCATCCTGCCATAAGTTTAACATGCCAAAAAAGAATAACATTGCATGAAAATGAAAAAAACAGCAAAGCTGCTGTTTTTTGTCAAACGATTATGCGCTGAGCGATTGGATGAACTGTTCGATTTCCTGCTGTGTTTTGCGATCTTTGCTGACGAATCGCCCGAGTTCTTTTCCGTTGTCATAGGCGACAAAACTTGGAATGCCATAGATGTCCAATTCTTGGCAAAGATCGATAAATTTGTCGCGATCCACTAAAATGAATTCATAATCCGGAAATTTTTTGACTACGTCTGGCATAAAAGGCTCGATGAATCGGCAATCCGGGCACCAGTCTGCTGAAAAAACAAATACGTGTCTGCCATTTTCTTTCAGCTGTTGAAATTGTTCCATTGATTCGAGTGTTTTCATCTTTTTCCCTCCATTGGCCATTTACTATATTCTCTATTTTAATGCTGTGATATGTGATTTTCAATGAATCCGATTTGAGCGTGTTTGAAGCTCCTCTCGATAGGAAAGACTATACACAAATGCGAAAAGGAGCGATCATTGATGAAAAGAAACAAGCGTTCGCATGAAATGCTGAAAGAAAAGTACAGCGGGTTAAGCTCAGCGCAAGAAGTCCTTTACATGAATGAGTTTAAGCGCGCAGACAAGGCCGCAGAGCGGTCCGAGGAACGAAAAAATGATCGAGAAAATTATCGCATGTAAAAAACAGCATTGCCGTTTCCACAACTGGGAAACGGCATTTTTTTGCTTCAAGCATCGGTGCAGGATTGTCGGCACGAGTTCTTTGAGCTGCAGGCAGTCAATTTTCAATGAAACCTTGCATGCGAACCGGTTTGTTTGATGATGGATCCATTCCGTTTGTTTTGTTAGAAATATTGGCGTTTTGTGCGAATGCAATGCATCGTTTTCTTTGTGGTTTTTACCAACGGCTTTCGTTTGCTGTCGATTTAGGGGAATTTGTAATATTTCCTGGGAAATGGAGAAATCGAAGCATCTTTTTGTCGTTTGACAGCCTTTTGTCCCGGCTGCCATTTTCAATAAACTGGCGTTCTATGAAACCAACCGCAAGGGATCTTTTGATATACTAAATTTAATGAATTCAAGCTTGCGCGTTCGACAGGAGGAGAGAATGTGGCGCGAAACCATCCGTTAATTGAAAAAATCATTCATAACGTTGAAAAAGTGATTGTCGGAAAACGCGAGCCGGTTGAATTGAGCTTAACCGCATTGCTTGCTGAAGGCCATGTTTTGCTTGAGGATGTTCCAGGCGTTGGGAAAACGCTGCTTGTAAAAACGATTGCAAAGTCGGTGAGTGCAGAGTTTAGCCGAATCCAGTTTACGCCTGATTTACTGCCGTCAGATTTAACCGGTTTTTCGATTTATAACGAAAAAGAGCAGGATTTTGTATATAAGCAAGGCCCGTTAATGGGCCATATCATTCTGGCTGATGAAATCAACCGCACGTCGCCGAAAACGCAGTCGGCGCTGCTTGAAGGCATGGAGGAAGGCAGTGTAACCGTTGACGGTTCGACCCATCCATTGTATTCCCCCTTTTTTGTCATGGCGACGCAAAATCCGATCGAATATGAAGGAACATATCCGCTTCCGGAAGCCCAGCTCGATCGGTTTCTTTTAAAGCTGAGCATCGGCTATCCGAGTGAAGAAGAAGAGCTTGAAGTGCTAAACCGTTTCGAAAACAGCCAGCCTTATGAAGAAGTTGACCCCGTAATTTCGCTAGGGGAACTGGTCAGCATGCAGCAAGAAGTGAAAAAAGTTTATGTGGACGCGGTTGTGAAAAAATATATGGTCGAACTGGCGAATCAAACGAGAAAACATCCGCTCCTTTCCCTTGGCGTCAGTCCGCGGGGCACGCTCCTGCTTATGCATGCTGCAAAAAGTTTTGCTTATATTCGCGGCCGGGATTACGTCATCCCGGATGACGTGAAATATTTGGCCCCTTTTGTCTGTTCGCATCGCATTGTATTGAACCAGGAAGCTTTATTTGCTGGAAAGCTAGCAGTCGAAATCATTCAGGAATTGTGTGAAAATGTGCCTGTTCCGATTGTGAAGGAGCAATAGCCATGCTTGTCAAACAGACGATGAAATGGCTGGTTTCTTTCAGTTTAATCGCGATGATGTATGCGTATGCGATGTTTCAAGGCGGATTCGTCAGCTGGTTTCTTTTTTATAGTGTTGCGCCGCTGATTGCATTTGCTTTCGTTATCGGGCTTTTTCCCTTAAAAACGATCAAGGTGAAACGAATCGTTTTTGTAGAGCCCCGTCAGGCAGGGCAGCCATTGCAAGTGACGATTGAAGGTAAAAAATCTTTTTTTCCACTTTTTTATCTGATTGTTGAAGATCAGCTGCCGATGAAGCTGAAACGGCAATTGCCTCATCGGTCGAGCGCGAAAGCGATTTTTTTTCCTCTTTTTAAACGCAGCTTTTCGTTTACGTATACGATTCCGTCTTTGCCGCGCGGAGAACATGAGTTTAGCAGCATTTTGATAAAAACGGGGGATCTGTTTGGTTTTATTCAAAAACAAGCCGTACAGACGGTTGATCAGAAAATATTGGTTTATCCACAAATAGAAGCCATTCAATGGCAAGCCCATAGTCGTGCAAGGGATGATGCGCGCATTGCAAAAACGGGATTGCTGGACGCGTCGGCTGTCGTTGGCGTTCGCGATTATGTCTCAGGGGATCGGCTGGCGTGGATCGATTGGAAGTCGACAGCGAAGCGAAACAAATTGATGACAAAACAGTTTGAACAGCGGGCTGTGGAGCGGACGCTGCTGTTTTTAGACAACAGCAAAGCGAGTTATCGCTCAGCCGGCTCCGCTTTATTTGAAAAAGCCGTTTCGGTTGCTGCTTCGCTTGTTTCGGCATTTGAACGAAGCGGACAGCCTTTCGTAATGCCATTCGATTCTGAAATCGGCATGGATGAGCGAAAACCGTTTTCCTATTTTAAGAGATTGGCAAAAATTGAAGCGGATCGGGAAGAATCGTTTGTCGATGCTGTCAAACGTTTTCTCGTTCGCTGTGAAAAAAATAGCCGCGTTGTGCTTGTTTCAGCCCACGCATCAGATGAAATGATACAACTAATGACGCTGTTGGCGAAGCAAAATATTCATGTGGATTTTTATTGCGTCACTGCTGGAGGCCAAGCATCGTTGCAAATGATTCAGCGGCTGCAGACAACGGGAGCTGGCGTTCATCTGATTGTGGCGGAGAAAGCGGGTGAGTATCGTGAACCTGGCGAAAAATGATTCACTGGACCTATATTCATTTATTCTATATTGCCTCGGATTTTTTTTGTTTTGGGAGTGGCTGCGGCCGCTTCAATTCGTAATGCCATATCAGACCGCAGCGCTGTTTCTGCTGTTTTCGATTTTTGTTTTTTTGCTTTCCTATTTGCGTGCACCGGCGATTCTAGCAATTCCGCTGCTTGGCATGGCTATGCTATACACGATTCATTCGCTGCACTTTGACGGTTCATTTTTTCAAATGGATTGGATGATGGAATTTGGTTGGCATCTGTTTTATTTTTTTCAAATGCTGCTAGCGGCGCAATTTTATGAAATGACTGAAGTTGCGCGGACGTTTTTGTTTTTGCTGCTTTTTTGTTTTATCGGCTATTTGATGCGGCATTGGCTTTTGCGGCGCCGCAATGTGTTTCCGTTTATTTTTATGACGGTTGTGTATGCAGCGGTTATCGATACATTTACGCCTTACGATGCTTCCTATGCGATTATTCGCATCGTGGTCCTTGGCTTTGTCCTAATCGGGATGCTGCAAGTTGTGAAAATTCATGAGCAAGAAGGATTTTACAGCCGATCGCGCTTCCCGTTTACATGGTTTGCCTTAGTGTTCATCATGATTGCCTTTGCAATCGCTGTCGGTTTTCTTGCTCCGAAAGCTGAACCGCAATGGGCGGATCCGGTTCCTTTTTTGAAAAGTGCGGCAAATTTGGATGATGAAGAAACGATGGCAAATCCAGCGCGAAAATCGGGCTACAGCGAAAATGATGAACAGCTTGGCGGTCCGTTTCAGCTTGATGAAACACCGGTTTTTTATGCTGACATTGAACACGTGCATTATTGGCGGGCAGAGACGAAAGATTTTTATACGGGCAAAGGCTGGCAGGCTTCAAACGGAGTAATGCAGCCGTTTTCAGGCGAATTGTCAACGCCTTTATATGAAGAGAAGACAAAGCTTGAGGAAAAAGAAGCGGCGATTGAAATGGCGGGGTTTCAAGCTTTTTCATTTCTTTTTTACGAAGGGCAGCTAAAAAATGTTGCTGTTAATGGCCGTTCGCTGCCATTGCTTGAAAATACGCTGACAGGCAAAGTGTCGACGGAAAATGAAATCGTCCAAACTTATTCTTTTCGATACGATTATCCGATTTTTTCGATTGAAGCGCTGCGAAAAAGCGGCGAGCGCCCTTATCCGAGCGAAATCGAGCGCTATTATTTGCAGCTTCCGGATTCGCTGCCGGACCGTGTGCGCGCTCTAGCAGAAGAAATTACGAAAGACGATGAAACGGCTTATGACAAAGCAAAGGCGATTGAAGCATATTTTTCTGGAAACGGGTACGTGTATGAAACGAAAGATGTTGCGATGCCGGGGCGCAATGACGATTATGTCGATCAATTTTTGTTTGAAACGAAGCGGGGCTACTGTGATAATTTTTCGTCTTCCATGGCCGTCATGCTTCGAAGCATTGGCATCCCTGCAAGGTGGGTGAAAGGATTTACCGGCGGAGAATTTCAAGAAATGATCGGAGACGGAAAGCGGCGCCATTTAATTAAGAATGAACATGCGCATTCATGGGTTGAAGTTTATTTTCCCGGCTCCGGCTGGGTTCCGTTTGAACCGACAAAAGGGTTTGCCAACCCGGCTTCGTTCGTATCAACCTTTGCTGATGACACAGATGCAGCTGAACAAGCGCTGCAGCGTTCTGAACGGGACGAAGCGAACGAAAGAGAAGAATCGTCTGAACAAACAGCAAAACCAGCCCCATCCGTTTTTTCAAAGCTTAAGATGCCTTTGCTGCTTGTCGGCTTGAGCGCATTCCTGGTCCTAGCAGTTTTATTATGGATTGCACGCCGCCGAATCGCAGCATGGCGGATAAAAAAACGGCTTCGCAAAAAGCCAAACGGCGCATCTTTTGATGAGAGGTATATCCACTTGCTGGCGCTTTTAAGCATTCAAGGGTTTTCACGGAAACCTGAACAAACGCTGCGTGAATTTGCGCGTGAAGTCGATAAAATGCTCGAAACCGGCAGCATGCTGCCCCTGACGGAAGCGTACGAAGAGCAGGTGTATTCCAGGGATCAACGATTTGATCAAAAGAATGAAGTGGAAAAACATTGGGAAACGATGATGAAAAAACTCTCCTATTGACCGATAGAAATGCCATTGATAGAATAAACGCATTATGAACGAATCGTAGATTGAGGTGGAATGCATGCGTAATCCGAAGCAATTTATTGAAACTGAAATCAACAATATACGCAAAACGGTTGGCGGTAAAAAAGTCATTTGTGCGCTATCAGGAGGCGTGGATTCATCGGTGGCCGCCGTTCTTATTCACAAAGCGATCGGCGATCAGCTGACTTGCATTTTCGTTGATCATGGTTTGCTGCGCAAAAATGAAGCGGAAAGCGTCATGCAGCTTTTCCGCGAACAATTTGCAATGAATGTGATTAAAGTCGATGCACAGGCGCGTTTTCTAGAAAAACTTCGCGGGGTCGCCGATCCTGAGGAAAAACGCAAGATCATCGGGAACGAATTTATTTATGTGTTTGAAGAAGAAGCGAATAAATTGAAGGATATTGAATTTTTGGCGCAAGGAACGATTCATGCAGATGTCGTGGAAAGCGGAACGGGCGGCGGCAAGCTCGTAAAATCGCATCATAATGTTGGCGGACTGCCTGAGCGGATGAAATTGAAATTGCTGGAACCTTTAAAAACGCTGTACAAAGACGAAGTGAGGCAAGTTGGCCTTGAATTGGGCATTTCGGAAGAGCTTGTATGGCGGCAGCCGTTCCCTGGCCCCGGTTTGGGCATTCGGATTATTGGCGAGATCACGGAAGAAAAGCTTGAAATCGTCCGCGAATCCGATGCCATTTTGCGCGAAGAAATAAAAAATGCGAATTTAGATCGGGACATCTGGCAGTATTTTACGGTGCTGACGAACATTCGCAGCGTGGGCATGACTGATTCTGCGCGCACGTATGACTATACGGTCGGCATTCGCGCCGTTCACTCGACGGACGGCATGACTTCCAATTGGGCGCGCATTCCGTATGACGTCTTGGCTAAAATTTCGGAACGGATTGTCTCGGAAGTTCCGCACGTCAATCGCGTCGTTTATGACATTACGACAAAACCGCCAGCAACGATTGAGTGGGAGTAGGGTGGAAAATGGCGATTCCAGCGAAATCAAGAATTGCCGTTTTTTCTTTTGGCCATGCGCCGATGGTATTACATCGGATTAAGCGCCAATTTTTATCGGTATAGGCAGATGCAAAAACAAATGCTATTAAAAAATGGCCATGGTTCATTTTTGTAAATTTCTTTTTAAAAAGCATTTCCGCTTTGACCGGATCTGTTTGGCCCTGCCTGCTTTTGCCTGTTCTCTGTTCTTTTATTGGTGATATCCGCCGCTTGATTCGCTGCCGCTGCTTGCAGCATTTGACTGCGGCAGCCCACTGCTGCCGCTCACTTGTTGTTTTTTCGTCTCTTCGCGATTTTTCTCCTCAGCCTCGATAAGGCTCAAAGCCTGATTCATCTTTTCATCTAAGTGATTCCGAATCTCTTCATTTTTTATTTTCTTTACTACTTTCATTATATTATCGTATTCTTTTAGGGTCGCTTCTTCTTTTACTTTATCGCCTTGAATTAACCTTTCCACCGCTTTTTCGGCCGCTTGGATGGTGTCAATCTGCTCATTCGCGTCTTTTATCAATGATTTCATCGTTTGATACCATTCCGTATTCTCTTTAACTTTATTTAAATCAACTGCTTTAATCGCATCTTTTGTTAGATCTGCTCTAATTGCATGTTCTTGAACTTCATTTGAGATAATGGCATCTGATATAAATAAAGCATTCACTTCATCTTGAGTGATCATTTTGCGTTCCAGTTTATTAACTGCTTTCAACATCTCCTGTTTGTTTATTTTGATTACTCTTATTTCATTTTTTAAATCCTGTTTTTTTAACTCATAATCAGACTGTGAATCTTTTATTGCGTGAAGCTGTTTTTTTATGGCAAGAATTTCAGATTTTGACAGGTTTTCAGTGAAAAAGCCGTTAGCGTCAACCATTTGTTCCAGTTTTGTTTTCAAGCGGTTTAATTCCTGTTCCGTTTCCGTGATTTCTTGTTTTGCATGATTCAATTTATTTTGATATTTGTAATGCGATGCGACTCCGTACACTGTGCCGCCAATGGCTAACATGCCGATTAAGAAAGCGGCGATGAACATGCTTTGTTTTCTTTTTAAAGCCAAAGGGCAACACCTCAATTTGAAACTTCATTAATGGTTCAAGAACATAAATTTTAGTAATATTTAGACACATCTTAAGGGCTGTGTCAACTTTACTAGACCGCTTGTTTATTGAAAAGGCGTTAAAGGCAGGCGATGGACAGCTGGGCAAATCGTTATGAAATGCGGACTCCAGAAAGTTTTGAACGCGCAGGAGAAAAGCGCCCAATGCCTATTATTTTTATTGAAAAATAAAATGTATTCACTCAAGTCCGCAATCACAAAAAATTAGGTTTATTTAGTATAATGGTTGATAAGTTGGAAACGAATCGCATGTTTCTATTAATAGAAGCGCCGAAAGCATGATTTATTAAAATGGATGTGAGCGGCAAAGTTGAAAAGCGAGTGGATAAATGCCTGAAAATGGGGGATTAAAGATGAACCATTGGATTGCATCTTTAGCGAATGAAAATGAAAATTTGATGATTTCACGCTGGATGATTACCGATCCTGAAGTGGTTTTTCCCAATTATACTTTGCAAGAAGCGGCACGCATTCTTTTGGCTAGACAAATCAATTATTTGCCAGTCATCGACGAAAACAGACGTTTGCTTGGGCTGATCAGCCGTTCGAGGATGATGCAAATCCTAATGGCTCAACAGCCTTTAAATCAACTTGTGGAACATGTGATGGTTCGCGATCCCGTTACAGTTTCCTCTGAAACATCCATTTTAGAAGCATACAAGATTCGCGTCAGCTGTCTGCCAATTGTGGATCGCAAAGGGCGCTTGGAAGGTTTGCTGACCCGACAAGCCCTTTTGGAAGCGTATGATTACCATATTCAGCAATTGCAGTCGAAAGAATATACCGCAGATATTTTAAATATTGTTTTGGAAAGCGCTTACGAAGGAATTGTTGTTGTAGACAAACATGCGATTATTCGTGAATTTAACCGCGCTTATAGCCGCTTTTTAGGAGTGAGGCAGGAAGATGTCATCGGCCGTAAAGTTACGGATGTGATTGAAAATACACGTTTGCATATCGTCTTAGAAACCGGCGTTCCAGAAAGAGGATTTATTCAAGAAATTAACGGGCAGGATATGGTTGTTCACCGAATTCCGATTTGGAAAGATCAACGGGTGGTCGGAGCGATTGGCATGTTAATTTTTGAAGGCGTTTCTGAAGTATATCATATCTTGCAGCGCGCTCAGAATATGTATGTTTCGAAGCATAATGAGAATGACAATAAGTTCAAGCATGTTGAAAAATCAACTGTTCCTTTAGTAAAAGCCGATCGCGTCACTTTTGATAAAATTATCGGGAGCGCTGAGTCATTGCAAAAAGTGAAGCGAGTCGCGCGACGAGCGGCTAAAGTTGCTTCAACGGTTTTAATTACCGGCGAAAGCGGGACAGGGAAAGAACTGTTTGCCAAAGCGATTCACTACAATAGCGAGTACGCAGATGGCCCTTTCGTCAGTGTAAATTGTTCTGCGATTCCAGAACATTTATTGGAATCGGAATTGTTTGGATATGAAGACGGTGCGTTTACTGGAGCGCGAAAAGGCGGAAAACCTGGAAAATTTGAACAGGCGAATAAAGGCACGATTTTTCTTGATGAGATTGGGGACATGCCTTTAGCGATGCAGGCAAAAATTCTTCGCGTGCTGCAGGAAAGAACGGTGGAAAGAGTAGGGGGAACACATGGCGCCGCAATTGATATTCGAATCATTGCAGCGACCAATCAAAATCTTTATGAATTAGTAAGAAAAGGCGAGTTTCGTGCAGATTTGTTCTATCGGCTGAATATTATTCCCATTCATTTGCCGCCGCTTCGCGAACGCAAAGAAGATATTCCTAAATTAATCTCCTACAGCTTGGAGCATCTATCGACTAAGAATCAGTTGCCTCCCAAACAATTTCATCAGGATACGATTAAAAAGATGATGGAATATGACTGGCCGGGCAATGTGCGCGAACTTGTCAATACCGTTGAAATGCTGCTTGTCTTAAGCGAAAGCGAAGTGATTACCCCTCATGATTTGCCAACCAAATTTTTTGACTCGTTCAATGATAAAAAAGTTGAACGTATGAGTGAAAGCTGTGCATGGCCTATGAAAGATTGGATGAATCAGCGCGAATATCAATTAATTTTGCAGGCGTTGGAGGAATGCAACGGCAATAAAGCAGCAGCGGCGCGAAAATTAGGGATTCATCGCTCGACCCTATATGAAAAATTGAAAAAATATCAGCTTTTATAAGTGAATGAAACGGTAATATGTTGTGAAAATCCGACACATCCGACATTTGTGTCTGGAAAAATCAACACTTTTATAAGAAAAGATCTATGCCATGTTGAAGCATTAGGTCTTTTTTTGTCTTTTTGCAGCGGAATTTTAAATTGGCATGATAATTGCTATTAAAGATTGGGTGAAGCAAGGGGGATGCCTTGCGCCAGATTTGAGAGCTGAATGAAAGGAATGCCTGAAACCCAGTGCATGGCTATAAAATTTGATCTTTTTTAAGCGACAGCTCTGCGAATCTGGCAAATCAAGAAAGATAGAAAAAGATTCATGAAAAGGAGGGTAACGTTTCGCATGGGTTTTTCGTTTTTCCGTTTGCCGCAGCTTTGCATATACGGCCAGGATTCATTTACAGAGGTTGGAGATCAAACCGCTCGGTTTGGCAAAAAAGCATTAATTGTTACAGATCCCGTCATTGAACAGACGGGCTACGCCGCCCAATGCCAGCAATATTTGGAAAAGGCTGGGGTTGCGGCATCGATCTATGCCGATATCGATTCAGAGCCAACCGATGTCCACGTCGAAGAAGCATTGAAGCTGTGTCGGCAAAATCAGTGTGATGTCATCGTCGCTTTAGGAGGAGGCAGCTGTTTAGATACGGCAAAAGCCGTTGCCGTCATGGCAAATAACGAAGGCTACATTGGAGATTATATGGGAGGCAAAAAAGCGATTGAACATGAACCGCTGCCGTTGATTTGCCTTCCGACTACTGCGGGAACAGGTTCGGAAGTTACGGATGTAACCGTGATAACGAATACGTCCGAAGAAATTAAAATGATGATTAAACATCCTGCTTTTCTCCCAAAAGTCGCTGTTGTCGATCCGAATCTATCGAAAACAGCGCCGCCTAAAGTGACGGCTGCAACAGGGATTGACGCCCTTTGCCATGCCGTTGAAGCGTATATTTCCCGCCGATCGCAGCCGTTGACGGATACGCTGGCTTTGGCAGCGATTGAAAAAATCATTAATTCTATTGAAAAAGCTTATCAAAATGGGGCCGATCTCAAAGCGCGCGATCAGATGGCGCTGGCTGCTATGGAGGCAGGAGCTGCGTTTTCAAATGCTTCTGTTTGTTTAGTGCATGGCATGTCTCGTCCCATTGGAGCGATTTTTCATGTTCCCCATGGCATTTCAAATGCCATGCTGCTGCCGGCAGTTTTGGAGTTTAGCCATAAGCATTGCATGGATCGTTTGGCAGATGTTGGACGCCTTTTTGATAAAA
This sequence comes from uncultured Caryophanales bacterium, assembly GCA_937983115.1. Classification (GTDB taxonomy): domain Bacteria; phylum Bacillota; class Bacilli; order Bacillales; family UBA6769; genus Pueribacillus. The sequence continues at coordinate 13,624 of CALKAO010000017.1, forward strand.
AGTTGGAGCAAGAATCGGATGCTTTGGCTGCAGATGTAGCGATACAACGAATAAAAGCGCTGTGTCGAAATCTAAATATTCCAAACTTAAATGAATATGGCATTGATGAAAAACAATTTGAAGCGCATTTAGAAAAAATGGCTGATGATGCTCTTGCAAGCGGCAGTCCAGAAAACAACCCCCGCATTCCAAGCAAAGAAGAAATCATCGATTTATATCGATATGCCTATCACTATCGATTTTAACATGTGAAAGGAGAAGGTAAAGTTGACTCGTTTGCTTAAAAATTTTGTTGGCGGCGAATGGGTGGACGCTCAAGCGGCCAATCGCCAACCTGTACTTAATCCTGCGACAGGAGAGCCTTTAGCTGATGTTCCCATCTCTACGGAAAAAGATGTTGATCAAGCCGTCAAGACGGCGAGGGAAATGTTCGAAGAGTGGCGAAAAGTTCCTGCCCCCAAACGGGCGAGGATCATGTTTCGATTCCATCAATTGCTGACTGAAAACCACGAAGAGCTGGCACATTGGATTACAAAAGAAAATGGAAAAACATATGAGGATGCCTATGGAGAAGTTCAAAGAGGAATCGAATGCGTTGAGTTTGCGGCGGGAATTCCCCATTTGCTAAAAGGAGAGGTCTTGCCTGATATTGCGGAAGGCATTGAATCGGCAATGTATCGCTATCCAGTTGGAGTTGTTGGCGGCATAACGCCTTTTAACTTCCCGATGATGGTGCCGTGCTGGATGTTTCCTTTGGCGATTGCATGCGGAAACACCTTTGTTTTAAAGCCTTCGGAACAAACGCCGCTGCTTGCAGAACGTCTTGCTGAGCTATTAACGGAAGCCGGTTTGCCAAAAGGTGTTTTTAACCTTGTCCATGGTGCGCACGATGTTGTAAACCGTTTGCTTTCACACCCTGATGTGGATGCGATTTCTTTTGTAGGTTCTCAGCCGGTTGCTGAATATGTGTATCGTACGGCTGCTTCACACGGCAAACGCGTTCAAGCATTGGCTGGAGCAAAAAACCATGCCATTGTCTTGCCTGATGCCAATCTGGATTTGTCAGTCAAAGGAATTATTAATGCGGCTTTTGGCAGTGCCGGGCAACGATGCATGGCTACTTCTGTCGTTGTTGCGATTGAAGATATTGCCGATCAGCTCGTTGAAAAATTAGCAGCAGCGGCAGATCAAATAAAATTGGGTGACGGATTAAATCCTGAAGTTCAATTAGGGCCAGTCATTAGCGACAAGCATTTGGAGCGTGTTCATCGATATATCGATTCAGGCATTGCTGAAGGCGCAGAATTAATTCGCGACGGCCGCAAAGACAGCGATGGCATGAAAGGATTCTTTCTCGGAGCGACCATTTTTGATCGTGTCCAACCAAGCATGAAGATTTGGAAAGAGGAGATTTTTGCGCCGGTTTTGTCGATTGTAAGGGTTAAAGATTTGGATGAAGCGATTGCATTGGCGAATCAATCGGATTTTGGAAATGGATCCGTCATTTATACGGAGAGCGGCAGCGCTGTTCGCCAATATCGAGAAAACATTGAAGTCGGCATGTTGGGCGTCAATATAAACGTTCCTGCGCCTATGGCTTTCTTCCCGTTCTCCGGCTGGAAAAATTCATTCTATGGCGATTTGCATGCGAACGGAAAAGATGGAGTTGAATTTTATACACGGAGAAAAATGATTACTTCACGCTGGTTTGAATGAGCGATGAAAGGCTGCAAGCCTTTCATCCTCTCAACAGAAATGAAAGCGATTGCTTTGACTTAAAGGGGGGATGCCAAGAAGGAAGATTACTGAAGAAAAGTCAAAAAGAATTTGTAAGGTTGATCTGCATATTGCAAAAATTTAACAAAGTTATGGGGGGTTCAAAGTGAATCGATTAAAAAAATCAAGTTTGCTGTTTATCGTTTCTTTGCTGGCAGTTTTTTTAGCTGCTTGCGGTTCAGAAGATTCAAGTTCGTCTGATTCAAGCGGCAGCAAGGATAGTGGCGACAAAATCGTGATTCGCACGTCTCACGTCACACAAGAAGGCAGCGTGATTGACCAGACGCACAAAAAGTTTAAAGAAGTGATTGAAGAGCTTTCTGATGGAAGAGTGGAAGTTCAAATTTATCCATCAGGACAATTGGGGCCAACTGATGATGACACAGTTGAAGGGTTGATGTCCGGGACTTTTGAAGTGGCTTCGGCACCGACATTGGTGATGTCAAATTTTGTTCCGCAATACGCCATTTTTGACTATCCCTATTTCTTCCAGAACAACGATGAAATTAAAAGCTTTATTGAAACGGATTTATATAAAAATGAAGTTCAGAAAAAATTTGAAGAGCAGACAGGGCTGAAAATTATTGGCGAGTATGGCATTGGCTGGATGCAAATGATGAATGCTGTTCGTCCTGTAAAAGAGCCTAAAGATTTAGAAGGTTTAAGCATTCGCTCTGCAACTGCGCAAATCCAAATGGATTCCATTGAAGAAATGGGCGCGAATCCTACACCAATGGCATTTGGAGAAGTTTTTACAGCCATCCAGCAAGGAGCCGTTGACGGCCTTTCATCTACGCCGGATTTAATTTACAGCGATAAGTTTTATGAGGCAGCGCCGTACCTAACGCTGACGGATCATATCATCATCGTTCACGTTTTAATGGCAAATCGGGAATTTTTTGAGCAGCTTCCTGAAGATATTCAAGGCTATGTGTTAGAGGCTGCCAAAGAAGCAGTGGAATATGGATGGGAGCTGGAAAGAAAACATCATGAAAATGCACTTGAAAGCTTGAAAGAAGAAGGCGTAGAAGTGATTGAACTGACTCCAGAAATGAAAGAGAAATTTATTGAAGTGACGAAGCCGGCCATTGATAAAAATATAGATGTTGCAGGCAAAGAATTTTTCGAAAATGCAGAAGCAGAGATGGAAAAAATTCGATAAATCAATTCGGGGGCGCATTGGTGCCCCCCATAAAAAGTGGGGGTGAAGCGAGTGGAAAGCAGCAAAAAAACGAAAGAGCCTTTTGAAGCCTATTTTTGTGCGGTGATATTTGCTTTATTAGTCATCGTGCTAAGCATGGAAGTCGTTGCTCGCTATGTCTTTAGCAATTCGTTTCGCTGGTCCGAAGAATTAGCCCGCTATTTGTTTATCTGGTTAATTTTTATTGGCGCGAGTTATGCAGTGGTTAAAAAAGCCCATATCCATGTTGACTCGTTATTTGCGATTCTTCCGAAAAAAGCGAAGCCATATGCCGAGCTGTTAGGCAAATTTGTCTGGTTGGCGTTTTCAATCTTTGTCGTCTATTTAGGAGTGCAGCAAACGCTGAGCGTTTTAAATAGTTCGCAATTGTCGCCTGGTTTGCAAATTCCGTTATATTTGGTCTATCTTGCGATCCCTGTCGGCTATTTGCTAATGTCTTTGCGAATCGTTCAGCAATTGATCGGGGAAATGAAAGAAATGTTTGGTGCAAGCTCCCTTGAACAGGAGGGGAAAAAATGACGCCGTTCATGATTTTGCTCGTTTTAATTGTCTGTCTGCTTTTAAACGTGCCAATTGCTTTTACTATTGCATTATCCGGTTTAGTCGTCATTTTTCTAGAAGGGGTTGCGCCGCTCACTTCTTTTATCCAGTCGTCATTTAATGCCAGCAATTCATTTCCGTTGTTAGCAGTGCCTCTATTCGTATTGGCCGGTGAATTGATGAGTGTAGGGGGAATTGCGAAACGCATTGTTGATTTTGCGAAAACAATTGTTGGCTCATTTACGGGCGGCATCGGTTTGATTGCGATTGTGGCAAGTTTAATTTTCGCTGCAATATCTGGATCAGCAGTAGCCACGGCAGCGGCAATCGGCGCGATTATGATCCCAATTATGAAAGATTCAGGGTATCGGGCGCCGTATGCGGCAACGCTAGTTGCGAGTGCCGGATCATTGGGGCCGATCATCCCTCCAAGCATTATTTTTATTCTTTACGGAGTGATGGCCAATGTTTCGATTGCAGGCTTATTTCTCGGAGGCATAATACCAGGTCTTTTAATGGCGCTGGCATTTGTGATTGTCAACTACTCCATCAGTAAAAAAGAAGGCTATTTCGGAAGCGGGCGAAGCACGTTTAAAGAGATGCTGAGAGAATTAAATAATGCTAAGTTTGCTTTGATTGCGCCAGTCATTATTTTGGGGGGAATTTACGCTGGAATTTTTACACCGACCGAATCAGGCGTTATTGCAGTCATTTATAGTTTGATTATCAGCTTGTTTGTTTATAAAGAATTAAAAATTAAAGATATTCCCCGAATTTTTATGCAATCTTCGATTACAACGGGAAGCGTATTAATTATTGTCGGCACTGCGATATTTTTTGGCAGGATGCTGGCTTTGGAAAGAGTCCCGCAAATGCTTTCGGACTTTATCCAAGGCATATCCACAAATCCAATTATTATTTTGCTAATCATAAATATTTTCTTATTGATTGTCGGCATGTTTATGGAAACGATTGCAGCATTGCTGATTTTTGTGCCGCTGCTGCTTCCGATTATCAATAGTGTCGGCATTGATCCTTTGCATTTTGGAATTGTTGTTGGTTTAAGCTTAGCGATGGGATTTTTTACTCCGCCAATTGGGATCAATGTTTTTGTTGCTTCACGAATTGCGAACATTTCATTTGGCCAAACATATCGGTATTTGTTTGTCTTTATCTTTGCTTGTTTAATTGTTTTAGCGCTGGTTACGTACATTCCCCAGTTATCGCTATTTTTGCCTAGTTTGTTAAATTGAGTGAATTTTCAATGGTTGATGCAATGAAATGCAAAGAGGACAAAAGGATTGGAGTTGGTGTTCATGCCGTTGGATAAGCAAGTCATTCGTTTTATGCAAAAAGCTTCGACGATCGAACAGCCGCCGATTGAGAACTTGACGCCTGATGAAGCCCGCCGGGCTTATTTGGAATTGAATCGCTTTTTTGAATATGATGGCCCGAAATTGGCAGAAGTATATGATCGTGTGATATCGATTGAAGCAGATTGGCGCATTCCGATTCGCGTCTATAAAAAAAATCAGCAGGAAAAGCAGCCCATACTGATTTATTATCACGGAGGGGGCTGGGTCCAGGGAAGCATCGACACGCATGATGCTCTATGCCGCTGGCTCGCCCACTATTCTGACTGCATCGTCATTTCAGTTGAGTATCGGCTGGCTCCGGAATTTCCGTTTCCAACAGCGGTTCATGACGCATATGCTTCAGCAAGCTGGATTTACCGCCACGCTGCTGAATTGGATGGCGATCCGAATAATATCATTGTAGCGGGAGATAGCGCCGGGGCCAATTTGGCAGCCGTTGTTTGCTTGAAAGCAAAGAAAGGAAAAGTCTTTAATCCTGTATTTCAGATTCTTTATTATCCGACAATTGAATTTACGTTTAATTCCGATTCTTATCATCAATTCGCAGAAGGATATATGCTGACTAAAGAACGAATGAAATGGTTTGCCAATCATTATTTTCGAAATTTGGAAGAAGCAAGCCATCCGTATGCCTCCCCCATATTGGCTGAGGATGTCTCAGATTTGCCGCCAGCTTTGATTATTACCGCGGAATATGACCCGTTGCGAGATGAAGGAGAAGCCTATGCGGACAAACTTAAAAATGTAGGAGTGAATGTCGTTTGCAAACGCTATTCAGGGATGATTCACGGTTTTATTCGAGCGGCTTCCATAATTGACAAAGGAAAACAAGCGATAATTGAGACAAGCGAGCTTCTAAAACAACATTTACAGAAAAAAGCTGACTTATAATGGCCTGCAAATGAACGGCTGTTGAAGGGTTATGCGTTAGATGATGCTTGGGTTTCGAATAGCCGATAACGAACCTGCCGAAGCGAAGGATGTGATTCTGCAATTGACAAGACGCCCCGATTGTCAAGCCAGCGTTAAAAAATAGAAACTCAGATTAACGGATAAGAATGAAAAATCCATGAGATCTTTTATATTTTAAAACCACCATTTTGAAATTCTGTGGATTTCATGTCAATCTCAATTGCATTGAATGGCGCAACATCAGCATTGGAATCAAAAAACCGAAAGTTTAAATATTTTTTTTTAATAATGTTCGTGTTTTGTGTTGACATGTTTCATTTGGACTGTTAAAATAAAATCGAAAAAATGAATAGGACGTTCATCGTATAATTTCAGGAATATGGCCTGAAAGTTTCTACCAAGCTACCGTAAATGGCTTGACTACGATGATGAAGTCAAAGAAGAGCCTTTTTGCGCCTTCTTTTACTTTTTTCATTGTAATCTACGCCTCTGCTATAGCTTAGAGGCGTATTTTGTTTTTAGCTGTTTATAATATGGTTAGGAGGAACATCATGAAACGTTATTTTCAGTTTGACGAGCTTGGGACGAATTATCGCCGTGAAATTGTTGGAGGAATAACGACATTTTTGGCGATGGCGTATATTTTGTTCGTCAACCCATCCATTTTATCGTTGGAAACGGTTCCCGATTTGCCGGACGGCGTCGGGATGGACAAAGGTGCGGTCTTTACGGCGACGGCAATTGCGGCGGCTGTTGGAACGCTTTTCATGGGCCTCATTGCCAGATATCCGATTGCGCTTGCGCCTGGCATGGGTTTAAATGCGTTTTTTGCTTTCACCGTAGTTTTGACAATGGGGATTCCTTGGCAAACCGCATTAGCAGGCGTTCTTGTTTCAGGAATTATTTTTATCTTTTTAACGCTAAGCGGGATTCGTGAAAAAGTCATCAATGCAATTCCAGCCCAATTAAAATACGCCATCGGTTCAGGAATTGGTTTGTTCATTGCGTTTGTCGGCTTCCAAAATGCTGGGATCATCATAAGTGATGAAGCCGTGCTTGTTGGACTGGGAGATTTCACAAACGGAGCGACGCTGCTCGCTGTTTTTGGAGTGATTGTCACCATCATCTTTTTAATGCTTGGAATAAAAAGCGGAGTTTTCCTCGGCATGATCGTGACGGCGCTTGTCGGAATGATTGTCGGCGTGATCGACAAGCCGGATGCTATTGTTGGAGCGGTTCCATCTCTAGCGCCAACATTCGGAGAAGCCATTGCGCATCTTGGAAATATTTTTACGCTTGATATGCTCGTTGTCATTTTAACGTTTTTGTTCGTTGACTTTTTTGATACCGCCGGAACGCTTGTCGCAGTTGCGAATCAAGCCGGTCTGTTAAAAGACAACAAGCTTCCGCGCGCGGGCAGAGCGTTATTCTCAGACGCTTCAGCGACTGTCGTTGGAGCGGTAGTCGGAACATCAACGACAACGTCTTATGTCGAGTCAGCGTCAGGAGTGGCTGCCGGTGCACGTTCGGGTTTTGCGTCAGTCATTACGGCGATATTATTCTTATTGGCGCTTTTCTTTTCACCGCTTCTTTCTGTCGTCACATCCTCTGTTACGGCGCCAGCGTTGATAGTGGTTGGGATTATGATGGCGTCGTCCTTGAAAAATATTGAATGGGATCGGTTGGAAATCGCAATTCCCGCTTTCTTTACTGTGTTAATCATGCCGTTAAGCTACAGCATAGCAACCGGGATTGCTGTTGGCTTCATTTTCTACCCGATTACCATGATCGCAAAAGGAAAAGCGAAAGAAATTCACCCTGTGATGTACGGCTTTTTCATCATTTTTATTCTCTACTTCATTTTCCTTGCTTCATGAATGAAAGGATGCGGAGGGCCATTGCGAACTCGCAAGGTCCTCTTTTGCTTTTTAATTTTCTTCAAAATGGTTATGATAAAAATGGAAGATGTGGATGCAGACAGGCTCATCAAGAAAGATTTGCGAAAAATGTCAGAAGTTTTGGCTAAGCGAAGTCTGGAATTGTGATACGCTTGTAAAAAAGCTTTAAATGAGAAGGCAGGGAAAGACGATGGAACAGAAAAAAGAGGAAAAGAAACAAGGGCTGTTTGCGAAAATCATTATCATCGCATTGCTTATTCTTGTTGTTTATGTCACGGGCTATTACGTGTGGGCGGCGATTGATTACTATCTGTAAAAAAGATGA
>CALKAO010000018.1 GCA_937983115.1 uncultured Caryophanales bacterium
CATTAAAATAAAAATAGTGCTTTCCTCACAGTTTGATTGGCCAAATCAGCCGAATAACTGTGGTAAACTAATCTTAATATTGAATCATAACAATAAAACAATCGAAAGGAGCTGCAATCATGGGTTTGCTTATTGGAATCATTGCCATTATTGTTTTAATTGTAGGATTTTTCATCGCTTCATACAACTCACTCGTTAAAATGAGAAACTGGGTAAAAGAAGCATGGAGCCAAATTGATGTTCAGCTGAAACGCCGCTACGATTTAATTCCAAACTTAGTCGAAACCGTTAAAGGATACGCCGCACACGAAAAAGAAACGCTTGAAAAAGTCATCCAAGCCAGAAATCAGCTCATCCAGGGAACGCCTCAAGAACGCATGGAAGCGGACAATATGATTCAAGGGGCCCTAAAATCGATTTTCGCATTGTCTGAAGCCTATCCAGATTTAAAAGCAAATCAAAATTTTTTAAAACTCCAGGAAGAACTGACAAGCACTGAAAATAAAGTCGCCTATTCCAGACAGCTTTACAACAAAACCGTTGCCGACTATAACATCAAACGCGAATCGTTTCCAACCGTATTAATCGCAGGCATGCTTGGATTTGAAAAAGAAGAACAGCTGTCCATTCCTGAAGAAGAACGCGAAGCGCCGCGTGTTTCCTTTTAACTTAGGGGGATAATCCATGCTTTATCGGCAAATCGAACAAAATAAACGCAAAACCGTTTTGCTTATGCTGCTGTTCAGCGCAACGGTGCTCCTCATTGGCTGGGCTCTCGGCTATCTCGTCAATGGGGACTTTTATTCGGGGCCGATCATCGCCCTTATCATATTGGCCATCTATTTGCCAGTAACCTATTTAAGCGCAAATGCACAAGTGCTCAAAATGGCGGGAGCAAAAAAAATTCAAAAAGAAGACCATCCGATGATTTTCAATATTGTTGAGGAACTTTCAATCGCCGCACGCATTCCGATGCCAAAAATTTATATCGTCAATGACCCTGCGCCAAACGCGTTTGCAGCAGGAACCAAACCTGAAAACGGAGTCGTCGCATTTACAACAGGCTTGCTCGAACGGCTCAATCGCGAAGAACTTGAAGGAGTCGCCGCTCACGAAATTGCGCATATCCGCAACTATGACATCCGTTTAATGACCATTTGCATCGCATTGGTCGCTGTCATTGCCCTCATCGCCGAGCTCGGAATGCGCATGTTTTACGTTCGCGGCGGAAGAAACCGCGGACAGCGGACGCATCCCGCTTTGCTTATTCTAGCGATTGTTTTCATTATTTTAGCGCCGCTTGCCGCTCGTTTCGTTCAATTTGCGGTTTCAAGAAACCGCGAATATTTAGCGGATGCAACTGCGGTGGAATTGACGCGAAACAAAGTCGGACTTAAAAACGCGCTGATTAAAATCAGCGAGAGCCCAATCGATGTGAAAAATGCAACCCAAGCGACTGCCGCCATGTACATTTCCAACCCTTTTCGCAATAAGAAAAAGAAAAAAAATTGGTTCGCAACCCATCCGCCGATTGAAAGCCGGATTAAACGGATCGAACAAATGTAATTTTGAAAAAAAAGTTGACTTTCTGCTGAAATCTGTTATCGTTTGTACTAAGCAATTAAATAACCCATTCTTATCAAGAGAGGTGGAGGGACTGGCCCAGTGAAGCCTCAGCAACAGACTGCGCGGCATGCTGTGCAGAACTGTGCTAATTCCAGTAGCGTTGCGTTTAATTTCACTAGCGTTGCGCTTGAAGATAAGAAGAGTCGGTAAAAAATAAAAACATTCCAGCCTCTTCTTATTTTTCAAGAAGGGGTTTTTTAATTGCAAATATCGATAGAAAGTAGGAATCTACATTGTCAAAATCTTTTACAAAAGCACCATTCAAAGCCGATCACGTCGGCAGTCTGCTGCGTCCGGAACGTTTGCACGAAGCGCGCCAAGCTTTCAAAGCCGGAAAAATTTCCAAAACCGATTTGCGAAACATTGAAACGGAAGAAATCAAACGCATCGTCGATAAACAAATTGAAATCGGCCTCGAAGCCGTTACAGACGGCGAATTTCGGCGTTCGTTCTGGCATCTCGATTTTCTTGAGCATTTAAACGGCATCGAAGGATACGTGCCTGAAAGAGGCATTCAATTCAAAGGAGTGGAAACGGAACCCTACGACATCCGAAACATCGGAAAAATCTCATGGAACCCTGACCATCCATTCATTCAAGATTTTATCGAATTCAATGAAATCGTTGCTGATCGCGCGGTGGCAAAACAAACAATTCCAAGTCCCAACCAGCTCTTTCATCTAGGCATTCGCAACCCAGACATCTATGCCAGCGTCGAAGATTACGCCAGCGACATTATCCAAACATACCGCGATGCGCTGCAGGCTTTCTACGATGCCGGCGTCCGTTATTTGCAGCTTGATGACGTTTACATGGCTGGACTTGGCGCACCCGATCTTTTCTTCTATGAACAAGGCTATTCGCGGCGAGAATTAATCGAATTGGCGCTTCACGTAGCCAACAGCGTATTAGAAGGCAAGCCGGACGATTTATTCGTAACAACCCATCTGTGCCGCGGCAACTATCGCTCGACATGGGCTTTTGAAGCCAGCTATGGGCTGATTGCTGATACATTGTTTGCAAAAGAACAAGTAAACGGCTTTTTCCTGGAATACGATGATGAACGTTCCGGCGACTTCCGGCCATTAAAGCATATTCCTGAAGGCGGCCCGCAAGTCGTTCTCGGACTGATCACATCGAAAAAAGGCGAGCTTGAAGACAAAGAAACGATTAAAGCCCGCATTCAAGAAGCGTCCCAATACGTTCCGCTTGAACAGCTATGCTTAAGCCCGCAATGCGGATTCGCTTCGACGCACCACGGAAATATTTTGACAGAAGAAGAACAGTGGAACAAATTAAAATTAATCGTCGAGATCGCAAACGAAGTGTGGAATTAATCTAAAAAAAGCAGGTTGAACAGAAATGGTTCAGCCTGCTTTCCTTTCCATTCTTGCCATCAGCAAATGGCAATGGATAAAATCGAATAATGAAGTCCTCTCCATAAACGGGCAGCGCTCCCAATGATTTTGCATGCTAATACACGTCCATAGCCAATCAAGCCTATTTTTATCCGCTCATTCATATACCGATCCTTCACGGCATGAACCACATCAACAGCCTGCTTTTCGCCATTCACAACCATAATCAGCGCAAAGAAAAAGAATCCCAGCCTTAGCCTTCTTTTCATTTTCAATCTTCCCTGCTTTCAAAACGAACCGTCTTATCCCATCCAATCGTCTGCTTGCGAAGCTTGTTCCAAAAATAGATCGCAAAACTTCTCAGCAGCAAAATGATAAACAATTGCGCATAAGTAAAATACATGATGAGCATAAACAAAACATTCACGAAAGAGACTTCTTGTTCAACGACAATCGCACTTAACAGCTGTGACGTGTAGACAACGTAGCTCATAAACCAAAGCATCAGCAGCGGATAATCAAAAGGAGGCAATTCATACCCGGTTAAACTTAAAATAAAAACAATATCCGAAAACAGCAGCAGCAATATAAATACGAGATACGTCAAAACATGCTGGAGCGAAAGCACAAACGTCCGTCCGCGCCAAAAACGAAATTCCTGAAACGATTTTTCAAGCAAATAAATGTTGCCGATGAGCCAACGGGTGCGCTGCTTCACAAACGTCTTTACATTTTCAGGCTCTTGCTCCCATGTCCGCGCCGTCGGAACGACAGGAAGCCTGTAGCCGGCTGCGGTGATTCGAATGGTCAGTTCAGCATCTTCCGCTAATGCATACACGTCATACCCTCCAACATCTTCCAGCACTTTTCGCTTTAACAGCATATTCGTGCCCGGAAGCGAGCCGAGCTGAAACAATGCCCAGCGCCCGCATTGCATGAGCAAATGAAACACTTGAAACTCAAGGCCAATCATTCGGGTCAGCCAATTGCGGGCAAAATTTTTTGTTTTGACAAAACCAACTGCACCGGCAGCATTCGGCGTTCGCTCGGCGGCTTCAACCAGCTGCTGCAGCGCATCCGCTTCCGGTTCATTATCGGCATCATAAACAATAAAATAGTCGGACTCGGAGATGCTTAATCCGTAATTCAACACCCGCGACTTCCCTTTCGGCCCGCCGGGAGGAACGCGAATATAATGAATGTGGGAAAACGCATGTGCAAAGGATTTGGCAATTTCCCCCGTTCCATCCGTCGATTGGTCATCCAGCAGATAAATATCCAGCTTGCCGGGATATTTCAGACGAGCCATCGCTCGCAGCGTGCGTTCAATCACAATTCGTTCATTATGCGCAGGAATGAGCAAGGCAACGCTCGGATATTCATCAAGCGGTTCAGGCTTGCGAAACGTCAAGCGATGCCAAACCCCTGCAACGGTAAGCGCGGAATAATAAATCAGCAGAAGCCAAAAAAACGAAACCGCAATCAAAAGCAATGTCTTCATACCGGCTGCTCCTCAATAAACGACAGATCATCTTCGCCGCGCAATGGTTTATAAGTCGCTTCATATGGCAAATGGACAAAGTTAAACTTTTCTCTAGTTTTTGCTTCAATCCGATCCAATACGATTTTGACCCCCTCTTCATCTGTTTCATTTAATATAAAAAAAATGCGATTTTTTGTCGCGGTCACGAGATCATATTTATCGCGAATCGAAGAAAGGACAATCATTTCCAAATACTCCTGCACATTCGGCTGAATCCGCTGATTTAGAGAGGCCACTTTCAGCTGCACGAACCAGGCCTGGCTCCGCCTGCGCACAAACGACTTCACCCAATTCGCTTGATACACAAATTCATGCGGCGTTAAAACTTTCGTCGTTTTATCCTGTCGTTCCAGCAAAGCCAATTGTTCTTTTAACCGCACATTTTCCTCATGAATCGTTTTCACGTAATGCACAACAATCCAAAAAAGAAGCAAAAAACTTGTCACAAGCAAATGGCTGCGAATGTAATCGACTTGGACGTTGAAATGATCAAAATGATAAAACGCGTAAGCCGTTAAAAAAGCCCCATAGCCTAAAATCGCCGTCACGACATATAAAAAAAGCATCCGGGTGCGCAGCAGCGGCATAACGATTAACGAAGCCAGCACAATCATGATATCAATATAATAAAATTCCGTCTTTTGAATAGAAATAAACCAACCATTAACCAAGAGCAGCATGAGAACAACAGTTAATGTCAATGAATTTCGCATACCCATCCCTTTCTCATCGCGTCTTATTGATTATTTTCCTCAAAAACTGTTTAATAAACCGAAAGCAACGTGATCTTTTTGACAAAATTGAAAATTTGTCATGGCGAAAAAATGAACAGCATCACACGGTTTCAGCCATACTCCGCTTTGCAGCCCACGAACCGCCCATGAATAAAAACCGATGCTTTTCCGCCCAACATCGCAAAAAACAAAGTGGAATGCTTCTTTGTTTTAAACTTTCACTTTTTCCATCCAAAAAGGGGAAAAATTCCATTGCTTTAATGATTGAAAAGAACATGGAATGATGATATGATAAAAATTAA
>CALKAO010000019.1 GCA_937983115.1 uncultured Caryophanales bacterium
AAAAGGGGGAGGAAAATATGGGAACAGGAACATTGGCAATTCTCGCTTTGCTGCCAATCATCGTCGTCGGCATTTTTCTCGTTTGGCTGCGGTGGCCGGCAAGCCGCGCGATGCCGCTTTCCTACGTTGTCGCTGTTCTTTTGGCTTTGTTTGTTTGGAAAGTTGACTTTTCGCAAGTCGCAGCGGCGAGTGTAAACGGTCTTGTTACTGCTGTTTCGCTTTTATTTATCATTTTTGGTTCTGTTTTGCTTTTGAATACGCTGCAGGAAAGCGGCGGGCTGCATACGATTCGCCGCGGGTTTACGGACATTACGCCTGATCGGCGCATACAAGTGATTATTATTGCCTGGCTGTTTGGCTCCTTTATTGAAGGCGCATCCGGGTTTGGCACGCCTGCTGCAGTCGCGGTGCCATTGCTCGTTGGACTGGGCTTTCCTGCGATGGCCGCCGTTGTTTCTGGCATGATTATCCAAAGCACGCCGGTTTCATTCGGTGCAGTCGGCACTCCAATGATTGTTGGCGTTGGCTCGGGAATGAGCGCCGCCGAACTGGCTGACATCGACGGGTTTGTTTTTGAAACTGCGGCCAAAGTGGCAACGCTTCATTTCTTGGCAGGAATTTTTGTCCCGTTAATTTTAGCTGCGTTCTTAACACGATTTTTTGGAAAAAACAAATCGTTCAGCGAAGGGCTAAAAGTATGGAAATTTGCAATCTTCGCAGCTTTTGCAATGACGGTTCCGTACATTATCGTCGCGTATTGGCTCGGACCTGAGTTTCCAGCAATGATCGGCGGGCTTCTCGGTCTGGCGATTGTGATTCCAGCGGCGCGGAAAGGATTTTTGATGCCGAAGGAAACGTGGGATTTTGAGCCGAAAGAGCGCTGGGATCCGCTATGGAATGGGAAACTGGAAATCAAAAACAGCGACGTGTATGCAGGAAAAATCGGCATGATGCGTGCATGGTCGCCTTATGTGTTCGTTGCGCTTTTATTGCTTGCTTCGCGGTTGATTGAACCAGTGAAAACAGCGCTTCAAAGCGTCAAACTTTCGATTCCGAATATTTTTGGAACGGACATTTCGTCGGCTTGGGAAATTCTCTATTCGCCTGGATTTATCTTTATCGTCGTCTCGGTCATTACGTATTTCGTGCACAACATGAATGCGGCAGATTACGGCCGGGCCTGGAAAGAATCAGCAAAAACGATGATTGGCGCTTCAACGGCGCTCGTCTTTACGGTTCCGATGGTGCAGGTGTTTATCAATACGGGCGGAGGGGCAGCAGGTTATGCTGAAATGCCGATTGCGCTCGCGGAAGGCGTGGCGGCCTTGGCAGGTTCGGTTTATCCCGTCTTTGCGCCGTTCATTGGCGGACTGGGCGCCTTTGTTGCGGGTTCAAATACTGTGAGCAACATGATGTTTTCATACTTCCAGTTTGGCGTGGCGGATCGAATTGGCGCTGACGGGTCATGGATGGTCGCTCTTCAAGCGGTTGGCGGCGCAGCAGGGAACATGATTTGCGTGCATAACGTCGTTGCCGCTTCGGCTGTGGTCGGGCTTCTCGGAAGAGAAGGGCATGTCATCCGCAAAACATTGATTGCCTTTGTCTATTATGCGCTGCTGCTCGGTTCGATTGGCTATTCCGTCATATGGACTGCCGAAAAAGGCATCTTTAACATCGGCTCGATCATTGCCGTTCTCATCTGGGCATTTCTCATTTATGCAATTGCAACAAACAACCGCCGCCTGCAATC
>CALKAO010000020.1 GCA_937983115.1 uncultured Caryophanales bacterium
CACGGTGTACACAAATGAGGGAGCAGAAAGTTTTACGCTAAAATAACGGATCAAGTAATCCAACCGCCTTTTTAGGCGGTTTTTTTGTTCACTGAAGGCGGTGAAATAGTATGGCTTCTGTAACTACGACATTAAAAATGCTTGACGCGATGACGCCTGTAATGAAAAACGTTGCAACTTCAATCAATTTAACTTTATCCGCAATGCAAGACATGCAAAAAAGCATGAATAAATCGTTCAATACAAAGTCTGTCGAAGCGGCAAGAAAAAGTATTCGACAGGCGGAAGCGTCTATAAAGAAATTAGCGCAGGAAATTGAGAATGCAAAAAGGCGACAAGAAAAATTTAATCAAGAAGTTAGACGAGGTTCGAAAAATATATCCGAACTGGGAAAAAACGTTTTGGTCGCTTTTGGTGCGTATTCTGTATTGAGGCAGGCAAACAGTTTGCTTGGTGATATGATCAAGAGGGGCATCAATTTTCATGCGCTAATACAAAGTTCCGAGATCGCATTTACAACGATGCTGGGGAGCGCTGAAAAGGCAAAAAAAATAATTGATGATTTGTATTCGTTTGCTTTGACAACGCCTTTTCAGTTTCCTGATTTGCTCGTTGCTGCTCGAAATCTTATTGCGTTTGGTATGGATGCAAGAAACGTTATTCCTGTTCTAAAATCTATCGGTGACGCGGCGGCAGCAACAGGCGGAGGTTCAGCGGCCTTAAACTCTATCGCTGATGCTTTCGGTGCGATTCAAGCGTCTGGAAGGCTATCTATGCAGGAAATTAATCGATTATCCGCGCATGGTATTCCTGCATTGCAAATTTTGGCGAATCAAGCCGGAGTTTCAGCAGAAGAGATGCGCAAAGCAATTAGCGCTGGTGCAATTGATGCAAACACTGCTATTGCCGCGCTGGTGACAGGTATTCAAGAAGGCACGAGCGGTATAGCGGGGGAAACCTCCAAAATGGGCGGTATGATGATCAACTTGAAAGGAACATGGGAAGGTGCAATTGACTCTTTGAAAGCGGCTTGGCGTAATGCTGGTGCGGAAATCACCGAACAGCATTTTGTCAAGCTAATTGACGGTGTTCGCTGGCTAACGGATGTTGTTAGAAAAATTCCCGATGTGGTTGGTCCGGTTGTGGATTTTTTGGTTATGTCAGCACAATGGATAGCAGAACATTATGCGATGCTTGAGCCTATTCTATATTTCTTGATAGGACTTTTTGGCGTTTTAACCTTTGTTATCATGGGGAATATCGCCGCCTGGCTTGGATTGAATGCCGCACTACTTGCAAATCCGTTCTTTTGGATTGCTACATTAATCGCTGGGTTGATTATTTGGCTGATTAAGCTGTGGAAAACTAATGACGAATTCGCAATCGCATTAGTCCGCACATGGCACAACATCTTGAACTTTTTTGATAGAATCCCGGCTTATTTTTGGTCGTTTGCTGAATTCATGATGAGGCCGTTTCAATGGTGGGCGGAAAAAGTTGGAGATATTTATGATGCAGTGATCAATGGAATTATTAAGGGAATCAATACGGTTCTTAGTTTGATAAATAAAATCACAGGTTCATCGTACGAGCTTCAAGCTGAATTTAGTATCAAGCGCGTTGCTGACGCCGCTATGTTAGCGGTTGAAGCAAAACGAAATGAAGCATTTAGAAAAGCGCTTGAAAAAGAACAAGAACGGGAAAGAGAACTGCAAAAATTTATCGATAAAAGACAAGCGAAAAGACTTGAAGCAGAAGCGGCAGAAGCTGAAAAACAAAGAAGACGTGAATCTGTTGACTATACGATGACAGAAAGCATGATCGGTGCGCTTAATAATCTGAAAAACCTACAATTTGAAGACCTTGAAAAAGTCAACAAAGTTGATTCTGTCGGTCGTATTGAAGATACAGTAGACATTTCCAGCGAGGACTTGAAACTGATGCGCGAACTGGCCGAAATGAAGTCGATCCAGAACTTCGTGACGCTGACGC
>CALKAO010000021.1 GCA_937983115.1 uncultured Caryophanales bacterium
ACGAGCAAAACATCAACATTGCTTGGAGGTTCAATTTGGTTGAAATGAATATTGAAGCCGTGCGCAAACATCAGCGCTTTTCCTTCCGCCAATCCAGGTTCAATTTCTTCTTTATACACTTTTGGCTGAAACTCGTCTGGAAGAAGAATCATAATGACGTCCGCTTTTTCAACCGCTTCTTTTACAGCAAACACTTCAAAGCCGTCTTCTTTCGCTTGATCCCAGGATTTCCCCTGTCTGAGTCCGATAATCACATTTACTCCGCTGTCTCTAAGGTTAAGCGCATGAGCATGCCCTTGAGAACCGTATCCAATAATTGCAACCGTTTTTCCCTGCAGAAGATCTTCTTGAACGTCGCCATTGTAGTAAACTTTAGCCATTGTATAAATCTCTCCTCTTTAAATGATATTTTTATTTTATTTCAATTAATGATAGAAAAAGGTTTCATATCTGTTTCTTGTTTTTGCGTGCCTCTCGTCAAGGCGGTCACGCCCGTTCTGCTCAGCTCTTTTATTCCAAACGGACGCACCAATTCAATCAGAGCGTCGATTTTGTCCGGGTCCCCTGTAACTTCAATGGTCAGGCTCGCTGCACTGACATCAACGACAGATGCGCGAAAAGGTTCAATCAAACTAAACAGTTCGCTTCGCGTTTGCGGCGTTGACGTCATCACTTTGATTAACGCAAGCTCTCTAACGACAATTTTTTGATCTGTAATGTCATGGACTTTTAGCACATCAATCTGTTTATGAAGCTGTTTTATCACTTGCTCAAGCTTCGTCTCGCATTCCACATTTACAACAAACGTCATTCGGGATATCTCCGGCGTTTCAGCATGGCCGACTGTAATGCTTTCAATGTTGTACTGCCGTTTCATGAACAAACCTGTAATTCGGTTCATAACGCCTGCCCGATTGTTGACTGTTAACGAAATGATGCGTTTCATTCCGGTTTCACCCCAATCATTTCATGAGCTCCTTTTCCGGGCGCAACCATCGGATACACGTTTTCATCCGCTGTGACGCGGCAATCGATGATCATTGGACGATCTGCATCGATGACGCTTTTTAGCACCTGCTCGGCTTCGCTTAACGACTCAACGCGCAAACCTTGAATTCCGAACGCTTCTGCAAGTTTAATGAAATCAGGCTGATTTGGCATCAGCGATTCGGAATAGCGCTCTTCATAGAAAAGTTCTTGCCATTGGCGCACCATCCCCAGCGAATGGTTGTTTACGATAATAATTTTAATTGGCAATTGAAGCTCTTGAATAATGCTAAGCTCCTGGTTTGTCATCTGAAATCCAGCATCCCCTACAATTGAAATGCAGGTGCGCTTCGGATTCGCGATTTGTGCGCCGATCGCTGCCGGGACTCCAAAGCCCATCGTGCCAAGGCCTCCAGATGTCACAAGCAAATTCGGCTGTTTAAATGAATAATACTGCGCCGCCCACATTTGATGCTGGCCGACATCTGTCGTGACAATCGCCTCTCCATTTGTCAATTCATTGACAATCTCAACAATTTTTTGCGGCTTCAATTCATCGCCGTCCTGCTTATACCATAATGGATATTCTTTTTTATATTCATTCAAATGGCGATTCCAATCTGCAAATGACAAGCCTTTATCCACTTCATTTAAAAGTGCGATGAGCGCTTTTTTCGCATCGCCGACGACAGGGATGTCAGTTTCAACATTTTTTCCGATTTCAGCCGGATCGATATCGATGTGCGCAACCGTTGCATTTGGCGCAAAATGATCAAGGTTTCCAGTCAATCGGTCGTCAAAACGAGCGCCGATATTAATTAACAGGTCGCTTTCATAGATCGCCATATTCGCAGCATACAAACCGTGCATTCCAGCCATGCCAAGATAGAGTTCATGATCAGCCGGCATCGCCCCTAAACCAAGCAGCGTCGACGTAATCGGGATGTTTGTCAATTCGACAAACTCGCGCAATTGTTTATGCGCTTGTGCAAAGATAACGCCTGCCCCACACAAGATTACTGGTTTTTTCGCTTGGCGAATCGCTTCGCTTACTTTTTTGATTTGCATTAAATTCGGTGTAGTCGTCGGTTGATAGCCAGGCAGATGAACGGTTGACGGATATTCAAATTCCGCCTCGGCAACAGCGACGTCTTTCGGTATATCGATTAAAACAGGGCCCGGTCTGCCAGTTGTAGCAATGTGAAAGGCTTCTTTAATAATTCTAGGCATATCCTTGACATCACGAACTTGATAGTTATGTTTTGTAATCGGCATCGTAATGCTTATCACATCTGTTTCCTGGAATGCGTCCGAGCCGATGACATTCGTACCGACTTGCCCTGTCAAAATGACGAGCGGCAATGAATCGAGCATCGCATCAGCAATGCCGGTGACAAGATTTGTTGCTCCTGGTCCAGATGTTGCCAAAACAACCCCGGGCTTTCCTGAAACTCTCGCATAGCCTTCCGCTGCATGAATCGCGCCTTGTTCATGGCGAGTCAAAATATGTTTTATCGAATTGCCGTAAAGCGCATCATAAATCGGGAGCGCTGCACCGCCTGGATAGCCGAAAATGATCTCGACATTTTCTTTCTTTAAAGATTCAATTAAAATTTCCGCGCCTGACATTTTTTTATTTATTGTTTGCTTTTGCTTGTTGCTTTCAAGTTTTAAGTTAGCAGCCATCTTTTATCTCCTCCTTTGAAAATCCAACTAAACTGCCTCGACGGGTTGAAAACGATTTTTCCGCATCTATTTCCCCGAACCTGAACGATGATCTGTCAAACAAAAAAACCTTTTCATCCCAAATAGACCGGTATAAAGTCTAAAGGGATGAAAAGGCCGTTTTCATGGTACCACCCTTTTTCATGGCGTCCTTTCGGATCACCATCTCATGGACGATCATGTGCAAGCTCCGTCCTTTTGATAACGAGTGGGAATCACTCGGATCGTCCTACTGGCGAGAAGCGCTCGCTTTCAGAAGATCACTCAAAGGCGATGTCGGTTGGGAGGATACCGCTAGTTTCCAGCAGCCTAGCTCTCTGTAGATATCCTGGATCCCGCCCTTTTACCTTCTCATCGTTTTCAACCATTTATCAATGTCAGTTCGCGCATGTTCAATACTATCTGTATGAACCATCAACACTTTTTAGAATTAAAATGCTCTGAATTTAGTTATGATTATAATCGATCTTTCGCAAAAGCTCAACTGTGAAGTTTATTTACGCTTAATGATACGCTGATTTTAAAAGAAGGTCAACCGCTTTTTTTAAAATTAACTCGTTTCTTCCGAAGGCAAGGCAAACAGACGGAGACAATATAGGCCGCCTAGCCCGACAAGCGCATAAATGATCCGCGAAATAACCGAATCTTGGCCTCCGAAAATGGCTGCTACTAAATCAAACTGAAAAAATCCAATTAAACCCCAATTAATCGCTCCAATAATCACAAGCGCTAATGCAATGCGAGAAATCGTATTCAATGAAACCACTCCTATTTTTAAAATTTGTTGGTTTCATTATGTATAATTTTGATAAATTTTATTCAATGAGATTCTAACAAAATTAGAATGGGCGTCAGCTGGTTGAATGAAAATTTTTTCATGACATTGAAAAAACATTTAAAAATTGCTATCAACTACAGAAAACGGATTTGTCTGATCGCTCCGGAATGCATGAAACGGTGCAGCATTCATTGAAAAACTAGCACATTTATTTTATGAATAAAAAACACCTCCATTTTCGGCGATATTTCGGGTGCTGACCGTTCATTGACCGTTTCGCCGATACGCCTAGAGGTGCTTATTTTACGTGGTTTTTCCGTGTTTTTAATGGCGTCCCAGGAGAGATTCGAACTCCCGACCGACGGCTTAGAAGGCCGTTGC
>CALKAO010000022.1 GCA_937983115.1 uncultured Caryophanales bacterium
GGGGCTTCGTAAAACGCCGCTTGCTGATGAGGGTTTTCTCCGTAGCGCAGATCCTGTTTTTTCGTATACGTCACAGTGAACGATTCTGGAAATGCCTCGCCTGTCTCCCGCGTCAGGTAATTGGCAATGACCGCATCATAAGCTGCAGTATGGCGAAAAACTTTGGCGGCAAGCTTCCGCCGCGTCTCAAGCGTCGTCGCCCCATGTTCTTTCAATTCAGCAAGCACAGCATCATAATCTGCGGGATCAACGACAACGGTCACATCGTGATGATTTTTTGCGGCAGCGCGCAGCATCGCAGGGCCGCCTATGTCAATATTTTCAATCGCATCCGCAAACGTTGCGCTTTCTTTGGCGATGGTCGCTTGAAATGGATACAAATTCACGACGACGAAATCGATCGGAGTGATGCCATGCTCCGCCAATTCCCGCTGATGCTGCTCATTGCCGCGAACGGCAAGAAGCCCGCCGTGAACGTGCGGATGCAGCGTTTTCACCCGGCCATTTAAAATTTCAGGAAAGTGGGTCACGTCTGAAATTCCTGTAACCGGCAAACCCGCTTGTTCAATGGCTTGTTTCGTTCCGCCAGTAGAAACGATTTCAACGCCAAGTTCGATCAATTGTTCTACAAAATAAATGATCCCCGTTTTATCCGATACACTTACAAGCGCGCGTTTTCCTTTCATTTATTTAGAGCCTCCTATCAATTTCGCTAGCGTTTGCGGATAAAGCGCATGTTCAACCGCATGAATTTTTTCGCGCAGCGTTTCTTCCGTCTCATCGTCAGCAATTTCCACGGCTTTTTGTGCGATGATCGGTCCCGTATCCATGCCGCTGTCCACGTAATGAATGGTCACTCCCGTCACTTTCACGCCAGCGCGAAACGCTTGTCCAATCGCATCAAGCCCTGGAAATGACGGCAAAAGCGACGGATGGATGTTAACGATTTTTTGCTCATAGGCTTCAAGCAAAGTCGGGCCTATTAAACGCATATAGCCTGCCAATGCAATAAAATCAATCTCATGCTCTTTCAGCTTCGCTAAAATCGCTTGTTCAAAAGCGGTTTTCTCTGCATACTCTTTCATTTGAAAAACAAATGCGGGGATGTTCGCTTTTTTGGCTCGCTCCAGCGCTTTCGCATCGGGCCGATCACTGATGAGCAATTCGCATGAAGCGTTTAACCGGCCGTTTTTAATCGCATCAACGATCGCTTGAAAGTTCGAGCCGTTGCCGGACGCAAAAACAGCCAGCTTAACCATCGAAACCACTTCCTCTAAGCGTGATGCCGCTTTCTTTAGTTACGCGTCCAATTTCATATGCGCGTTCGCCTAATTTAGCGAGCGCATTCATCACAGACGGCACTTTTTCTTCCGAAATGGCCAATACCAAGCCGATGCCCATATTAAACGTGTGATACATTTCTTTTTTGGATACTTGTCCTTCTGTCTCTACGAATGAAAAGATGGGTGGAACCTCCCATTTGTCACAATCGATGATCGCACCGAGCCCATTCGGCAGCATGCGCGGAATATTCTCGTAAAACCCGCCGCCGGTAATGTGGGCCATGCCGTGGATCTGTTCATTTTTTAATAGCGATAAAATGGTTTTTACGTAAATGCGCGTCGGGCGCAGCAGCTCTTCGCCGAGCGTCATCGTAAAATCTCCATATGATTTTTCGAGATCGAATGGTTTATCTTTTAATAAAATTTTGCGCACGAGCGAATAGCCGTTGCTATGCAAACCATTCGACGCCAATCCGATTAAAATGTCGCCTGCTTTGATTGCTTCGCCTGTGATGAGGTGTGATTTTTCAGCAATTCCAACCGCAAACCCCGCCAAATCATATTCATTGTCGGCATACAAATCCGGCATCTCCGCCGTTTCTCCCCCAATGAGCGCACAGCCCGCCTGTTCGCATCCATCTGCAATTCCTTTTACAATTTGTTCGACCCGCTCCGGCACCAGATTTCCTGTCGCGATATAATCAAGAAAATAAAGCGGCTCTGCTCCTTGAACGACGATATCGTTGACACACATCGCGACACAATCGATTCCAATCGTATCGTGCTTGTCAAGCATCATCGCAATGAGAAGCTTCGTTCCGACGCCATCCGTTCCCGAAACAAGCACCGGCTCGGCATAGCCGAGCTGAGAAAGATCAAACAAGCCTCCAAACGCGCCCAGCCCGCCAATGGCGCCGCTGCGAACCGTCCTGGCAGCATGTTTCTTTATGCGCGAGACCGCTTCATAGCCCGCTTCAATATTTACGCCTGCCCGTTTATAAGCATCCGTCATTTTCTTACGCTCCTTTTCGGTTTCATCCCCATCTGCTCAAATGGTTTCATGGTGCGTGCGCACATGTTCCTTAGGCGAATGATGGTAGATTTCTGTCGGATATTTGCCGGTAAAACAAGCGAGACAATGTTCGCATTGTCCGCTTCCTCCGTCGCTTTCAAACGCTTTCAACATGCCTTCAATGCTTAAAAAAGCGATCGAATCCGCGCCGACTTCCGCCTGAATTTCTTCAATGGAATGATTCGCTGCAATCAATTCTTCTCTCGTTTTCATATCAATGCCATAATGGCACGGATATTGAATCGGAGGTGCGCTGATGCGCACATGAATTTCTTTCGCCCCGGCTTCGCGCAGCAATTTCACGATGCGGCGAATTGTTGTGCCGCGCACAATCGAATCGTCCACCATGACGACGCGTTTGCCTTCAACAACGCCGCGAACGGGAGAGAGCTTCATTTTAACCCCTTGTTCACGAAGCATTTGTGACGGCTGGATAAATGTGCGCCCGACATAGCGGTTTTTAATTAAGCCGAGTTCGTATGGAATGCCGGTCTCTTCAGCATAGCCGATCGCCGCCGAAATGCTGGAATCCGGCACACCCGTCACCACGTCAGCATCCGCAGGCGCTTCGATGGCCAGCTGTTTTCCCAGATTTTTTCTCGCCGTATGAATATTCATTTGGCGAATGTTCGAATCAGGCCGGGAAAAATAAATGTATTCCATGCTGCATTTTGAATGGGCATGCGACGTTGTGAACCATTCAGAGTAAAGCCCTTCGTCGTTTATGACGAGAAGTTCGCCCGGCTTGATGTCGCGAAGATACTCTGCGCCAATCGCATCAAAAGCGCACGTCTCGCTAGCGACGACATACGCGCCGCCAAGTTTTCCCAGCGAAAGCGGGCGAAAGCCGTTTGGATCGAGTGCAACCATCATTTTGTTCTCCGTCATCACGAGGAAAGCATAAGCGCCTTTCACCATGGAAAGCGCACTTTTAAACGCATCTTCAAGATTCACAAACGCGCTTCGCTTCATTAAATGGACGAGCACTTCCG
Source organism: uncultured Caryophanales bacterium (assembly GCA_937983115.1). GTDB lineage: Bacteria > Bacillota > Bacilli > Bacillales > UBA6769 > Pueribacillus. Next base: position 3,348 of record CALKAO010000022.1, read on the forward strand.
AATCGGATGTCGTTTGAAAGATGCTGCCTTGGCTTTCAAGCTGATGCTTGAGTCCGTATGCATTCGTCAAGCTGCCGTTATGCGCAACTGCAATTCCGCCTGTCAATGAACGAAAAAGGAGGGGCTGGATGTTTTCATATTCACGTCCGCCTGCAGTAGTGTAGCGAACGTGGCCAATGGCGCTTTTTCCTTTCAGTTCGTCAAGAACTCCTTGGCTGAACACATCATTGACAAGCCCAATATCTTTATGGATTTTCAACTCTTTTCCATCGTTTGCAACAATGCCTGCGCCTTCTTGTCCTCGATGCTGCAAACTGTGAAGACCATAGTAAGCGATGTGGGCAGCGTCTTCATGGCCCCAGATGCCAAACACGCTGCATTCCTCCTTTAGTGTTCCAATTCGCTTGGAATTGCGTTTTTCCATGCATGTTCCAACTGTTCCATACTTATTTGAACGATCAACTCGTCATTCGTATTTTTAATCACCAAACGGCGATCGGATGTCACTCGTCCGATTTGCTGCGCCTGCATCATTGCTTCAAATTGCTGGCGATGCTCTTCTTTTACAGTAACGACATAGCGCGATTGCGATTCGCTGAACAATGCGGTCACCGCACAGCCTGAAATGACAATTTCCGCGCCTTTTTGTTCGCCGAGCGCGCATTCCGTCAACGCTGCAGCCAAACCGCCGTCGGACAAATCAACCGCGGATGCAATGAACCCCATTTGAATGGCTTTTAAAAGCTTGTTTTGATAAGTTTTTTCAACCGCCAAATCGATGCGGGGAGCTTTTCCGGAAATGTTGCCATCCAATAATTTTTGCAATTCGCTGCCGCCGAATTCAGGCAGCGTTTCGCCGATTAAATAAATGAGATCGCCTTCTTCTTTAAAAGCTGGCGTCGTCACATGTTCGATGTTTTTAATGAGGCCAACCATGCCGATGATCGGCGTCGGATAAACCGCTTCGCCATTCGTTTCGTTGTAGAGCGACACGTTTCCGCTGACAACCGGTGTGCCCAGCGCGGTGCACGCTTCGCTAATCCCTTGCGCCGACTGTTCCATTTGCCAAAAAATTTCAGGGTCGTCAGGATTGCCGTAATTCAGTCCGTCTGTAACCGCAAGCGGTTCGGCGCCTGAACAAACGAGATTGCGCGCCGCTTCGGCCACGGCAATTTTCCCTCCGGTCCGCGGATCAAGATAGATGTAGCGCGCGTTGCAGTCTGTCGTCATGGCGACCGCTTTATTCGTATTCGGAATGCGGACAATTCCAGCGCTTGCTCCAGGAGCCAAGACGAGATTTTCATCGCTTTGGCTAAAATGTTCATACACCCACTTTTTGCTGGCAACCGAAGGCTGGGAGATTAATTCCAAAAACAGCTCTTGAATGCTGTCCACGTTCGGAACTTCGTTTTCCATGGATTGAAAGCGTCGATAGTACGCCGGCTCTTGCGCACGTTTATAATAAACCGGCGCGTCTTCGGCCAACGCATCGACAGGAACATCCGCAACAACTTCGCCATGAAAATACAGGCGGAATTGCCGATCATCCGTCACTTTGCCGATGACAGCCGATTCAATCCCCCATTTTTGCAAAAGCTCCTTTACTTCTTCTTCGCGCCCTTTCTTAACGACGATAAGCATGCGTTCCTGCGATTCGGAAAGCATCAATTCATATGGGGTCATGTTTTCGTCCCGCTGCGGCACTTTTTCAAGATAGAGCTCAACGCCCGTTCCCGCTTTGCTCGCCATTTCACTTGCAGATGAAGTCAGCCCGGCCGCCCCCATGTCCTGCATCCCGATAAGGGCGTCATGTTTTGCCAGCTCCAGACAAGCTTCCTGCAGCCGTTTTTCAAGCTCGGGATTTCCTTTTACGAAAACCCCTTCTTGTTCATCATTCTCTGACAAGCCGGATGACGAAAACGTCGCGCCGTGGATGCCGTCGCGTCCGGTTTTGGCGCCGACAACCATCACCAAATTGCCCACGCCTGAAGCGACGCCTTTGACCAGTTCATCATGCTTGATGAGTCCGACAACCATCGCATTGACAAGCGGATTTCCTTCATAAGCTTGATCGAACTGAACTTCTCCGCCTACGAGGGGGACACCCATCGCATTTCCGTAATCGGCAATGCCTTTCACGGCATTTTTAAACAAATATTTCACCCGCTCCGAGTCGAGTTCTCCAAAGCGAAGCGAGTTTAACGCAGCGATCGGGCGCGCTCCCATCGAAAACACGTCACGCAAAATCCCGCCAAGCCCTGTCGCCGCTCCGTGATACGGCTCAACGGCTGATGGGGAATTATGGCTTTCAATTTTAAACACGAGCGCATCGCGATCGCCGATATCCACAACGCCGGCGCCTTCGCCGGGCCCTTGAATGACTCGTTTGCCTTCCGTCGGAAACGTCTTTAAAATCGGCTTTGAACTTTTGTAGCTGCAATGCTCCGACCACATGACGGAAAACAAGCCCGTTTCCGTATAGTTTGGAAGCCGGCCTAAGATCCTTTTCACTTGGTCATATTCTTCATCCGTCAATCCCATGCCGTGGTAAAGTTTTTCATTTTGAATTTGCTCAGCCGAGGGTTCTTGGCGAATGTTCATTCATCGTCCTCCAATCCCAACCGCTTAAAAATCACATCCACATTTTTTAAATGGTATTTATAATCAAAACAGTCGGCGATTTCTTCTTTCGACAGCCGTTTAGCAATCTCGCCATCCGATTCAATCAACTCGCGAAACGGGACTTGCCGCTCCCACGCCTGCATTGCTTTCGGCTGAACGAGATCGTACGCTTCTTCGCGCGACATCCCTTTGTCGATGAGGCTCAGCAGCACGCGCTGCGAATAAATCAATCCAAACGTCCGATCCATATTTCGTTTCATATTATCAGAGTAAACGGTCAAATTTTTCACGATATTTCCAAACCGATTGAGCATGTAATTTAATGCGATCGTCGCATCAGGCAGAATAATCCGTTCTGCGGATGAATGGGAGATGTCGCGCTCATGCCAAAGCGCGATGTTTTCATAGGCCGTCAGCATGTGGCCGCGAATGACGCGGGCAATGCCAGACATGTTTTCCGAACCGATCGGATTGCGTTTATGCGGCATTGCGGAAGAGCCTTTTTGCCCTTTTGCAAAAAATTCTTCGACTTCCCGCGTTTCTGACTTTTGCAGCCCGCGAATTTCAATCGCAAACTTTTCAATCGATGAGGCGATAAGCGCCAGCGTCGCAATGTAGTGCGCATGGCGATCCCGCTGCAGCGTCTGGGTTGAAATGGGCGCCGGTTTTAAGCCGAGTTTTTCGCAAACATATTTTTCAACAAACGGATCGATATTCGCATACGTTCCGACCGCTCCCGACAGCTTGCCGACGCGCACCGTTTCCGCTGCTTGTTTGAACCGTTCAAGATTGCGCTTCATTTCTTCGTGCCAAAGGGCAAGCTTTAAGCCAAAAGTCGTCGGCTCTGCATGAACGCCATGCGTCCGCCCCATCATGACGGTATATTTATGCTCCAACGCTTTATTTTTTAAAATGGCAAGAAACTTTTCAAGATCGCGCTGCAAAATTTCATTCGCTTGCTTTAACAAATAAGATAGCGCCGTATCAACGACATCGGTTGATGTCAAGCCGTAATGGATCCACTTTTTTTCTTCGCCAAGCGTTTCTGACACGGCTCTCGTGAACGCCACGACGTCATGGCGGGTTTCTTCTTCGATTTGCTGGATTCGTTTCACGTCAAATGACGCATATTCGCGAATGCGCTTTACATCGTCTTTCGGAATGCGGCCGAGTTCCGCCCAAGCTTCACAGGCAAGAATTTCAACTTCCAGCCAGGCTCGATAACGATTCTCATCTGTCCAGATGTTTCCCATTTCAGGTCGTGTATACCGCTCAATCATCTTGCTTCTCCTTTTTGCTCCCAAATTTGCAGTTTTTTTATCGTTTCAAACGCTTCATCCATGCTGTCTGCAAGAATGTTCAAATGGCCCATTTTTCGATTGAACTTCGCTTCTGCTTTTCCGTACAAATGAAGCTTGCAATGATGAAACTGCTCAATTTTTTTGAAGGTTTGATCAAGGTGCTGGCCTAATAGATTCACCATCACGACAGGCGTGCGCAAATCCGTCTTGCCGAGCGGCCAGCCGCAAATTGCGCGAATGTGCTGTTCAAATTGTGACGTTTCGCAGGCATCAAGCGTGTAATGCCCGGAATTATGAGGCCTCGGCGCAAGCTCATTCACAAAAATGCCGCCGGCTTCCGTCAAAAACATTTCAACCGCTAGCGTGCCAACCAAGCGAAAAGCATCCGCCAGCTGAATGGCGATTCGTTTGGCGCGTTCCGCTGTTTCATCCGTTATTCTTGCCGGGACAATGCTTTGATGCAAAATATTGTTGACATGGATGTTTTCCGCAACTGGAAAAGTCGCTGTTTCACCGGTTGCACTGCGTGTGACAATGACAGAGATTTCTTTGGCAAACGCGATCCATTTTTCAAGGATGCATTCATGTGTCTGCAGCAGCTGCAGCGCCGGTTCCATGTCGGCATCGCTGCGAAGCACAACTTGCCCTTTGCCGTCATAGCCGCCGCGCGTCGTTTTTAAAACCGCCGGATAGCCCAGTTCGTGAATGCCTGCGTGCAGTTCCGCTTCTGTCGCCACGGTTTGATAAGGAACGGTGGCAACGCCTGATTCATTGATCTTTTGTTTTTCAAGCTTGCGATCCTGGGTGACGGCAAGCAATTCGCCTCCTTGCGGCAAATACGCATGCTCCTCCAGCCATTTCGCTGTTTCGTAATCGATATTCTCAAATTCATAAGTGACAACATCACTCACACTGGCGAGTTCCCGGGCTCCGTCTTGGCTGTCATAAGGCGCATTGATTTCAAAATCAGCTACTTGCGCGCACGGGGAATCGGCGCCCGGTTCAAGCACAGCGATGCGATACCCCATTTGCTTCGCGGCAATCGCCATCATTCGCCCAAGCTGGCCGCCGCCTAAAATGCCAATCGTTTGACCGGGAAGAATCATTTCCGTCATGTCAATTGTTCACTGCTTTCCATCACACTTTTTTCTAATTGTTTGCGCCGCTCGGAAAGTTTGTTTGCAATGCTTTCATCAAAAGCGCCAAGAATTTCAGCGGCAAGCAAGCCGGCATTGGCTGCTCCCGCAGCGCCGATCGAAACGGTGGCGACGGGAACTCCTTTGGGCATTTGGACAATCGACAGCAGCGAGTCAACGCCTTGCAGCGTTCTTGACTTCACTGGAACGCCGATAACCGGCAATGTCGTTTTGGACGCCACCATTCCCGGCAAATGCGCCGCGCCTCCCGCTCCTGCAATAATCACTTTCAAGCCGCGCCCGCGCGCTTCTTCAGCGTATTGAAACATATAATCCGGCGTGCGGTGGGCCGAGACAACTTTTTTTTCATACGGAATGTCTAACTCATCCAGCACAAAGCAAGCCTGTTTCATCGTTTCCCAATCAGACGCGCTTCCCATGATGACGCCGACAACTGGCTGCATGTTGAAGAACTCCTTTCATTAAAATTAGGATCGTTAAAAACCGGTTTTTTACTCACACGAATCGAGCTTATTGCCATCCCAAATATTCGTAAAAACAAATCAAGCAAAACAGCGAATGCTGCTTGCCGCGAAATGGAGGATGCAGCATGCAGAAAAAAATAAAAGCCGAATCGAATCGTTTTTTCTCTAAAAAGAATAGAGAAAGCGTTCACTTCGGCATATCGTTTCCATCTCCATCCATTTTTTCGTCCTTTGCAGCAACCATTGCATTTGAAAGCTTTCTCTTCATCGTCTCGCCGTTATTCCGCTGCCAGGCTGAAACGTTTAGGTCTTATTCCCGAACATTTATGAAGTTTTCATATGTTTTATTTCATCTTTATCTTAACAATGAATTTTTTCTCATGTCAACAAAAATCGAACATTTTTATGAAGTTTATTTTATAATGTTCGTGTTTTGTCAATCTTCCTTTTTTATGCCTTCAAAAATAATCTGCTGCTTTAAATATTCCGGGTTTGTTTTTTTCTGTTTTTGATAAAAAATCGGTTTTTCAATGCGCCGGACGGGCGTATACCCTTCCCGTTTCATGCGTTCCAAACAATCCGCGATCGTTTCATGCTCAAGAACTTCAAATGTTTTCTTCTGCGACACGTTTTTGCAGCCCCTTTACCGCTTTTACCCAAAAACCGCCATGGATCGTGCGCGGTTCATAGGTGATGATAAATGCTTTTGGATCGAGTTCTTTTAAATCGATGTATAAATTTTTTTCCAATTTGCGGGGAGTCAAAATTTGCATCATCATGCGCTGGCCTTCGCGGCCATAGGCAATCCAACTCGTCACCCCATACCCTTTTTCACGCAGCTTCGCTTCGATTTGGTGATCGATTTGCGCAGTCGTCACATGAACCGTAATATAGCCAAGCGCTATTTTCTCTTCAATCTTCATTCCCGCAATCACGCCAATGCCGTATCCCACCGCATAAGCAATCAAATTTTGAATTTCATTTAAATTGTCTAGAACGAGACCAAGCCCAATGACATAAATGACAACTTCAATCATGCTGACAAACGCTGCAGTGTAGCGAAATCCTTTAAACGTTAAAATCATTCGAAACGTAAAAAAAGAAACGTACACGACATTAATCGTTAAAATAATCAAAACGATGACAAGGCCACTTGTTAGCATCGAGAACCCCCTTGCGCATAATAAAATATTAGCAAACAGTAGAACTAAAATAGCACAAAACTTGCATGAAATAAAATCATGCCCCGAAATGCAAAAATGTAATCCTACTTTCTTTCAACAAAAAAAAATGCTTGAGGAATCGGTTATGAAAAATCCTTGCTGAAGTCCGTTTTCAAAAAACCAGCATTGAATGAAAATCCAGCGCATTGCAAAATTTAAATTCATCTGTTCATCACACTTAATTCCAATGTGAGGAAGCGATATCTCAGACGAGCTGAAAAATCAAAACCGATACACCCACCTTTTTATGTGGAGAATGTACAACCGTTCCGAAAAATACATCCGATTCGATCGAAAAGTATGTTAAACCGATTAAGAATATTCAAAAAATAAAAAGTGGAACGATGTTGTCTCAAGAAGCATTGGCTTACATTCATTTTGTCATCATTTTTCTAGTCGTTATTGCGTTCGCATTATTTATGGCATTGATCTTTCTTAAAAATAGCCATAAAGCCATTCATTTGTTTACGATTGCCATCGTCGCTTTTATTTCGAACCGTTGCATCAAGCCTGTTAATCTTTCTTGGATACGCCGCTGATGAATTGAATGTTTCAATAGGCTATAGCGTACCATTATTCGGCCTGCTCATTATCTTTTTTTGCCTGCATGCATCTTTGCGCTCATGCCTGCTCGCTTAGTCGAGAAAGGAGACTCATGACAGGCAAATTGCAAATCAAACGATATCTTGCCAAAATAAAAAACAGCGAAACAATCGCTGTTTTTCACATTCAAATTGCCTAGCAACGTCCTACTCTCGCGGGAATCCCACTACCATCGGCGCTGAAGAGCTTAACTTCCGTGTTCGGCATGGGAACGGGTGTGACCTCTTCGCTATCGTCACTAGGCAATATTATGCAGTTGTTTCTATATCTTTCGCAAATTATATTACTATATGATTTCAGAAAATGCAACCCTTTCTTTCATC
>CALKAO010000023.1 GCA_937983115.1 uncultured Caryophanales bacterium
ACACGCGATGGAACAGCATGGACAATGACTGAAAAACCCATTTTTTTAGACAGCTTATCCAATGCTTTTACTTTGGCGGCATTCGTTGAACCAATCGCTACATTCATGGAATTCTCCTCAGCTTTGACGGATGGCGTCAACCGTCGCTTGATCTGTTTTTTGCACCAGTTTGATCAGCAATTCCTTCGCGGCCGCGTAATCATCCACATGAATGATCGAGGATGACGTATGGATATAGCGCGCACAAATCCCGATGACTGCTGAAGGAACGCCTTCTAGGGACGTGTGGACTCTGCCTGCATCGGTCCCGCCTGGAGAAACAAAATATTGATACGGAATGCGATTCGATTCAGCCGTATCTAAAACGAACTCCCGCATGCCGCGATGCGTCACCATCGATCCGTCATAAATGCGCAGCAAAGCGCCTTTTCCCAATTTTCCAAACGCCTGCTTGTTTCCCGACATATCGTTTGCAGGACTGGCGTCCAAAGCATAAAAAATATCTGGCTTTATCATTTGGGCTGCAGTTGCTGCTCCGCGCAAGCCGACTTCCTCCTGAACCGTTGCTCCTGAATACAGTTCATTCGGAAGTTTTTCATCTTTTAATTCTTTTAACAGCTCGATGGCCAGACCGCATCCATAGCGGTTGTCCCAAGCTTTCGCTAAAATTTTTTTCTTATTCGCCATCGGCGTGAAAGGGCAGACCGGAGTAATCGGCTGTCCGGGGCGAATGCCGATTTTTATCGCATCCGCTTGATTATCTGCGCCGATGTCGATCAGCATATTTTTCATTTCCATTGGTTTTTTCCGCTGTTTTTCTTCAAGTAAATGGGGTGGAATCGAAGAAATGACTCCCGGCACAATCCCTTGCTCCGTTTCAATTTCAACACGCTGGGCAAGCAGCACTTGACTCCACCAGCCGCCAAGCGGCTGAAAGCGAATCAGCCCTTCTTTCGTAATGCTCGTCACCATAAAACCAACTTCGTCCATATGGCCAGCCACCATCACGCGCGGACCATCGCCTTTTTTTACGCCAAATAGGCTGCCAAGCCGATCCTGAATCAGTTCATCTGCATATTTTTGCAATTCGGCGCGCATATATTTTCTCACAGCTTGCTCGAAGCCTGAAGGGCCGCGAAGTTCAGTCAGCGTTTGAAACATCCTCATCGTCTCGTTTTCCATGGCGATCTCCTCTCAACATCACATTATTAACACTATCATAACGAAATAAAGCTTTGCCTTCTACCTTTCATTATTGTTGCAAGCCTGCTTTTTCTAGTATAATACAACTAATGACTTTCGCTTGGAAAATGAAAGGGGTTTAAAATGAAAAGTGGCAAATTTATCGCAGGAGCGCTGCTCGGATTGGCTGCTGGATTCACCCTCGCAAACCGGATGAACAAAAAAGACATCACGCCTGAGAAAGCATTGCGCAATGTAAAAAAAGCATTGCATGATCGGCTGGAAATTGAAGGTTCCTGGATTCAAATGCATCCCGAAAAGTTGAACAGCGGTTTGCTTGAATACACGGTATACCGCGGCGGAATTACATCAAACGAACAAAATCGGATCAAACATTATGATTTTGCCGTCGATGCAAAAACGGGGACGATTATTGAATTAAAATAGAAAAGCCGCCAACCTCATGAACTGCATTTATGCTTGCATGCTTCAACATGCAGTTTATGAGCATAAGCGGCTTTTTATTTTTACTTTAGCTCTTGTGCAGCAGCCACTTGCTCCCAAAACAGGCGTTCCGTACGGCCGGGATCGTTTTCAACTTTGCATTCGACATTAAACAGCATCGTTGGCCGCTGCTCAAGGTTGTATTCAGGCCAATCAGGCAATGCAGCGATCGATGGATTGCCATTCTTTGCAAAAGCAATCCAGGCATGATGCATTTGTTCAGCAAGCGCAAATCGTTCAGGAGCATCACCGACAAATGCTGTCGTACGCGGATTCTTTACTGTATTCCAAACGAAAGGAAGCTCGAGTGCATGGCAAGATTTTAATCCCCCTCCAAAAGCAGTGCTTTTATAGTCGAAACGATACATCCACACGCTTTCGCCAGAACGCACTCTTGTTTCGGACAAAGCAATTGCCGGATATGCAAACACTTGCCAAGTCATCAATTTTTCATACAGTTCCTGCGTCAATGTTTCGCCTTTTAATAATTCAGACAGCCGCTCCCAATGGGTGCGAAAAGACGCTTGAAATTGTTTTTCGATTCCTTGTGCATCAAGCTTTCTCCAAATTGGATCCGCAAATGTAAACAGCCGGTATTCATCTTCCGTCGTTCCGATTAGTATTGGAATATTTTTTGCGCTGCCTTCTGCGATTGCCTGAAGCGGCGGCTTGTGAATCACCGCATCATCCACAACGGGGCAAAGGCTCATCGGAGGAATCGTTTCTGAAGCTTTGACAAGCTCTTCTGCAGAAAGTTCATAAAGCCTGTCAAGTTCGTTATCTTGAATGTTTAAATGCGATAAAATGCGCCTGGCCGCTTTAGTCGCTAAGCTTGAAGGCAGGACATTGTTTGCAGCCCCGCTTTGCAAAATGGCTTTATGAAAGAGTCCTTCAGCTTGATTTGCTGCAAGCATCGCACCGATGCTCATAGCTCCTGCAGATTCGCCAAATACCGTTATATTTTCAGGATCGCCGCCAAAAGCTTGAATGTTTTCCTTTACCCACTTCAATGCAGCAATTTGATCTAAAATCCCGCAATTTCCAGACCCTGCAAACGCTTCGCCGCCAATCTCCGCTAAATGCAGAAAACCAAAAACCCCAAGCCGGTAATTGAGCGTTACGACAACGACATCGCCATTTTGAGCAAACGATGTGCCATCATACGTTTCACTTGAACCTGAACCGTACATAAAAGCGCCGCCGTGAATCCAGACCATTACCGGCCGGCGTTTATCGTCTGCGCCTGGAGACCAAATATTCAAATAGAGGCAGTCTTCACTTGAGCCTTGGGGAGAATCTCCTAAAAACCTCATCATTTCACTGCTTGGCTGCATGGCTGTTTTGCCAAACTCCGTTGCATCACAGACACCTTCCCACTTTTCAGGCGGCTCAGGCGGGCGGAAGCGCAAACGGCCTGCCGGCGGTTTTGCATAAGGAATGCCTTTCCAAACGCAAACGTTTTCAACTCGTTCTCCAAGCACTTGCCCATATTGCGTATTGACGGTCAATTTAGACACGTTGTCATCCTTCTCCTCTCAAATTTCAATTTTATATACCGGTATTATCTCATAATTTTAAAAAATGCAAAAGATTTTAAGAGAAGTCTGATCTCCACAAAAAAATCCTTTCAGCAGTCGAATCTGCCGAAAGGATTTTACAATTCATCCATTTATCGAAACGTTTCTGTCTGTCCATGGAACAGACGGTTGGCAATTTTAAATTTCGTCACTGAATATTGGCGCGGCTCCCATACAAGAACGATCAATAAAATATAGACAATTGGGAATACAATCAGCAGTGCAATAATCAATCCCATTTGCAGTTTCGCGCCTGTTTCATGAGAGTCTTTATATGCAGAAATTTCATCGATAGCCGCTGAAAGCTGGCCTTCATGAAGAACTTCTCCGTTTTCAGGGTCATAAAAAACCACTTCTTTGCGGACTGTCGGAAAAATTTTGTCTTTAACTGTCGTAAATTCTGCCAATGCCATTTGCACCATACTTGTATTTAATTCAGGATCGTTTACTGTCAGTTCTTTTACATCCTTTAGTTTTAGCGATCCTGCTTTGTAATAGCTAAACTCTTCTTTTTTTGCCGCTTCGATTGCTTGAAGCATTTCAGGCGATGCTTCCGCAGCTGAAACGATGCCAGCCATGCTGGATATGATGAAAACAAACGATAATATTGCAATGAATTTCTTTTTCAAACTTGCTCCTCCTCATCCAATCAAAAAATTAATCTATCATTCTACAACCTCATCATAACATAAAAAGCAAATTCCGTTTACTCTAGTTTTAGATGAAAATGTGAACTTTGCAATGCTTATTTAAACTTTGCTTCACACTTATAAATTCGACTGCCTTGGCTTGAAAATTTTTCTTCGTATTCTGTCATAATATTCGTTCCATCATCATCTTCATGCAAATGCAGGCTGATGTTTTGCAGACGCATGCCGTATGCAGAAAAGCTTTCAAGCGAATATTCAAAAAACTTGCGGTTATCTGTTTTAAAGTGGATTTCTCCATCTTCAGTTAAAATTTTTTCATACATGGCCAAATATTTTTGATGCGTCAGCCGTCTTTTTTCATGGCGATTTTTCGGCCACGGGTCGGAAAAATTTAAATAAATGCGTTCAATTTCTTGCTTTGCAAAATAATCTAATAACTGATTCGCATCGGCATTGACCAGTTTTACATTTTCCAGCGGCTGTTCAGCAAGAGCCTTATCAAGAGCCGAAACAAGCACGCGATCTTGTTTTTCCAAACCAATAAAATTAATTTCAGGATGCTGTTTTGCTATTTCGGTAATAAATTTGCCTTTTCCTGTTCCGATCTCAAGATAAATGGGATTTTCATAAGGAAAAACCGCTGACCACCTGCCTTTCATCATCTCGGGTTCAGCGATGACGATTTCAGGATGTGATCTCAGTTTATCTTGAGCCCAAGGTTTGTAGCGCAATCTCATCTTGTCACTTCCTTCTGCTTGCAAAAATCGATTCCATCGTTGTATGACGCTCGCCAGCATGCCGCATCATGAGCAGAACACTGAACAGGATGCATCCTGAACGTTCCCGGTTTGCATTGTTCTCACCCGTCTCAGGGTGTTATGATAGATGCGATTATACCAGCCTGCAAGAACGAATCTTATCATGAAAAGCATCAGACGTAAACAACGAAAGGATGAGCGCATTGATCGTTGTGGAATATGAAAGCCACTATGAGCTGATCACGCAGCATGACCATGCTCTTTTGGCCGGTGAAATGGCATTGCACGCAGGAAATCCCCCGTTTCAACGCTCAAGCTTGCGGACGGTATTAACAGCGGCTTTGCATGATGCAAGCTGGAAGCGGGCCGACAGTCAATTTAAAGACGCATTTTATCATTTTGCCGAATATCCGCTAAAAGAAAAACTGCAGCTTTATCGTTCAGGAATTGATGAGATGGAAAAACTTGATGAATATGTTGCGCTGTTAACTTCGCTCCATTACACCGCATTTTTCAATCCGGACGGCCCTGAAGAAACCAAAACCTTTTTGCGCCAGGAAAAAGAGCGCCAGCAAAGGCTGCGATCCAAATTTCCAAATGAAAACATTGAACTCGCACATCAGCAGTTAAAAATGTGGGACAATTTTTCGTTGTATGTTTGTTTAAATAAACCCGGATCCGCAAATGAACGTGAACATCCTTGGTTTAAGAACGGCATTCCAGCCGCAGCCGCATCCGGCAAGCCAATCACGGTTCAAGCAAAATGGATCGACGAAGCAACGGTGGCGTTTTCGCCTTTTCCTTTTTTTGAAACATGGTCGGCAGCCATTCCTTATCGCATTTATCAAAAAAACACGCAAGCCATTGAAGAAAAGGTTAGAACAATTACATTTAGCCCGTTTTAGTCATATTGTTCGATTTCCCAGGAAATTGTCGAATTTTCCACCCTTTCATAATACTCTGTGCGTGTATGGTTTAACAGCGCGCGCGCAGCTTTCATTTGCTGGAATTTCATCGGCGTCGGATTTGCTGCATGCTTTTCCAGCCATTGCTGAACATTTCGCTTATCAATGCAGTCAACATGCCATCCCTGAAAATGATCAACATAGCCATGGCGAGCAACCAACACTTGTTTGATTGGAAAAGCTTTTTTTACTAAACGCGAAACAATCGCATGAGTGCGTTTCAGCGAAAGTAAAGGATTCATGACTTTCACTTGCTTGTCATCCCGCCATACTTTCCAAAAACGCTCGCGGCTTGCCAGATAAATGTCATCTTTTTCACCTTCCAAAAAGGCTAAACAATAAATCTCCAGCGGCGCAATCAGCACTGCTTCAAGTTCTATCGGAGCTTGTTCAATTTGAAAGACCGGTTCATACATCAACAAATACGTATCAGGAAGCTTTTGCAGCAATAATTTTAATAATGGATCCGTTTCGTAGCGCGGGGCGAGCAGCGACTTTTCAAATGCAGTTGAGCTCGCCCAGCGAAGCTGGTTGGCAAACAGCTCTTCTAAAAATGCTTTTTTTATAGCTGAAAGCCGTGCATGATTTGTCGAATCGCCAATGCCGGCTTCTGCTTTTTTTTCATTCCATCTTTGTTTTTTTAAACGCACGAACTGATTGCTGTATTTCGTTAAATCCAGTTCATACCGTGAAACATACTCTTGCAGCTTGATTAATTGCGCCATGTTACCTCCCCTTATCCATCCAATCATTTAAAGCTTCGCGATCTGGCCAGTTTGAATTGGGGATCCCCCCCGCTGCTGATTTGCTCACAACCTTTGTTCAAAGGCAGCATAACACGGACAAAATTAACAATCTGAACAAGATCAGCCAAACAATGCGATGATCACCGGCGCTAAAAATGAAGCGTTAATTGCACATAACGTCATCGACACCGAGCTGATCGCTGCAGCCTCTTCTCCGAACTCCAATGATTTTGACGTGCCAAGCACATGGGCGGCGCTTCCATAGCCGATTCCAATTTCCAAAGGATGATGGAGTCGCAGCCATTTTAATAAATAGGGTCCGATGGCGACACAGCTTATTCCAGCCACCATGACAAAAACAGCGGCCAGTGAAGGGATGCCGCCGATTTCATCTGCAATTTCCATCGCCACAGGCATTGTCACTGATTTAGGCAAAAGCGAATAGACCAGCAGCTCTTCGATGCCAAAAGCTTTGGAAAGCAGGCGCCCGCTTTCGATTCCGAGCCACGTCCCAGCAATCACTCCCGATAGGATCGGCACAACATGCGTTTTGATAACCTCCCTCTGCTTGAACAGCGGATAGCCGAGCGCAACAATTGCTGCACCCAGCAATTCTGTAATCGGACTCACATCTTTCATATATTGTTCGTATGAATACTGGGAGATGAAAAGCACACTGATAATCACAACCGTGGATGTCAATACCGGCACAAAAAAAGGATATGAAAATCGCTGGTAAAATTTGCGGGCAAATACATAGACGATTAACGTTAATGCCAGCCCAAACCCTTTCATCCTCTTGCTCTCTCCCTTGCTTTGTGAACGAGGCGCGTCGTATACGCTGACCCGACAAGCACGATGAGTGTGCTTAAAATCGTAATGATGACAAGCAAGACGCCGCTCCCTTTAAATAAATCAAAATAAATCATCACACCAACAGTTGCAGGCGTAAAAAACAGAGGCAAATGAGCTAAAATTACATTTGCGCCTTTCTCAACAAACCGTTCAAACGGCTTCCACACCGTTAATAAAGCAAAAAAAAGAAGCATGCCTAAAATACTTCCTGAAAACGGCAAATCAAAACCCTTTTGTATCAATGAACCGATGAAATAATGCAAATATAAAACCCCAATTTGCGCAAGGATGCAAAAAGCTTGCTTAACCATCGCTTTTTCCTTTCCATTCTACTTGCAGCATTTTTTGATTACTTTTATTTTAACAGATTAAATGTTTTTCGCAGACAATTTTTATTCACAGTGAATGGATTTGTTTTATCCGATTTGTTATAATATAGCCAACTTGTTTATGCAAAAAGGATGTGGCAACATGACGATTGTAACAAACATTGCTGATTTAATTGGAAACACGCCGCTCGTCAAATTGCAGCATTTGCCTAGCCCCAACGGCGCTGATGTTTATGTCAAGCTCGAATATTTGAATCCGAGCGGAAGCGTAAAAGACCGTGCTGCGTATGAAATGATTGCTGCTGCAGAACGCGAAGGCCTATTGAAAAAAGGTTCAACCATCATTGAACCCACATCAGGCAATACGGGCATTGGGATTGCGATGAACGCTGCGGCAAAAGGCTATCGAGCAATCATTGTCATGCCTGATACAATGACAGAAGAGCGAATCAATCTGCTTAAAGCATACGGTGCAGAAGTAGTTTTAACGCCAGGCGACAAAAAAATGCCGGGTGCGATTGAAAAAGCAAACGAATTGGCAAAACAAATTCCAAACAGTTTTATTCCGATGCAATTTGATAACGAACACAACCCAAATGCCCACCGTAAAACAACAGCATTAGAA
Organism: uncultured Caryophanales bacterium; assembly: GCA_937983115.1. GTDB lineage: Bacteria > Bacillota > Bacilli > Bacillales > UBA6769 > Pueribacillus. The sequence goes on from CALKAO010000023.1 coordinate 8,192, forward strand.
ATTATAAAAGATATGGAAAGTTTGAATAAAACGCCTTCCGCTTTCGTTGCAACCGCAGGAACAGGCGGGACAATTACGGGAACTGGAGAAGTATTGAAAGAAAAATATCCAAATCTTACCGTTCATGTCGTTGAACCAGCCGGTTCGCCTGTTTTATCTGGCGGAAAACCAGGCAGACATAAACTCGTCGGAACCAGTCCTGGATTTATCCCGAATACGCTCAATACAAACATTTACGATGAAATCATTCAAATCGAAGATGAACAGGCTTACGATGTCGTCCGCAGGCTTGCAAGAGAAGAAGGAATCCTTGTCGGGCCTTCCTCAGGCGCATCAGTGTATGCTGCCTTATCGGTTGCAAAGCGGCTGGAAAAAGGCGAAATCGTCGTTTGCATGACAGCTGATTCAGGCGAACGCTATTTATCCAGCGATTTGTTTCGTGAATAAAACGCTTGGATGGATTTTCCAAGCGTTTTCATATTGGATTCATATCACATCATCGTTTTCAATGAGCCTGCACGCTTTTTATCTTTGTAGAGCAGCAAAAAGCCTCTTGGTGTAACACCTGCTGTGTTGATGACTGCCTTTGCTGCCAATTTCTAAATCCATGCAATTGCACCTTTTCCCTCTTCTCCATCGATGCGAACGAAGCCTGGCCTTAAATATCTTTCACTGCCTTCTGCGAATCGCTTCATTCTGCATTTCGCTGCTTTTTCTGCAAATGGCGGAAAAACGGAAGCCGTTTGCCGAAGACTTGCACAAGCAGCCCGGACCGCCAGGCCAGCCATAAGTAAACCGACCCTCCAACAGCAATTCCAAGCACCAAGATGAGAAGGACCGCAAAATAACTCGATTCCTCCGAATAGCCATTTGCCAATAAACGTTCAAGCGGCCATTTCACCAGCCAGACAGCAGCCCCCATGATCGTTGTAAAGATGCCGATTAGCAGCGTCCTTTTGGCAATAAACGCAAAGCGGAAACGCGTAAACGTTTTGATTGCAAGCAAGCAGAAAACAACAGAAAACAAATAGCCGATATCGGTTGCGATAATGGCGCCGATGCCTTCCCATTTTGCAATGAACGGCCGATTGAGAAGCATTTTAATTAAGATCCCGCACAGCAAAGCGAAAACCGCCAGTTTTTGCCGATTGATCCCTTGCAAAATCGCTGCTGCTGCAGTAAACGCTGCAAATAATATCGCTGTCGGCGCATACCAGCGCAGCAGTTCGCCCCCGAGCACAATGTCAGTCGTGCCATACAGCGTTCCGTATGCCGAATAAGCAAGCACGGATAAACCTGCAGCTGCAGGAAGCGTTAAAAACAACAAAATTTGAAATGTCTGCGAAATTTGCGCTTGAAGTTTTCTCCGATCACGCGCGGTATACGTTTTTGTAATCGTGGGAATTAACGTCAATCCTAATGCTGTTGCAAATGAAACCGGGATCATAATGATTTTATTTGTCGTTTGGTTGACAATGGCATACACCGACTCGGCTTCGGCTTGCGTCATTCCTGCAAACATCAGCGTCTTCACCATCGTCAGCGTGTCAACTTGCTGATAAATCGGAATCGCGAGCCCGACAAGCACAAACGGAATCGCATACGAAAGCAATTCTTTATACATCGCAGGCAATGAAATGTCATGTTCGACCGTACTTTCCGACACGAGCTTATCGAGATGTGGTTTACGCTTCCGCC
>CALKAO010000024.1 GCA_937983115.1 uncultured Caryophanales bacterium
TTTTGGTTTAGGGCTTTTTCATATTGAATGCAGTTTGATGTAAACGAATGGAAAGATGATGTTGAAAGCTGTTCCCGAAACAGGTAGAGTAGATTTATAAAAGACGTGCACGAGCAGGTGAACAGAATGTTTGTCGATCAAGTGAAAATCTATGTGAAAGCCGGCGACGGCGGGAACGGCATGGTTGCTTTTCGCAGAGAAAAATACGTTCCTGAAGGCGGGCCGGCTGGAGGAGATGGCGGAAAAGGGGCAGACGTTATTTTTGAAGTTGATGAAGGTTTGCGCACGTTGATGGATTTTCGCTATAAAAAACATTTTATCGCTCCGCGCGGTGAACATGGAGGCCCGAAAAACCGGCATGGAAAAAATGCCGAGCCATTAGTTGTGCGCGTTCCGCCGGGTACGCTTGTTATTGATGAAGATACGAATGAAGTGATTGCTGATTTGACGATTCATAAACAGCGAGCCATCGTCGCAAAAGGCGGACGCGGCGGCAGGGGCAATACACGATTCAAAACACCGGCAAATCCTGCGCCGCGCCATGCTGAAAATGGCGAGCCCGGCATGGAGCGAAATTTGATTCTTGAGTTAAAGCTGCTTGCGGATGTTGGACTTGTCGGTTTTCCAAGCGTTGGAAAATCAACGCTCCTTTCTGTCATTACATCAGCAAAACCAAAAATTGCAGATTACCACTTTACGACGATAACCCCAAACTTAGGCGTTGTTGAAACGGAAGATCATCGAAGTTTTGTCGTTGCTGATTTGCCGGGATTAATTGAAGGCGCGCACGAAGGGGTTGGATTAGGCCATCAATTTCTGCGGCATGTTGAACGCACGCGGGTCATTGTTCACGTTATTGATATGTCGGGAAGCGAAGGCCGCGATCCGTATGATGATTACCTCACCATTAATCATGAGTTAAAACAATATAGCGAAAAACTGATTGAACGCCCACAAATTATTGCAGCAAATAAAATGGATCTTCCTCAGGCGGAAGAAAATTTGCGGCTTTTTAAAGAGAAGCTTAAAGAGCCTGTTCGTGTTTTTCCGATTTCTGCTTTTACGAAACGAGGCGTGCGCGAGCTGCTGTATGAAATTGCCAATACGCTGGAAAAAGCAGAAGATGTTTCGCTTATTGGCGTTGCCGATCGGGATTATGCAATGTATCGGTTTAAAAGAAAGGAAGAGCCGTTTACGATTACGCGGGCAGACGACGGAGCGTTTGTTTTAAGCGGCAAAAAGGTCGAACGACTGTTTCATATGACGGATTTTTCACGAGATGAAAGCGTGCGGCGTTTTGCGCGGCAATTGCGGAATCTTGGCGTTGACGATGCCTTGCGCCAATTAGGCGCTAAAGATGGGGATATTGTAAGATTGCAGGAATTTGAATTCGAATTTATTGATTGAATGTCCGCTTGCAGGCAAGAAAATGATGTTCCATGCTTGAAACTGCGACAATTGCTGACTTTGTTTGCATTTTTTTACGTGCGCAGCGCATCATTGAAATTGTACAATGAAAAAGGATGAAGTGAGGAACGGGCGTGAAAAGAAAATCAGTTCCAATTCAATATTATTTGGTTCGGGAAGATGTTTTGACGGAGTCGATGAAAAAGACTTTAGAGGCAAAAGCATTGCTTGAAAGCGGAAAAGTTGAGCAAGTGAATGATGCTGTAGCTCGCGTCGGTTTAAGCCGAAGCGCTTTTTATAAATATCGCGACAGCGTTTTTCCTTTTCATTCAATTATTAAAGAGAAAATTATTACACTTTCTGTTTTTTTAGTTGATCGTTCAGGTGCATTATCGGAAGTGCTAAAAACGGTTGCTGAAATTGGCTGCAACGTATTAACCATCAATCAAACCATACCTTTGCAAGGAAGAGCGAATGTTACGCTATCGATTGAAACAGGTGCAATGGCGGTTGAATTAAGCGAATTGATTGCACGCATCGAAGAAGTCGATGCAGTTGAGCGCGTTGAAGTGATCGGATCAGGCATGTAGGCCTTGAAGCAGAAAGAAAGATAACGATGAATGTGACGGGAGATTTGGAGATGAGCATGAAAAAAATTAGTTACCTTGGACCGAGCGGCACGTTTACGGAATATGCTGCAAAAGTGGTATTTCCGCATGATGAACTTATCCCATATGAAACCATACCAGATTGCATGGATGCAGTCAGCGAAGGAGAGACCGATTGCTGCGTCGTTCCGATTGAAAATGCAATTGAAGGAACCGTCAACTTAACGATTGATTATTTGTTTCATCATAGACTGCCGATTGTTGCCGATATTGTCATTCCCATTAAACAGCATTTTATGGTCCATTCCCAGAATATCAATCGTGCGGGCGAGATTGAATGCATTTATTCACATCCGCAAGCCATTGCTCAAACGCACCATTTTTTAAGGAAATCTTATCCGAATGCAGCGGTTCAATATACAAATTCGACGGCTGCAGCGGCAAAATTCGTCAAGGAGCATCCTGAGAAAAACATTGCAGCGATTGCCAACGAATTCGCTGCTGAAACGTACGGTCTGGCAATCGTTCATCAAGATATTAACGACTTTCAAAACAACCATACGAAATTTGTCGTTTTGTCAAAGACAAAAGAACCCGTTTCGTTAAATGAAAATTATGTTGGCGACAAAACAACTTTTAAAGTCACGCTGCCATCGGATTATTCAGGAGCGCTGCATCAAGTGTTATCTGCGTTTGCTTGGAGAAAGCTAAATTTGACAAAAATTGAATCGCGGCCTCAAAAGACTGGACTCGGGAATTATTTTTTCATCATTGATGTCGAAATGAAAGCAGATGGGGTGTTAATTCCCGGCGTCAAAGCCGAGCTGGAAGCGTTGGGATGCGGCGTTGAAATTATTGGAAGCTACCCGTGTTTCGAAGTTGAATAGGCTAAAAAAGGACGAGACTTTGAATGGTGTCTTGTCCTTTTTTTATGAAAGCAAAAATCCCGCTTTTTTTAACGCCAAACACGCTTCTTTCAACTGTTCTTCACTTTCGGCGTCGAGTGTGTGCAGATGGACCCCTTCAGTTAATTCCGATAGAAGCGATGCTTTCGATGATTCGATTTTTTTAATAAATTGATCGACGTCTCTTCGGTTTGAAAGCATGAGCGAGCCTTTGAGATCTCCGTAGACGGGATGTTCAATCGTTACATCTCTAACCGTCACACCATGATCCACAAGGATTTCCAGTTCTTTTCTCGTTTCTTCCGGTTTATGTTTTACGGCAATCACCCATTGGAAAGGAGGTTCGGTAAGGGATTGTCTGACGTATAAATATCCTTTGGCTGTGGCAATAATCGGTTCGTTTTGCGCTTTTAACAATGAAATGTCCTGAACGATGACTTGCCTTGATACATTCGTTTTCTTCGCCAGCGTATTGCCTGTGATCGGTTCATCGCTTTTCTTCAGCCACGATAAGATGAGTTGGCGGCGTTTATCACCTAATACTTTTTCACCTTCATTTCGCACGTTCATCCTCTCCTATATTGATTTATTTTTTATTATACATGAAACAAAGAAGGGTTTTTAAGAGAAAGTGAAGTCATAATCGAAAAGAATGCGCATAAATTGTTTATCGATTAAATATAGTAGCAATTAGCCCAACTGTTCATATACTGTAACGACTTAACAATAGGGGGGAATGTTACGTGAGAATTCATATTGTTCAAAAAGGAGACACCCTTTGGAAAATCGCAAAAAAATATAATGTCGATTTTGAACAATTGAAAAGTTTAAATTCACATTTAAGCGATCCAGATATGATTATGCCGGGAATGAAAATTAAAGTGCCATCAAGCTACTCGCCGCCTAAAAAACAGCAAAAGGAAATGCCCACTAAGGAATCGCCTGTTAAAGAAAAGTCCATCAAAGAATCGCCGCACCCCAAGCCTGCACCACCGCCAAAACCGCCCAAGCACGAAGAATATTTGCCGCCGATGCCTGAAGCAGAGATCCCAATTCAATTGCCTTCAATGCCGCCTCCAATGCCATTGCCAAAACCCATTCACCATATGCCGAAGTTTCCTTGCGGATGCGCACCGATCATGCCAATTCCCTGCCAGCCCATTCATTGGCACGGGTACCATTACCCTGGGCCTGGCATGATGCATCCTGTGAAACCGATGGGTGAAACAAAAGAGCATTCAAAGTATGCAAAATCGTCCAATGATATGCATGCAACGGATTATGATGATTATCAGCATCAACAAGGAATGCAAAGTCCGCAGATGCCCATGTATGGGCAGCAAGGCAAGTACGGGCAGCCGCCAATGTGGCAGTATGGGATGCATGATCCTTATATGCCTATGTATGGCCAGCAGCAAGGCATGTATGGCCAACAAATGCCGATGTATGGATACCAGCAGGAAGGATACGGCCAGCCGGCCATGTACGGACACAGTGGAGAGCACCCTTATGGCATGTATGGCCAGCACATGACGCAGCATCATGAAGACTACATGCACGGATCATCCATGATGCCTCCTCAGCTTCCATACGATCAACAAATGTCGCCGATTTGGCAGCATCAAAACTTGCCTTATTCAAATGATGGAGATTATCGTGAAACCGAAGAAGAAAAAGAAGAAGAAAACGATTAAAGTGCAGAAAAGAGACGAAAAAGGCATTCGTCTCTTTATTTTTTAGATAAAGATGCTGCAGGGGATGTCGAACGCATGAAGCAGCAAAGAAAATGCCATAGTAACAGTATAAGAATAGAAAATTCCGTTCGTTGAATTTGAATTAAAACGGTCAAGGATGCTATCAGGGGCTTTGCAGCTTTTAGAAAAAAATGGAAGACGCCAATTTTTTGAAATTGGACTTGTTCAATAGCGTGAATCGCTGAATTTTCAAAGCTGAAACATCAGTTACACGATTAAAATGTTATGAAAGTTAAAGGTTGCGTTTTAACGGTCGAGCAATTTCAGCAGTCGAAAAGTCATTCTATTTAAGGAACGGCTTTATACATGCATGCTGTACGGCTTCGTTTAAATTTGTTGCGAATTTTTGCTGATTTTTCATGATATTTTGCGGTTTGCCGCTGTGTTCATGCCATGACATTTTACCCCAATTCAAATGTCAGGTTTTAAAAAACATGGGAAAATTTCTTAAAAAAAACAATGGATGCAGAGCTCTGCCCGCTGAAAAAAAGGAGTTGTATGGTAAACTAAACGATAAGAAACAAAGTTGAAAGGCGGAGCAACAATTGGAAAAAAAGGTTGACTTTTTAGTCAATTGGCTGCGTGAGCAAACAACAAAAGCCAATTTGCGAGGACTCGTCGTTGGCGTAAGCGGAGGACTTGATTCGGCAGTCGCTGCGAATTTGATTAAATTGGCGTTTCCTAATCATTCTCTCGGTGTCATTATGCCTGTCAAAAGCATGCCGAGCGATGAAGATGATGCAATGGCAGTCGTTAAAAACGCTTCACTTGATTATATGGTTATCGATTTATCCGACGTTCATGAGCAGATGCTAACAAAGATTGCATCACAACTGGAAAAAAAACAGGCCTATAATCCTAAAACAGCGCGAATGGCGGATGCAAATTTGCGGACAAGGTTGAGAATGAGCACATTATATGCCCTTGCCCAGCATTACGGCTACTTAGTATGCGGAACGGATAACGCGGCGGAATGGTACACCGGCTATTTCACGAAATATGGGGATGGCGGCGTGGATTTAAATCCACTGGTCCATTTAAAAAAATCAGAAGTTCGGGAAATGGCCCGATTTTTAAATGTTCCAAACCGCGTCATTGAGAAAAAGCCGAGCGCTGGTTTATGGGAAGGGCAAACAGATGAAAATGAACTCGGTTTAACATATGACGTCATCGATCGTTTTTTAGCTGGAGAAGATGTATCGGAACAGGCGCGCAAACGGATTGAAACCTTGCATAAACAAACCGAACATAAGCGCAGCATGCCGGCAACTCCGCCGCCGTTTCCTCATTAGGCAGCATATGGCAGACGTGCGATTGCCTATATCTGTTAGGATGATGACGCCCTGCTTTCGCCATGATAAATGGTGAAAGGGGGTTTTTATTTTGAAAAAAATCGCATTGGCGACGATGTCCGCTGTTATGCTGGCAAGTACGCTTGCAGCGTGCAATACGACAAATGATGCTGCAAATGATCGCTATGACAACAATATGAGGCCTATTGGCTATTATACGGATGACAATGATAACACGAGGAGAGGCTTTATGGGCAATCGCTCAAATGATAACAACCGAGGCTTCTTCTTTGGCACGAATGCCAATCGTGCGGAGGACGGGATAAATCGCCGTCAAAGCCCATTTATGGACGGGAATGATCAAGTAAACAATCGCAACGAAGGACCGCTGACGGACATGATGGATCGTGATGATCATGACCAATTCGGAAACAATCCGCAAAATTACAATCGGCGCGCAACGTTTGAAAATCGTGGAAATGTCGGGTATTACGACGGAACGGATCGCCAGTTGGCGAGAAAAATATCGGAGCGCGTCAAAGCGATAAAAGGGATTCGTGATGCCCGTACGATTGTTTATGGAAATCAAATCGTTGTCGGAGTAAATTCAAAAGCAGATAACAATAAAGGGATTGATAAAAAAGTAAAAGCAGCCATTCGTGATATCGCCCAAACACAAAATGTCACCGTTGTTACAGATAATAAGATGTTCGAACGAATTCGCAACGTGGATGACCATCTGCGAAACGGAAATGGCATCAACGAAGTTCAAGCGGACATTAATGGCATTTTAAATGATTTAGGCAATGCGATTTCACGTCCTTTCCAGAATAATGCTCGCTAATCAGGTTAAAAACAGGGCTTGGCACATTGTCATTGCCCTGTTTTTTTTGTACGATAAATAAGAATAGATGAATGTGAATCACATGAAATGTGCAAATCGTTGAATTGGGGGATAAAAATAGATGGCTGGTCATTCGAAATGGAAAAATATTCAACGCAGAAAAAATGCACAAGATGCTAAACGGGGAAAACTGTTTATGAAGCTGGCTCGCGAAATCTATGTTGCAGCCAAAAATGGCGGCGGCGATCCGGAAGTCAATGCGGCATTGCGTTTAGCGATTGATAAAGCAAAAACTAACAATATGCCCAACGATAATATCGAGCGCGCGATTCAAAAAGCGGTTGGCGAACAAGGCGGTGCGAATTACGAAGAAATTACGTATGAAGGCTATGGCCCTGGCGGCGTTGCGGTCATGGTTCAACTATTAACCGACAATAAAAACCGTTCGGCTGCCGAAGTGCGTCATGCTTTTACGAAAAACGGCGGAAATTTAGGTGAGAATGGCTGCGTTGTGTTTATGTTTAAGCGCAAAGGCTTGCTTATGATTGAACGGGCTTCGTTGGATGATGATGAAGTCATGCTGCAAGCGATTGACGCTGGTGCGGAAGATGTTGAAATCGAAGAGGATGCATATGTCATTTTTACCGAACCAGAAAATTTTGAGGAAGTGAAATCTGCGCTGGAGGAGAAAGGCTATACTTTTACAACGAGTGAAATCACGATGATTCCTGAGACGACATCGACGCCGCAAGCGGAAGATCGTGAAAAAATGCTGAATTTAATTGAGATGCTCGAAGATAATGACGATGTCCAAGAAGTCTTCCACAACATGGAATTTGAGGAATAATCGCCAATTCAGAATAAACTTTGACGCCTCTGGGAAATCTGATGATGAACAATCATCTCATTTATGAGAGGTGGTCATCGGTTTTATGTTAAGAAAAAAAGTGATCGCAAGTGTTGTAGCTGTTTATGCAATGACAAGCGTATTTGCTGCACCAATTGCAAAAAGCGAAGCGCAAACGTTCGAGGTTCATCTCATTAGAGAATATCTGGACGGAGAGCGGAGCACGGAAGTCAAGGAGGAAAAAGCAAACACTTTAGCGGATCTATTATTAGCTTATAAAGATTGGCAATTCATCAAGTCTACGGATGCGTCTGTTGTTTTGTATAAGAAGATTCATGACATTTCGCCTTTGTTAAAAACGAATGGATATTTTGGCATTTCCGGAGACGACATTTTAACAATTTTTGATGGGAAGCCAAGCGATGACAAAGCGATCCATTCGTTTTATCAGCTCGATGTAGAAAAATTAGAAAGCCATTTAATCGATAAATTGAAGTCCGGAATCCCGATTCATTCGAAAAAAGATTATGTCATGGTGATTAAAAAGTTTAAACGATACGAAAAACAAGCTTGTTAAAGAAGCCAGCGCAAGGCTTCTTTTTTCAGTTTC
>CALKAO010000025.1 GCA_937983115.1 uncultured Caryophanales bacterium
GCGGTTTGCGCGGTCTGAAATATGGGGTGACGAGCGATTATGTTCTCGGGCTCGAAGTTGTTTTGCCGAATGGCGAAATGATCCGAACAGAGGAGGAAAACTGGCAAAAGATGTCGACGGCTATGATTTAACCAGATTGTTTGTTTTTCAGAAGGTACGCTTGGAATGATTACGGAAGCAATTTTAAAGCTGATTCCGATGCCTGAAACGAAAAAACAATGCTTGCACAATTTGTGCGTTTAGAAGATGCAGCTGAAACGGTGTCAGCAATAATCGCAAATAAAATGATATCGGCAACATTGGAGTTTCTTGATCAGCCGACATTGCAAGTTGTCGAAGAATTCACAAAGATTTGTTTGCCGCCAAATGCTAAAGCCGTTATATTGATTGAGCAGGACGGCCTGTTTGAAGTTGTTGAACGAGACATTGAAAAAATGGGCGAACGCGCCGGATTGCAAAGAAATGTAAAATCGGCCGACACAATTCGCTGCGATTGGCGAAAAGATAAAAACGACAGCTTTTTTTACAGGATGTTTGATGGATACGCTGTTTTTAAAAACTAATAAAGCGACAATTTCGCTTTTGCAGCATGCCGGATGAGAAGTCATTGTGCCAGAAACGCAATTGTGCTGTGGAGCTCTGCATGCTCACAGCGGAGAAAAAAAGAAAGCAAAAGCACTGGCGAAGCAAAACATTGAAGCATTTGAATCGCTGCAAGTCGACGCAATGGTTGTGAATATAGGCGGATGCGGCGCTTTTCTCAATGACGATCAGCATCTGTTAAAAGATGATGAAAAGAGATCGGAACGAGCACATCGCTTTGCGAACAAGCTGAAAAATTTATCAAGTTTGCTGCTTGAACTTGATTTCTCTGCAAAGCCATTATTTTTGCCGAACAGGTGGCCACTTATCAGGATTCTTGCCATTTGCGCAATGTTCTGAACACTTCGAATGATCCCCGCAAATTGCTTCTATCAGACGGAGTGATTTGCCGCAAAATGAAACATGCTGGCCAATGCTGCGGTTCAGTCGGCATCTATCATCTCATCCAACCGGATATGTCGACGAAAATACTTAAACGAAAAATGGAATCTATCAAAGAAACAAAGGCAGCAACGATTGTGACGGTCAAATCCAGGCTGTTTTCTTCAAATGAAGCTTGGTGTGGAACAGGAAGGATTGGCAAATGAGGTTCGCGTCGTGCATCTTGCGGATTTTTTGCTGGAAGCGATGGAACATGAAGAAGACAATCATCAAAGCGTGTTTATTAAATCGTAAAGAAAGCTTTAATGTCTTTCTTTATGGTTTATTAAAATAAATTGACAAAATTAAAAGGGGGAGGAAAATATGGGAACAGGAACATTGGCAATTCTCGCTTTGCTGCC
>CALKAO010000026.1 GCA_937983115.1 uncultured Caryophanales bacterium
GCAAAAGACGCACAAGCGGCCGCCGCACGGGCAGACGCTCTCATGATCATCGTTCAGGCAAAAGACGCACAAGCGGCCGCCGCACGGGCAGACGCTCTCATGATCATCGTTCGGGCAAAAGACGCACAAGCGGCCGCCGCACGGGCAGACGCTCCCATGATCGGCGTTCGGGCAAAAGACGCAGCAGAGGACGGCGTTCCTGTTAAACTTGGAAAACTTATGAACAAACGTGATATGAAGCGAGCTGTACAGAAAAACACTTTTCAGTGGCATTCTGGACAGCTTTTTTTTGTAGAAAAATCTTTTTTTAGACATCATACTTTTGACACAATTCGATAAATTCGGTACTTTTAAATTAATAGTAAAAATGGAAAGGGTGAAGGGTTTTGTCGAAAAAGCTGCAAGAAATTATAAACAATGCAGAGACGATCCAACGTTCTTTTTCTGAGCCGACGACTGTGACCATTACCGATACAGAAAAATACCTTGTCCACTTGCCGGCGGAATTTAGCACCGCGAATATTCAGCCGGGCATGCCGCTTAAAGAGTTGTCGGCCCCTTTGCTCGAAGATTCATTAAAGACGGGAAAAGTCAATCGGATGCGAGTTGGGCCTGAAGTGTTTGGCTATCCATTTGTTGTCACTTGGAATCCAATTATTGAAGATGGCAAAGTTGTCGGACTGCTCATTACGTCGACATCCACAGAAAAAATTGACAGACTTCGCAAAATGTCTCGAGAATTGGCAAGCACGGTTGAAAACATGGCGCAAACAACCGAACAAATCGCAAAAGTTTCGGACAGCATTACGGAGCAGATACAGCGCATCTCAACGGAGTCGGATTCCATTATTCAAACGATTGAAAATGCTTATGAATTAATTAAAGCGATCCAAAATGTCGCCAATCAATCCAACATTTTAGGGCTGAATGCCTCGATTGAAGCTGCGCGTGCGGGCGAATACGGAAAAGGCTTCACCGTTGTTGCCGCAGAAATTCGAAGATTAGCTGAACAAAGCAAGCAATCATCCGCCAATATTATTGATTATTTGCAAACAATGAATGAAGCGATCAATGGAAACAATGAATCCATTCAAGAGATTTCTTCAACGATTGAACAGCATTCAGCCAGCATTCAAGAATTGCATGGTTCATTTTCAGTCATAAAGACAACCGCAGATGAGCTGATGAAAGCGGGAAGAGTGTGAAGGTGCTTGGCCAGCACCTTATTTTATGGAAATTTTTTGCCTGAGCAGCATATTTTAAAGTATTGTGCAATGAAATGTACGCTTAGGGGGTGAAAGGGTGGATAATAATGATGAAAGGTATGCACGCGCGAAGAAAAGAGTTGAAAATTTAAAAGCGTTTTATATTCATCTCACCGTTTATGTTTTAGTGAATGCGTATATTTTTGTGATGAATTTAAGCACATATGAAGGAGATTGGTGGTTTTTCTATCCGCTGGGATTTTGGGGAATTGGGCTTGTTATTCATGGTTTGACGGTTTTTGCTTCTGGTAAATTTGGCGTGGAATGGGAAGAGCGCAAAATTCAGGAATATATGGAGAAAGACAAAAGGGAATAGCCATTCATGCAAGAAAAGGAAAAATGTAAAGAAAAAGGGTCTTTGGAAAATATGGCGGAATAACTTTTTTTTATTATTGAAAACAATTGGTGTTTAAATCGGCTTATGTAACGAGGCAGAAATGTTTAATACGATTTAGTGCAGAAATTCATTTTAATGCGTGAAAGATATAGGCTGCTCAATTGTAAACATGACATGAATGAATGAGGCGCATTTCTTTTGGAAAATGGGTTCAGGTAATATCCCTGAATACACAAGCATGAACACGCCAGAATCGCCGATCACCGTTGATAAGCATGAACAAAGCGAAAAAGTGCAATTTCTGATCCTTCAAACAACCATTGCAAAATTGGATAAATTCAACCTGTAAATTGCCCGCTATGACACTTATCATAGGTTCACCCTGACATTTATGTCTTACAAGAACTCCGGCAATTTCGTATTCTTAAAGCAATGAATACGAAATGTGGTGGAGGATGCAATGAATAAAGAACAAATGAAGCAATTAAAGAAAGGTGTATCTCCTTTTGAAAAGTCAGATGTAAAAGCGAGTGTCCTGCAGTTGTTGAATACGATTCCGCCGTTTTTTCTGTTGTGGTTTTTGGCTTATCATAGTTTAAAAGCATCGACGGTTTTAGCGGTTTTTGCTGCGATTGCTGCAGCTGGATTTCTTGTGCGCGTGTTTATTATTTTTCATGATTGCACGCACAATTCGTTTTTTCCGAGCCGCAAAGCAAACGATCGGCTGGGAACGCTGCTCGGGATCATGACACTGTTTCCCTACGAAAAGTGGAAGCGGGATCATAATATTCACCATGCGTCAAATGGGAATTTGGATAAGCGCGGTACGGGCGACATTTGGGTGATGACAGTGGAAGAATACGTCTCAGCGTCATTTTGGCAAAGACTGGCTTATCGTTTGTATCGAAATCCGTTTGTCATGTTTGTTCTTGGACCGCTTTATCTATTGCTTGTTTCCAATCGAAAAAATCATCGAGGAGCGAAACGCAAAGAACGATTGAATACGCATTTTATCACGGCATCAGCCGTTATCATCTATGCGCTGATCATCATGCTTGTCGGTTGGAAGGCGTTTTTGCTTATTCAAGGCACGATTTTATATGTTGCGGCTGCGCTTGGCATTTGGCTGTTTTACGTGCAGCATCAATTTGAAGATGCGTATTTTGAAAATAAAGAGGAATGGAATTATGTAAAAGCTGCGATCGATGGCAGCTCCTACTATAAACTTTCTAAGCCGCTGCAATGGATGACTGGCAATATCGGTTTTCATCACGTTCATCATTTAAGCCCAAGAGTGCCGAATTACCACTTGGAAAAAGCGCATGAGATGAACCCGGCATTGCACGAAGTGACGACGATTACGCTTCGTTCGAGTCTGCGCTCGCTGAGTTTTCGTCTTTATGATGCACAGCGAAAAACTTTCGTTCGCTTCCGTGATGTAAAGCCGCTTATCAAACAAACGAAAACGAAAGGGAATATGCCCGCTGTTCTTCCATCAAGGAAATGGAGCTAGCTTGTGCAGTTGAGCCATCTAATCGTTGAATTGGATGGCTATTGGCTATTCTTTGCTGCTATAATAACGAAGAAGCTTTATTTTTAAGGAGTTTTGTATGCATAAATGGTATACCCTTTTTCCAAAAAGTCCGTGGATTAGCATTTATGTTTGGATCATTTTCTTCATTTTGCCTTTCTTTTTTATTTTTCGTTCAACATCGAAGCTTGAAATTTTTTCAGGCGCGTTCATGGTTATCGGTTTTTTCTTGTCGTACCGCTTTTCATTTCATGCAAAAGGCTGGCTCGTCTATGTTTGGATAAGCATTGGAATCTGGCTCAGCTGTGCGCTGACTTTCTTTTTCGGATATGTTTACTTTTCGCTTTTTCTTGCTGTGATCATTGGCAATATCCGCCATACTGCCGGTTTTTTCCTTATGTATGGCATTCATTTGGCGTTGACGATAGGCACCGTTCTTTTTAGTTCGTTTATCCAGCCTGATTATTTTTTATCGCAGCTCTCGTTCGTAATCGTTTGCATTATTGGAGTGATTTTGCTTCCTTTTCATCTCTATAATCGCAACAAGCGTGAACTGCTTGAAGGACAGCTTGAAAAGGCCAACCAACGCATTTCGCAGCTTGTTGTTATCGAGGAAAGACAGCGGATTGCCCGTGATTTGCATGATACTTTGGGGCAAAAATTGTCGCTGATCGGATTAAAAAGCGATTTGGCTAAAAAAATATTGGACAAAAAACCTGAACAAGCGAAACAGGAAATCAAAGACATTCAGCAGACGGCGCGTGTTGCATTAAAAGAAGTGCGCGAACTGGTTTCAAACATGCGCGGCGTCAAACTTGAAGATGAATTGGAACGCGTTGAAAAAATATTAAAAGCGGCTGGCATCGAATTCGCTGTTGAAGGAAATCCAACGTTAACGAATATTCCGTTAGGCGTGGAAAGCGTCCTGAGCATGTGTTTGAAAGAAGCGGTTACGAATGTTGTGAAGCATAGCCAGGCGACAAAATGCAGCGTGATGATTGAACAGACGCGCGACGAAGTGATGGTCCGCGTTTCAGATAATGGAACCGGCCGCATCCAGCCGGCTGATTTTAAAAAAGGGCATGGATTGGCTGGCATTAAAGAGCGGCTGGAATTTATCAATGGAAGTTTTCACATTGATTCGAGTTTAGGCACGTTGCTCGTAATGAAAGTTCCAAATGTGATTAAGCCCATTCAGGAGGGATAGCGGATGATTCGGATTGTCATCGCGGAAGATCAGCGAATGATGCTCGGAGCGCTTGGATCGCTGTTGGATTTGGAAGAGGATCTTGAAGTGGCCGGCAAAGCAGCAAACGGAGAAGAAGCCCTCAATCTCATTCAATTGCATAAGCCGGATGTTTGCATCATGGATATTGAAATGCCTTTAAAAAGCGGGCTTGAAGTGGCTGAGGAGTTAAAGCTTAGCGGTTCAAGCTGCAAAGTCATCATATTGACGACGTTTGCGCGGCCCGGCTATTTTCAGCGCGCAATCAAAGCAGGAGTCAGCGGATATTTACTGAAAGACAGTCCGAGCGAAGAGCTTGCAAGCACGATTCGCAGCGTGATGGATGGAAAGCGGATCTATGCTCCAGAGTTAATCGAAACGGCATATCAAGAAGAAAATCCATTGACAAATCGTGAAAAAGAAGTGCTTGAGCTTGTGGCTGACGGTAAAAATACGAATGAAATTGCCGATAAATTACAAATCAAAACGGGGACGGTGCGCAACTATATCTCTGGCATTTTTGACAAATTGGAAGTGAAAAACCGCATTGAAGCGATTGCTCGTTCAAAAGAGAAAGGCTGGTTTAAATAATTAATAATTTCGGTGATAGTTCTGAAATAATAGGATGAGCAAAGCGAGCATCACAATATCCAAGCGGGCTTGAAAAGCAAAACTGATCAAGCTTGTTTGCAAAAGTGGGGCTTTGGTTGTCAGCAAGGCTCCGATCATAATGGCGATGAGCGGAATGGAAGTGTATTTGACGCGTTTGTTCAAGAAAATGAAGATGCCGCAAACAATTTCAATGATGGCGACGGTGTTTTTAAAATAAATAGGGTAAGGAAAGCCCAAGTTTAAAAAGGTGCTGCTTAATTCCACACTGACAAATTTCATCGTTCCTGATGTGATGAAAACGTAAGCGACGAGATATCGAATGAGCGTTAATGCATTCATTGCAATCCTCCTTTTTAATACGGCTTCGGTCTAAAATTCCATCAATAAAAACGATATGCATGGAAATGGACAAACATGCCAAAAAGCGGATTGCAAATGTTTTGATTCATTTGAAAGTTGGCTTAGTCCAGAAGTGCTGCCGCAATCCATGTTCATTTTAAAGAGGAGATTTGCTTTGATGTCTGCCTCGCCTCAGCACTCATTGAAAACAATTTTTTGTCAAATAAAAAACAGAGCAAATTTATTCGCTGCTCTGTTTTCCTGATTTGATTTTGTTTCCTCGCATCAATGATTCAAATGCTTTCATTTCATCATGATTTAAGTTCGCTGCATTGTAAGGATTTTTCTTCGATCGATCCATTCGAATGCCCATTTGCGCCCCAAACGGATCGCTGATGATTCGATCGCGTTTTTCGTCGAAGTGCGGGGTGGCTTCTAAATGTGTCTGTTCGCTGTCTTTTGGCACGTTTATCAACTCCTCTATACGTTTAGGATGATTTAATTTTTTTGAAGCATGCATCAGGCCCGCTATTATGTTAATCCATATGCAATTGCAAGCAAGGGGAAGGCGGTGGGATGAATAAAATGGGTAAACTGCGCAACGCGATCCATCGATTTGTTTCCAGTCCGGCTTTTCATCGTTTTATTACCGGATTGATTGTTTTTAACGCAATCATCATTGGATCGATTCCGATTTATGCGAAGCATAAGCTTGGTCTACTTCTATTGGACTGGATGCTCCTTTGGATGTTACGATTGAAATGGCCCTTAATTTTTTTGCGGAACGCTTGCAGTTTTTATAAACCATTGGAATCATTTTGATTTTTTGATTGTGCCTGGAAATTTGATTTTATACAGCGCCTTTTGTCAGTGTCTTGAGATTTATTGGGTGCTTCAAGCATTGTGCACGATTACAGCCATTTCCGTCCCGCGCAGAGTGGCCGCTGCATGGCGAATTTATTCCAACAATCATGAGCGTCATGTCATTATGTCCATTGTTTTTTATGTTTAGCGGTTATTGGCGCCGTGTTTTATGCCGAAGCAGCTCCTGAGTATTTTGGCAATTTTTCTTTTTTGTTTTTGACCTTTTTCAAATTTTTACGCTGGATTTACGGCCAAGCGGCCTTTATCTTCCGTTATTTTCAGAAATGCCATCGGCATGGCTTTATTTTATTTCGTTTATCATGATGGCAGCGTTCGTCATGATAAATTTAATCGTAAGGGAAATTGTAAACAATGCGCAAAAAATTTCTCAGGAAATAAGCGAAGAGACTGAAGAGATTAAAGCAGCCACGAGCGAAATTGAGGATTTGATCGCGGTTGTGAAAGAGTTGAAAGCGATGGTTCAGCAGCTGCTCGGCAAGGAGGAAAAGCAGCCAAATCTGAGGCGTATGTAAGCGGTTTAACCGGATTGGCGCATTGATGTGAAAAGGGCAGCGGGAAAATAAACCTGAAAGTGATCTAAAAAAACGGTGAATGACCACCGTTTTTTTTAAACTCGCTCTTCAAAGCGCAATCGTTTGTTTAGCATGTACATGATCGGCGCGCCTATGAGCATAACGACAAATTCGCCTGCAGCTGTCGTCAGCCAGCCAAACCAAAAGGGCAAACCGAAGGCAAGCTTTAACTCAAAGGCGATAATGAACATCGTAAATGTAAACAGCGCCGTATTGAAAAAAAGCCGCGTCCATGTTCCTTTAATAAATTTCATTGCCCAGATTAGAAGGAGCAAGGTAATCAGAGAATGTCCAACGCCGAAAATCAAATCATACGGCAGCAAAGGCGAGAAAAACAAATTAGTAAAAAAGACGCCGATTACAACGCCGAAAATGTACTTTTTGTTAAATACGACGAGATGGTTGAAAATCTCGGAAATTCGAAATTGCACATTCGTAAAGCCGAATGGCTGAATGAGTGCGGACACAGCAACGTACAAGGCTGCAAAAATCGCGTTTGTAAAAATCGTTTTTAGTTTCATATTCAATTGTCTCCTTAGTTTTTTATCGTGGGATGTTGCGAACCACGGTTCCCTTTATTTAAGTTGGGAACATGAACTATTATAACATGAGGATGGAATATGTGCAGAGGGAAAACTTTGACGACTGAGTCAAGTTTTTGCGGGAGTTTTCCTAACGCCTTTAGAAAACTCTCTT
>CALKAO010000027.1 GCA_937983115.1 uncultured Caryophanales bacterium
TTTTGGTGTTTCAAAACCCTAGAGCCTCTAAGACTTAAATTTATGAAATTGATTCGATTTATTAAAGCCATTATAATCGACATGGATCATAATTTCTAGGGTGATTTTTCATTCTATGAAAACGATGACATCATTTTGAAGCAGTAGTATAATATACGGGAAGCCAATGTATTTGAAAAGGGAGATTTGTCGTGAGTCTACATGTGAAGCAACGGATAAAAATGTTTCAGGAAGAAAAGAAAAATCGCGGCCGGCTGCTCATCGACTGTCCGGACCAGCTGGGAATCGTTGCGGCTGTTTCGCAATTTTTATTTGAACAAGGGGCCAATATTATTGAGTCGAGCCAGTATTCAACGAATCCGGAAGGCGGCCGCTTTTTTATGCGGATTGTTTTTGAATGCGAAAATTTAAAAAAGCGTTCACATGAAATCGAAGAAAAATTCGAAAAAACAATTGCGCATAAATTTTCAATGGATTGGGATTTCACATATGTGTTTGATATTAAAAAAATGGCGATTTTTGTATCAAAAGAACTCCATTGTTTGCTCGAGCTTTTGTGGGAGTGGCAAAACGGAGATTTAATGACGGAAATTCCGCTTGTGATTAGCAATCATGAAGATGCGCGCGAGCATGTTGAACCGCTGGGGATTCCGTTTTATTATATCCCTGCAAATAAAGAGATTCGCGCTGAAGCGGAGCAAAAGCAGCTGCAGCTGCTTGAAAAATATGACGTCGATTTTATTGCGCTTGCGCGATATATGCAGATTTTAACGCCAAATTTCGTCGCCAAGTATCCGAATCGAATCATTAATATCCACCATTCATTTTTGCCAGCTTTTGTCGGCGCCAAGCCTTATGAACGCGCGTATGAACGCGGGGTCAAGCTGATCGGAGCCACATCACATTATGTGACGAACGAGCTCGACGAAGGCCCGATTATTGAACAAGACATCCATCGCGTTGATCATCGCGACAATGTTGAAGATTTAAAGAAAATTGGCCGCACGATTGAACGCAACGTTTTTGCGCGCGCAGTGAAATGGCATTTGGAAGATCGAATTCTCGTTCATCGCAATAAAACAATTGTGTTTTAACTTAAAAAACAGGCGAAGGAAAAATCCTGCGCCTGTTTTTTGGTTCGATTTGAACGTTTTTAAACGAGTGCACCGAAGAAACTGCCAATAAATACCCAGAATAACAGCTTTATGCCGATTGCAATGATGCCTAGCACAATGCTTGCTTTTGCCATTCCAGTTTTAACAGGTTTTTTAATTCCAACACCGCCGAAAATAATGGCTAAAATGCCCAAGATATAAGGTAAAACAGGTACAAAAACGAGAACAACGGCAATAATTCCCAGAACCAAACCAGCAACAGCAAGCCCATTGCCTTCTGCATTTTGGTTTACTGTGGTTTGCGGCTGCTCTTCCATGTTGACACCTCCTCAGACTGCGCTTGCAGGAAAATATTACTAAACCACAAGTATTAGTATCGGATATCCGATAACGATTGTCAATGGCTCTTTTTGAACAGGGAATGGCTGATGAAGCAGTTTTTCGATTTGTCATTTTCATTACGGAATTCTGCAACAATTTTAAAGAGCATGAGATTGCTCTCTGCCATCTGCTTGTTCATGTCAAAAAGACATCTTTTGTCTGCCTCCCAAAGTTTTTTCAATTCGATTGAAGCAGAATATTTACCCTGAATTTTCGGCATTTGTATGCATTGTTTAGCGGTTTCGAACGGACGATAATAAGAATTTTTCATTAATCTCTTGCATTGCACAGCAAGTTGCTGTATTCTTGTATTGAATGGTATTGTTCATTGCAAGGTAGTGGGCATTGTAATTTAGGAGATGAGGAGAATGAATGTTCAGTTTAAAAAAGGCGTGCTTGAATTGTGCGTACTCGTTTTAATTTCAAAAGGAGATCAATACGGCTATGAGCTTGTCCAAAATATTTCAGAGCGAATCGATGTGGCAGAAGGCACGATTTATCCCTTATTGCGGAGATTGACAAAAGAAGGCTATTTTACGACGTATTTAGCAGAATCTTCTGAAGGTCCGTCTCGAAAATATTATTCGATAACTGATAAAGGAAAGCAATATATGAACGAATTGGTCGGGCAATGGCGAACCTTTAGCAAGAATGTGAACGAACTGATTGAGGAGGCTTTGCAATGACAAAGACAGAGTTTTTACAAACGTTGGAACGCGAGCTGCGAAATTTAACGGAAAGTGAACGAGAAGAAATTTTGTATGATTTTGAAGAACATTTTGCAGTTGGGTTGGAAGAAGGCAAAGAGGAATCTGAAATTGCTAAGGATCTTGGAGATCCGAATGTGATTGCAAAAGAACTGCTTATGGATTATCGCATTGCTCAAGCCGAAACGGATAAGTCAATGAAAAATTTGTTTCGCGCGATTGCAGCTGCGGTAAGTTTAAGTGTTTTTAATCTTATATTTGTATTCGGCCCGGCTTTTCTAGTTTTCAGCGTTTTCTTTGGATTAAGCGCAGCAGCATTGGTATTGGTTTTTTCTCCTCTGCTGTGGTTGATATCAGCGCTGCTGGAACCGATAAATGTTTTCTCATCTTTTTTTGCATCCATCTTTTTTTGTGGAGTGGGTTTATTAATGAGTGTTGGGGTTTATTACTTCGGAAAATTTTTATATGAATGGCTTTTAAAATATTTGAAATTTAACTTGCGAATGGTGAAAGGAGAAAATTAAGATGAAAAAATTAGCGATTATTGGGATCGCGTTAATCGTTGTTGGGGCGGCAGGTTTGTTTTTGACGGGCGGATTCAGCGTTGCAAATCATGATAAAGCATTGGAAGAGGAAAAAAGAACGATTGAAAGCGAAGGTGTTGATGCAGTTGAAATTAGTCTTGATATTGGGAAAGTAACCGTGACAGAAGGCAATACAAACGATATTGCCGTGCATTATAAAGGCAATTTGCCGACGGATCGGTTTAAGTTTGAGGCAGAACGAAAAAACAATCAAGCGCATATCGCTGCTCAATCGAGAAGTCTTTTTTTTAGCATTCCGTTTATAACTGCTCATTGGGATGCGAAACGAGAACTATTGGTGGAATTGCCGAAAAAAAGTTTATCAAAAGTAGTTGTCAATAGTGACACATCACAAGTTTTCATTGAATTTTTAAGTGCAGCAGAATTAGAAGTAAAAAATGATACGGGCCAAATTTTCATTGAAAAATTTCGTGGGGAAAAAATGAAGCTGCGTTCTGACACAGGAGATATATCAGTGAATGATGCTGCAGGTGAAATCGACGTGCTGACAGATGTGGGAAGCATTGAGCTTGCATTAAATGAAATCACTCATGATATTCGCTTGGAATCTGATGTTGGTTCAATTAATGTCGCCATGAAACACGTGCCCGATTCACTCAGTTTAGATGTTTATAGTGAAGTCGGGCCAGTCAGCGTGATCGGCTTAACCGGATTCGATGATTTAACAGGAACTCCCATCCGTGCGATTAAAGGTGATGGAGGCCCGCTGTTGGATGTAAAAACAGATGTTGGTTCGATCATGATTGCACAAAGCGATTAACGCCAGCTATTTTTTAATGCTATAAATGGGATTTGCCTCAAAAAATAAAAAAAGTTACGATGAATAAAGAGTTTTATTAGAGTTGAGGAGTGAGTCAGTTGGACAGACAGATTAATATTGGCATAGTTGGATACGGCAACTTGGGAAAAGGCGTATTGCTGGCGTTGAAGCAAAATCCGGATATGCAACCCGTTGCTGTGTTTACGCGCAGAAATCCAGATGAAGTCAGCGTCGAAGATAAAGACGTGGCGGTTGAACATGTATCGAACATCGCTGAATATCAAAATAAAGTTGACGTTATGATTTTGTGCGGCGGCTCAGCGACCGACTTGCCTGAACAGGGGCCGAGCATTGCAAAGCGGTTTAATACAGTTGACAGTTACGATACACATGCAAAAATCCCAGAATATTTTGCGGCTGTCGACGAAGCGGCGCGAGCAAATGGAAAGACGAGCGTCATTTCAGCCGGTTGGGATCCAGGCTTGTTTTCATTGAACCGCATGTTGATGGAAGCGGTGCTGCCGAACGGAAAAACGTACACGTTTTGGGGAAAAGGGTTGAGCCAGGGGCACTCGGATGCGGTTCGGCGCGTTGAAGGCGTGAAGGCGGGCGTGCAGTATACCATCCCTTCGGAAGAAGCGATGGAACGCGTGCGAAGCGGAGAAAATCCGGCATTGACAACGGCTGACAGGCATAAACGCGAATGCTATGTTGTTGCTGAAGAAGGGGCGGATAAAGCGAAAATCGAACACGATATTATAACGATGCCTGATTATTTTGCAGATTATGAAACAACCGTTCACTTTATTGCGGAAGAAGAACTGCGCAAAAATCATGCAAAGATGCCTCATGGCGGTTTTGTCATTCACAGTGGAAAAACGAGTGAAGATCATAAGCAAATCATTGAGTTTTCATTGAAACTGGAAAGCAATCCGGAGTTTACGGCGAGCGTTCTCGTCGCTTATGCGCGTGCGGCTTTCCGCTTAAATGCAGCAGGACAGACGGGCGCGAAAACGCTGTTCGATATTCCGCCAGGCCTGCTATCGATGAGAAGCCCCGAGGAACTGCGGAAAGAATTGTTATAATTGTCAAAGAGACCGGATATGGAAGCAGATGAAACCTTCCATATCCTTGTTTCATTTCGCTGCAGGCATCGATTGTTTATACTCCTTGTTTTTTTACAAAGAATTTTTTGTTTTTTCATGAAATAAACGGATGTGTATAGTACACTGATAAAGAGAGTTTATAAGAGAAGGGATGTTGAATGGATGACAAGAAAAGCGCTTCCAAAACATTGGCTGGATAATCTGGAGCTGCCTGTCATTGCAGCGCCAATGTTTCTCGTATCAGGACCTGATTTAGTAGCCGCTGCTTGTAAAAACGGAGTGATCGGCGCATTTCCAGCGCCAAACGCCAGGCCGATTGAAGTGTTGGACGAATGGATGGGACGATTAAACGGAGAGCTGGAAAAAGCGCGTGAAGAAAATCCTGAACGGAAAATTGCGCCATGGGCGATGAATATGATTGTACATAGCTCGTATGCCCGGCTCGAAGACGAACTTGAGTTGATTCGAAAACATAAGCCAGAGCTTGTAATTACTTCGCTAGGCAGTCCAAAACGCGTCGTCGAAGCGGTGCATGATTATGGCGGCCTTGTATTTTCAGATGTGAGCAACATGAAGTTTGCCCATAAAGTGGCGGAAGCGGGAAGCGACGGCTTAATTCTTGTTGGCGCTGGAGCGGGCGGCCATGCGGGGCCGATTAATATTTTTGCTTTTGCCGATCGCGTTCGCCAATTTTGGGACGGCTATCTTGTTTTAGCCGGCAGCATTTCGACAGGATACGGCATTTTGGCCGCTCAAGCATTAGGAGCAGATTTGGCTTATATGGGGACAAAATTCATCGCTGCAAAAGAAAGCATGGCGAATGACGAGTATAAGCAAATGCTGATTGATTCGACGGAAGAAGACGTCATTTTAACCGATGCATTTTCAGGTGTGAATGCGAATATGCTCGCGCCCAGCATTCGCAAAGCTGGACTTGATCCGGAAAAGCTGAAACGCAAAGAAAAAGTTGATTTCAGCCATATGAATACCGGCTCAAAAGCCTGGCGCGACATTTGGTCGGCAGGGCATGGCGTCGGCACCATTGAAAAAGTCGAACCGGCTGCTGACATCATTCAGCAATTAAAAGCGGAATATGAAGCGGCCGGCAAACGGCTGCATGCAGCGAATCAATGGCTGTAAATCGTATCGGGCGGGACTGCCATTGTGCATGAGGCTGTCACAAAGTTTGCTGCTTTGGGGCAGCCTCTTTTTGGATCAGGGCTTGAATGACGTGGCTAAGCCCCGTGTGGAGTGCGCCTTCATTTCTAGTGGCTTCCCCATAATAAAAGTGAAGGTATTTCCAGTTTGGAAAATTGTGCAAAATATCTTCAGGCGCATATAGCATTTCACGGCTGGATGGTCCGCCGGTTTTATAATCGAGCTGATGGACGGAATAGACTTCGGTTGCATACATTCCGCCAGGTTTGATCGCTTTTGCAATGCCCTGAAGCAAGCCGGCTTTTTGATTTCCGCTGATGTGCCCCCAAATATTGATGATGAGATCCCATTCATTTTCTTTCCATTGCACCCGCTCAAGATCGACGAGTTCGGTATGAACGTGGACGCCTCGCTGTTTTGCGAGTGCTTTCGTTTTTTCAAGACCGACTTTTGAATAATCCCATGCGGTTACTTGAAACCCGTGCTCAGCTAAGAAAACGGCATTTCTCCCTTCGCCTTCAGCGATCGTCAACAGGCGCTTGCCTTTTAATCGATGAATGATCTGTTTGACAAATGGATTCGGTTCTGTGCCATAAACATATTGATTTTGGTTAAACCGCTCATCCCAAAGATTTCCCATGAAAAGCATCCCTCCATCGTTGAAAAAAGTTTTGAAGCGCATTTTTCCATTCATCATTTTGGTTTTTCTATAAAGCAAATGAAATCAACTGCAGATTGGGTTTTTAATCGGCAAGGCCAGCCATTCACCTATTGAATCGCCATTCATAAACTATAACGAACTCATGATGAAGGATGTGTTGCTGTTGACAGGGAACGTCATCAACTACTTTGCCGGCGGAAATACGTCAAAAGGGTTCTACAGTTTGTTTGAGTCCAATTTAGCAAATCTTGAACGTCTTTTCATTTTAAAAGGGGGTCCGGGAACAGGCAAATCGCATTTGATCAAAAGGGTTGGCGAAGCATGGAAAGCCAAAGGCTATTCCCTTGAATACATGTATTGTTCCTCTGATAAAAATTCAGTCGATGGAATCATTATACGTGAATTGGCTGTTGGCATTGTCGACGGTACGAAACCGCATGTGATTGAACCGAAGTTCCCTGGTGTGATTGATGATTATGTCAATTTAGGCGATGCATGGGATGCCGGAAAATTACGGAAAAAGAAAGAGGACATTATTTCATTGACAAAGCAAGTCAATCTTGCTTTTCAATCCGCTTACCATTTGTTTCAAGAGGCGCATGTGTTTCACAATAAACGAAAACAGAGAATCAGTTTGGCTTTGAATGGCGATAAAATGAAGCAGCTGACTGAAAGACTTGTTGAAGCCATTTTTAAGGGCCAGACAAATGTCAGAACAGCGGAAATCAAGCATCGCTTTCATGGAGCGAATACGCCGACAGGGCCTTATAGCTTTCTCGAAGAATTAGTCGAACCGATAAACAAACGATTGATTTTGACGGGGCGTCCTGGAACGGGAAAATCGACAATCATTAAGCGATTGGCTTTAGAAGCGGAACTAAGAGGATTTGATGCCGAGGCATATCATTGCGGATTTGAACCTGACAGCATAGATCTGCTCATCGTGCGGGAATTGGATGCTGCCATATTGGCGAATAAACATCCATATGAGCTGCAGCCGAATCGCAAGTCCGATGAAGTGATCGATATGGAAAAAGAGGTGCTTGATCTACATGGCTGCGATGGAGATCGTTCGCTTATTCATGCATATGAAGAAAAAATGCACGAAGGGTTTGCTTCATTGGCAAAAGCAAAAACATTGCGCGATGAACTCGAAAAATATTACATGGCTGCGATGGACTTTAGGAAAACGACGGCGATTCGCCAATCGATATTAAAAGAAATCGAACAGATTGAAAAAAGACAATAAGTGCTGAAAAAGCCGCTTATTGCCTTGAATCCAGCATGTTTTGCATTTGGAAAACCGACTGGCGTCTTTATAGATGCAAGTGATTTGTTTCCTATTGGATGGGTTTAATTTCGTTAAGAATGCGATCAAGCTGATAAAAGATCGGCGCATTGCCAACGAGAACGAAAATTCCTTTCGGCTGTTGAATTCGCTTCACTTTGCCGCCGGCTTCTTTTACGATTAATAAGCCAGCTTCAACATCCCAGGCGTTTAATTTAAATTCCCAATAGCCGTCAAAACGGCCTGCTGCAACTTGGCAAAGATCAATGGCTGCGCTGCCTGTTCGGCGAATGCCGCCCACTTTTAAAATCACGCCGTTAAAATAGTTGACGTTGTTGTCAGGATCGGTGGCGCGGTCGTAAGGAAAACCGGTCGAAATGACGGCTTGCGTCAATTTATCGATGGATGAAACGCGAATTTGCTTTCCATTCAGAAAAGCTCCATGCCCTTTGACTGCCTCATACATTTCACCAAGCATCGGAATGTAAACGAGCCCAACAACAGGTTCTTGTTTAAACTTTAATGCGACCGATATGGAAAACAGCGGAAATCCGTGGGCATAGTTGACGGTTCCGTCAATTGGATCGATGACCCATTCGTAATCTGAGTTGTTTGCATAGCTTCCGCTTTCTTCGGTCAGCAGCTGGTGGGAGGGATAGGCGGCCAGGATTTTTTTAATTAAAAATTTTTCCGTCCAGATGTCAACTTCAGTGACAAGGTCGATTTCTGATGATTTTGACGTCATTTCGATCGCCGTTTGCAGACGGCGGATCTGTTCTTTTCCCGCTTTGCGCATCCACGTTTTCATCTGTTCTGCCATTTCAAACCATTCGTTCACGTTTTGTCTCTCCATTTTGTCAATCATCCCACTTGTAAATCCAAAAACGTTCAGTGTTAATTCGTTCTTGCACTTGTTTATCTTGAAGCCCGTGTTTGGCTGCTCTTCCACGCACAAAGGCTCCGAATTGGGATTTGTGCGCTTGAATGGCTTTTAGCTTGGTTTCTGCATATTTGCTGACATCACGTGTAATATGCGGCGGGCCAAGTTCATCGACACAGTTGTTGGAAAAGGCCACACAATGAATGGCCGGCCGCTCTTCCTTCGGCAGCCGCTTGACTGCATGTATGACAGCCGCACCGCAGGCATCATGATCGGGATGCACGCTGTAGCCGGGGTAAAAGGTGATGATCAGCGAAGGCTTAATTTCGTCGATGATCGGGCTAAAATAATCCGCCAAGTGATCGAGATCTTCAAATTCCAATGTTTTATCGCGAAGCCCGAGCAGACGCAAATCGTTAATTCCCAGCACTTTGCAGCTTTCTTCGAGTTCCCGTTTGCGGATTTGAGGGAGCGTTTCCCGATTGGCAAATGGAGGATTCCCCATGTTCCGCCCCATTTCCCCAAGGGTGCAGCAGACGTATGACACGGGAATGTTATTTTGTGTATACATGGCAATGGTTCCGGAGATTCCGAAAGCTTCGTCGTCAGGATGTGGAAAAATGACAAGAACATGTTTTTCTTTTTCCATGTTGGCTGCTCTCCTTTCTATCGATGAAAATACGCCTTTTGTCATATGCTAAAACGGCTTTTCGCTCAGCTGCAGCGCAACGGCGAGCTTGCCTTCGCGATTGTGGCCAGCAAGCAAAAGCCGGCTTTTTTCATCGATTTCCCAGTCCGTTAATCCTTCCGCATAAACCCAGCCGCTCTCCAGCTTAAGCCCGACGCGGTATGGGCCGCCGCCAGTCAGTTTTCCGCGGGAATAGCGAATTTGCGCATTGCGAATAAATGCACCAGCGTTGTGAAAATCAGCATTATAATGCGAAGCATAAGCGCCATTTGTCGTTTCAAGATGAATGTAGACGTCTTTGTTGCTAAATTGATCAAGCGCTTGCTGCACGGCATTCGGATCGATAGGCTGCATAATCAGACCTCCTTATCATAAATTATATCGTTAAAACAGAATTTAATATAGAAAAAACTGATATCTTAATTAGAAACTTTGATTTCAAAAAATTATTTGCGCTTGTTATTATAAAATTAAAGAAAGGAGGGTTGGGAACTTTCAGAAATGAATAATTAGTCAAACAAACCTTTCCAAACTTCTTTCATTTTATTTGTGAACGCTTTGATTTTCTCCTGTTTGTATTTCTCGTTGAGCAAAACTAGAAAAGTACTAATTTTATTTTCGAAGCGATGGATGACAATTAGTTTTTCCGATAATATTTCGGGCTTAATTAAGAGTTTTGTTAATAAGGCTACTCCAGTTTGGTTTAAAATGGCTCTTTTTATAGCTTCTTCGCTTCCTAATTCTATAATAAATTTTGGTGAATAGTTAATTGATTTTAGACAGCGATCCTGAAATTGTTTAAGTTTGAAATTATAGTCTTCCGTATAAGAAATAAAGGGATACTTTTCTAAAATAATTGAAAAATTTTTGTTGTTTTCGAGGTATATTTCTTTAGTTGTGACAAGTAAAAAATCTTCTGGTTCTAGCAAAAGGTTTTTAATTCCAGCTATTTTATCTTGAAATTCAAAAACAACGCCTATATCAACTTCTTTTTTTAAGACTTTTTCAACAATTTCTTTGTTTTTACATGACTCAATCTTTAATGCTGTGTTCGAATGTTTTTTAAAATGTTCACTAATTACATGAGTTAAAAAGTAGGAACAATAAAATTCTGGCGCGGCAATAGTAATGGATTGATGTTGATTGTCTAATTCTTTTAAATCTTTTTCCATATTCTCAATGACTTCAAATAGTTTATTAACATGTGTTTTAAGTTTTTCTCCTGCTGGAGTTAAAACTAATTTATTACCCGATCTGTAGATTAAATTTTGACCTATTTTTTTTCAAGCGATTTAATTTGATAGGTAATTGTTGGCTGTGAATATCCAAGCAGCTC
>CALKAO010000028.1 GCA_937983115.1 uncultured Caryophanales bacterium
GAATTTTACTATCCTTAAATCTTCGTATCTTTCAAAAAACGATCCTACTTTTGTAGGAGTTTATGTCGAATCTAAAGTTGTTAATCGTTAAAGCGCTCGATCCATTTACTAAGATGAGGTTTTCAATATTCCAAGAAAATTCAGACTATTATGCCGAGGTGTAGGCATCGCTCAGTTAATAGTATTGAAGAAAAGTGTGTATGGCAGCAGCCGTTTCTTTTAAGAAGATAAGGCAATGGATGTTTTATGATAACAGTATGTACGAATTTAATTCTTCCAAAACCGGATTTTCTGCTGATTTTGATGCGTTTAATGCAATTGCTGTGGTGTTGATTTATTTTGAAATGGCAAGATTGAGGGATGGAAAAAAAGATGGTTAAAATACAAAAGCAAAGAAGATTCCGTTTATCCTATTTTGAGAAAAGCTGCGATACGATGTCAAATAAAAATGGGGCGCCTAAAATAACACGATATTTGTAGGGGTCATACACGGAATGAAGAGAAGGCAAGCGAAAACAAAAAATTAACTCCACCCTCGGCTGTTGGATGGAGATGAATTTGAGAAAGCGTCTCAAACATTGCTCATTTTCTTTTTGTCATTTGTGTTTTTAGATTGAGATCGCGTTGCCAGCAAAATGGAAGCGAGTGACAATAGAATCAATCCTGCCCCAACTGCTGCGTTTTGTTCAACTGAAAACTGTTCAATGATGAAACTGCCGATAAAAGTGCCAAATGCAATTCCGAAATGCAATGCAGAATTATTCAAGCTTTGCTGAATATCAGATGTCTCTGGCGCAACTTGAATCAGATAGCTCTGAACTGGCGGCGTAATTCCCCAGCTGATAATTCCCCATAAGATTAAAGCGGTGTAAAATAACGGAATTAACTTGGCAGTATACGGCATCAAAAACAGGATAATGCTTAATAAAATCGTAACGGCAATAATGGTGCGCACTGCACCAAACCGATCGGCGCTGTATCCGGCAATGCCTCCGCCTGTCACCGCTGCAGCGCCATACAAGAAATACATGATGGTAATCGCAATGCCTTCAAATCCGAGCATTGTGATTGCAAAAGGAGTTAAAAATCCATAAAGCGCAAAATGGCCGGCGAGAAAGAAAAACGTTGTAAAATGTGCGAATAAAACGCTTTTGTTTTTCAGTGTTGCAAATTGTTTTTTTAAAGACATTGGCTGTGATGAATACACTTTCCCTAAGAAAAAATATACGCTCAGCATTAATGCAATGGTTAGGAGGCTAATGATGAAAAAAGGGGCGCGCCAGCCAAATGAATGCCCGAGAAAAATCCCAAATGGCAAACCTAAAACAATTGAGCCGCTAATCCCCATAACGACGAGTCCGATTGCTCGCCCGCGATACTGCGGTTTAACGATATTAGCCGCAAGCGTAATGCACAAAACCGTAAGCAATGAACCGCTTGCTGCGGTCACGACTCGCGACAGGATGAGAACGGCATAGGTTGAGCCAAACAGCGCGAAACCATTGCCTAACAAGAAAACGAGTAATGAAAGGATGGTTAATTTTGTCCGCTCCACCCGAGCAGTTGCATAGAGCAGAACCGGGCCGGCAATGGCAAAAACAAAGGAAAAGACGGTGATTAGCCGTCCTGCTTGTCCAATGGATATGTTTAAATCGGCTGCAACTAAATCTAAAATGCCGCCGATAATCAATTCTACCATTCCGACGATAAAAGATATGATCATTAACAGATAGACGCGTTTGTCCATGTAAATTTTCGTTCTCCTTTTTCTTAACCTTTATCGTCAACATTTGCGTTGTGTTTTTTTATGGCGAGATGAATGGCTTTCGATGTGTTTGCGAAATGCATTTTTGCACAATGCTTTAATATGCGCTTTCCTTTGTTGGCGATAAGCTGTGCAGCTGCTTCGTCCACTTGTTTTCCAGCGCCTTTTGGCAATGAAATGCCGAGTTTGCGGCTTAACTTTTCCATTTCAATTAAAAAACTGTAGCGGGCGAGAATGGAAGCTGCGGCAACGGACAGATGCAGCTTTTCAGCTTGAGCTGCAAAATAGACAGGCTCCGCCGTTTGTTTTTCTGATGCCAAATAGCGGAAGTAGACGTCAGGCTGTGCAAATTGGTCGATTAATATTCCATCATAATCAAAATCAATTTTTTCAACCACATTGAGAATGGCTCGGTTATGCAGCAGCGCTTTCATTTTTCCCTGGCTCATTCCGGATTGCTGCAATTCGTTATATTTTTCGTTATGCAAGACGAGCAAACTGTATGGGATCGTTTGGATTAGAACTTTTGCGATGTTTTTGATTTGAGCATCTGATAAATGTTTGGAGTCTTTTACGCCCAACTCTTTTAATGCCTTGATTTTCTCGCGATGTACAAAAGCGGCAACAACCGTTAACGGGCCGAAATAATCGCCGGCGCCGACTTCATCTGAGCCAATAATCGACAACTGTTTCATTTCTTCTGGCGGATGCCAGGCGTGTTTTCTTATTCTTTTTTGTTTTTTTTCATTTGGCAATGCATGCGCATCCCATCGGAGCGCTTCTTCTTCTGCGCGTTTTCCTTGAAACATCACTTTACCCGAGCGATAGGCAGTGATTGTGCATCCCGGCAATTTTGCCAGAAAAATGCTGCCTGCAGGAAGAGAATCGGTTAGGTAGGCATGGTAATGCCTTTTTACCGTTTCCATTTGCTTAGGTGTCATCTTCAATACGATTGCTGCCACCGATTCTTAGACTCCTTTCGTGACAAAACCATCAATATTCCATATTATAACAGATAGGCGATGAAGTAAATGAATGGCCATTTTCAAGTATAGCGCGTCTATTTTATTCCTTTAGGGCTCATGGTATGATGAAGGCAAGACTCTTGCATTAGAGGAGGTCTTACATTGGCGGATGATCGAGAAAAAACACGTTCCACAGTTGAAATTTATGGTGAAACCTATACAATAGTCGGCGATGAAAATCCTGAGCATATTTTTAAAGTCGCTTCTCTCGTCGATAAAAAAATGCGTGAAATCAAAGAAAAAAATCAAAATTTGGATACACGGAAGTTAGCGGTTTTAACCGCTTTAAACACAGTGAATGAACTGTTAAAATGTGAAGAAGAATTAGCGCGTTTAAAACGCAAAATGAAAATTGAGGAATAGACGATGGTTGATTTGATTTTAATTGGTTTGCTGATCGGCGGTTTTTTGATCGGATTTAAAAGAGGTTTTATTTTGCAAATCGTTCATCTTAGCGGTTTTATCGTGTCGCTGGTCGTTGCGTATTTATTTTTTGATGATCTCGCTCCTCATTTAAAATTGTGGATCCCATATCCAAATTTAGGCGACGGAACGAGCACGATTTTAAGTGTATTAAATGTGGAGAACATTTATTATAAAGGGATTGCCTTTGCCATTTTATTTTTCGGAACAAAAATTGCTATGCATATTCTCGGATCGATGTTAAATTTTTTAGCTGATCTGCCGTTTTTGCGAACAATCAACCGCTGGTCTGGCGGAATTCTTGGCTTTTTAGAAATTTACCTGCTTGTCTTTATTTTTCTTTTTATCGCTGCAATCATCCCGAATGAATCGCTTCAACATACGCTGAGCGACTCGTTGGTAGCGCAGTTGATGATCAAACATACGCCTTTTTTCTCGGCGCATCTTCAAGAGCTATGGCTCAGTTAGCATCATTCAGTGATGAGATGCGAAATGCAACGCCCGTATGACAGAGCAAGCGGGCGTTTCATGCGTGCATCCGGTTTTTCATCGCGATTAAGAGTTTTGAAAGTTGTGGTGAACAATGAATAAAAAAGAGGTCGTCCAGACGCTGGAGATGATCAGTCTATATTTAGAAATAAAAGGGGAAAACCCGTTTCGAGTCGCTGCGTATCGGCGAGCTGCGCGAGCGCTTGAAGAAGATGTGCGCAGCATGGAACAAATCAATGATGTGGAAAAAATCAAAGGAATTGGGAAAGGCACGGCTGCAGTGATTCATGAACTATTGGAAACCGGGAAATCCACGCTTTTTGAACAGTTGAAAAAAGAAGTGCCTGAAAGCTTGCTGCAGCTTCTGGCTATTCCAGGGCTCGGCGGCAAAAAAATTGCGGCGCTATACAGACATTTGCAAATTACAGACATTCCGTCATTGCAGCGCGCCTGTGAAGAGCGGAAAGTGCAGACGCTGCCGGGCTTTGGCAAAAAAACTGAAGAAAACATCCTTACAGCCATTCAAGAAAAGAACAAGGGGCTGGAACGATATCCGATTTGGATGATGATTCCCATTGTTGAAGAGATTGAACGTCAGCTCGCGCTTATTGAAGAAATTGAACGATTTTCTGTTGCCGGCAGTTTTCGCCGTTTCCGCGAGACAGTAAAAGATTTGGATTTTGTGATCGCGACGAAGGATCCGCACGCAGCTGCAGAAAAACTGGCTCAATTGGACAACCTGCATGATGTTGTGGCCTCCGGAGACACGAAAGTGACTGTTGAATTCATGTATGAATACCCGGTTCAAGTGGATTTCCGCCTCGTTGCCCCGAATGAATTCAGCTCGACGCTGCATCATTTTACTGGCTCGCAGCAGCACAATATTGCGATGCGCCAGCTTGCAAAAAAAAGAGGCGAAAAAATTAGTGAATACGGCGTAGAATCGAAATCGGGCGAACGGTTGACGTTTCGAACCGAAGCCGACCTTTTTCAACATTTTCAATTGCATTACATTCCTCCTGAAGTGCGCGAAGGAACTGGTGAAATCGAACGGTATAAAGAGCCGGTCGAATTGATTGAACTCCGTGACATCAAAGGCGATTTGCATCTGCATACGACGTGGAGCGATGGAGCGCATTCGATAGAAGAAATGGCGCAGGCTGCAATGGAGAGAGGCTATGAATACATTGCAATTACGGATCATTCGCAATCTTTAAAAGTGGCCAACGGGTTGACGCCGGAGCGTGTACAACGCCAACGCGAAGAAATCAAACGGTTAAATGACGCTTTTTCAAATTTCACGATTTTGTCTGGAACGGAAATGGACATCCTGCCGGATGGAACGCTGGATTTCGATGACGATTTATTAGCTGGAGCTGATTTTGTAATCGCAGCCATTCATTCGGCCTTTGCACAAAACAAAGATAAAATCATGCAGCGTTTAATCCATGCGTTGAAAAATGTTCATGTCGATTTAATTGCACATCCGACGGGCAGATTAATTGGAAAAAGGCCCGGCTATGATGTCGACCTTGAACTGTTGATTGAAGTTGCAAAGGAAACAAATACAGCGCTTGAATTGAATTGCAACCCGCAGCGGCTCGATTTGGCTCCCGAATGGCTTGAAAAAGCGCAGGAAAAAAGGGTGAAAATCGCCATTAATACCGATGCCCATAAAAATGAAACGCTCGCGCATATGAAATATGGGATTGCCGCTGCAAAGAAAGGCTGGATCCGAAAAGAAACCGTTATCAACACATATTCGCTTGCCGAACTTCGCCAGTATTTACACGCTTCTCCAAAAACGGAATAGGCAGGAGGATGGGATGTTGCAAAACAAAATGCTGCAGCTTTTAGAGTTTGACAAAATTATCAAACAAGTGCAAGCATGCGCTGCAACAACAATTGGAAAAGAAAAAGCAAGTGAATTGCTGCCTTACTGGCAATTTGAACAAGTGGCTCATGTTCAAGCGGAAACGGATGAGGCTTTAACGGTATTGCGCATGAAAGGGCAAGCGCCGTTTGGCGGCATCCGAGACATTCGCGAGGCTGTAAAGCGGGCGGCGATTGGGAGCATGCTAGTTGAAGACGAGCTCGTTGACAATGAAACAACTGTGCGCGGAGGACGGTGCCTAAAAAAATTTATTGAAGCCATGAAGGCTGACGAAGAAGCGGATTTGCCCATTTTGTTCGATTATTGCTCGCGCATCGCGCCTTGCGTCGAATTGGAAAAAGACATTGCCCGCTGCATCGATCGGGACGGCCGCATATCCGACGAAGCCAGTCCCGAACTTAAATCCATTCGCAGCCAAATCCGAAGCTATGAATCGCTAATTCGTGAACGTCTCGAGCAAATCATCCGATCAAGCGAACATCAAAAAAAGCTGTCGGATGCCGTTGTGACCATTCGAAATGAGCGCTATGTCATACCGGTTAAACAAGAGTACCGAAATGCATTTGGCGGCATCGTCCACGATCAATCGGCTTCAGGCCAAACGCTATTCATTGAGCCGCATGCGGTCGTATCGTTGAACAATCAGCTGAGAGAAGCGCAGGCAAAAGAAAAACAAGAAATTGAAAAGATTTTGACCGAACTGTCGGAAAAAGTGGCTTCATTTTCAGAAGCATTGCTTGCGAATGCTGAAACATTGGCGGCATTGGACGTTGTGTTTGCAAAAGCGCTGCATGCAAAAAAAATAAAGGCGACGAAACCGAAACTGAATAAAAATCGCTGCCTGCGTTTTAATAAAGCGCGCCATCCGCTGATTCCGGATGATGAAGTCGTTCCGATTTCACTTGAACTGGGCGGTCCGTACACAGCGATAATCATCACGGGGCCGAATACGGGCGGGAAAACGGTCACGTTAAAAACGGTCGGTTTGCTTTCGCTGATGGTTCAAGCGGGGCTCCAAATTCCAGTCGCCGAAGGTTCTGAAGCCGCGGTGTTTGAACATATTTATGCTGACATCGGGGACGAACAATCGATAGAACAGAGCCTCAGCACGTTTTCATCGCATATGACAAATATCGTTTCCATTTTGAAACGCATTAATGATAAAAGTTTAGTGTTGTTTGATGAACTGGGCGCTGGGACGGATCCGGAAGAAGGGGCTGCGCTTGCCATTGCGATATTGGATTACGTTCATCGCATAGGCGCGCGATGCATCGCAACGACCCATTACAGCGAATTAAAAGCATACGCATATAACCGAAATGGAGTCATTAATGCCAGCGTTGAGTTCAACGTTGAAACATTAAAACCAACATACAAGCTGCTTATTGGCGTTCCCGGCCGAAGCAATGCTTTTGAAATTTCAAAAAGGCTTGGCTTGCCGGGTGAGCTGATTGAATCGGCAAAGCGCCAAGTCACAAGCGATGCAGCTCGTGTTGACAACATGATTATTGAATTGGAAAAAACAAAAAATGAAGCGCAGCGGCAATTGGAACAGGCGGAGGAAATCCGCGCTCAAGCAGAGTTGGCCAAGCAAAAATATGAAACACAACTAAAAGCGATTGAACAAAAAGAAGAGCAGATATTGAAACAAGCTGAACAAAAAGCGCAGAAAGCGGTTGAACGGGCGAAACTAGAAGCTGAAGCGATTATAAGCGAACTCCGCGAGTATCAAATACGGGGGGCAAAAGAACATCAGTTCATCGAAGCAAGAAAACGCTTAGAAGAAGCTTCGCTTCAACTTGTCAATGAAAAGCAAGATATACAGCCGCTGGAAAAAACTGAGGAATTTGCGATTGGCGATGAAGTTGAACTGCTTCATCTATCTCAACAAGGGTCAATCGTTGAACGCATTCGCGACGATGAATACCTCGTTCAAGTCGGCATGATGAAAATCAATGTTAAAGCTTCGCAATTGAAAAAGCGGGCCTCGGAAAAACAGCAAGAACAACGCGCATTTGTGTCGCTAAAAAACAATAAAGCCGCGGTGAAAACCGAATTGGATTTGCGCGGAAAGCGGTATGAAGATGCAAAAATTGAAGTGGATCGGTATTTGGATGATGCGGTGCTTGCGGGCTATTCCAAAGTTGCAATCATTCACGGAAAAGGGACGGGCGCATTGCGAAAAAGCGTCCATGAACTTTTGAAAAATCATCCGCATGTCAAGTCAATGCGGTTTGGGCGGGAAGGAGAAGGGGGACTCGGGGTGACCGTTGTCGAATTAAAATAATTTTCGTCCCAAGATGCACCACGCTTTGTGGTGCTTCTGGATTTTGCATTTGATGAATGTTTGTTTTGCCATTTTTTGTTTGTTTAATCATTCATGCATTAAAGTATATATTCGAT
>CALKAO010000029.1 GCA_937983115.1 uncultured Caryophanales bacterium
TTCGGCAGAATGGACTTTGTTTTGGTTGGCAAACTCATCCAATAATACCTCGCCTAATATGAAGTTCGTGTTCCTCGGACCGGAAGTCTGCCGCTCGCTTCCTTCAGATCGTCACCGCAGACACCCTTGCGTTAAGCTAGCTGCTTCTTCTGCCTTCGCGGTGCACCCTATCGATTACACACCCATGCCAGGCGCAATAAAAAAAGAAAGCCTAACTAGATGCTAGGCTTTCTTCTCTTCTTTACTTCGCCGCCAACTTTTCGCGCAATACCATTTGCAGAATGCCGCCATGGCGGTAATAATCGATTTCAACTTCACTATCAAAGCGCGCGATGGCTTCAAATTCTTTTTTATTTCCATTTTCGTCTGTTGCAATGACTTTTACAAGCTGGCGCGGTTTAATGTTTTCGTCAATTTGAACTTCGAATGTTTCTTTGCCTGACAAACCGAGCGATTCAGCGCTGTCGCCTGATTTAAATTGCAGCGGCAATACGCCCATCAAGACGAGGTTGCTGCGGTGAATGCGCTCAAAGCTTTGTGCAATCACTGTTTTAATGCCTAACAAATTCGTGCCTTTTGCAGCCCAGTCGCGGGAGCTTCCCATGCCGTAATCTTCTCCGGCAATGACGACTAATCCAATGTTGTCTTCTTTATACTTCATTGCTGCATCATAAATCGGCATGACTTCACCTGTTGGCCAATAAGTCGTCCAGCCGCCTTCCGTGCCCGGCGCCACTTGGTTGCGAATGCGAATATTTGCAAACGTGCCGCGCATCATCACTTCGTGATTGCCGCGTCGCGAGCCGTAAGAGTTAAAGTCAATTGGACGAACGCCTTTTTCAATTAGGTATTTTCCTGCAGGCATATCTTTCGCGATGGCGCCAGCCGGGGAAATATGATCTGTCGTGACTGAATCGCCAAATTTGCCGATAACTCTTAATCCTTTAAGCGGCTCGATTTCTTCAGGCTCTGAAGACAAGTTTTCGAAGAATGGCGGGTTTTGGATATATGTTGAATCTTCGTCCCAGTTATAAAGCTCTTCAGATGTCGTTTCAAGCTTGTTCCATTCTTCATTGCTGTCAAAGACGCGGGCATATTCTTTTCTAAACACTTCAGGAGTAACCGTTTGCGCCATCACTTCTTTAATTTCTTCAGGTGTTGGCCAAATGTCTTTCAGATAAACATCGTTGCCATCTTTATCTTTTCCGAACGAATCGTTTTGCAGATCAAAGTCTACTGTTCCTGCCAGCGCATATGCAACGACTAAAGGTGGCGAAGCTAAGTAGTTCGCTTTAATCAATGGATGAATTCGGCCTTCAAAGTTTCGGTTTCCAGATAGCACAGATGCAACCGTTAA
The DNA here is from genome assembly GCA_937983115.1 of uncultured Caryophanales bacterium. GTDB lineage: Bacteria > Bacillota > Bacilli > Bacillales > UBA6769 > Pueribacillus. The sequence continues at coordinate 1,358 of CALKAO010000029.1, forward strand.
ATCATTTTCAGAAATGGTCTGTTCAATTTCAGGCAGCAAAGGTCCAGAGTTTCCGATGCAAGTCGTACATCCGTAGCCGACCGTGTTAAAGCCTAACTCATCAAGATATTTTTGCAAACCTGAATCATTCAGATATTGAGTAACAACTTTAGAGCCTGGCGCCAAACTTGTTTTTACATATGGAGGAACTTTCAAGCCTTTTTCAACCGCTTTTTTCGCAAGCAAACCAGCGCCGAGCATCACGGATGGATTTGATGTGTTCGTACAGCTCGTAATCGCTGCAATCGCTACTGCACCTGTTTTCATAACAGCTTCGCGGCCGTCAGCAAACTTTACAGAAGCTTCTTTGTTGATTTCGTCTTCTGAAAGGCCAAATCCGTGGTTGCCTTGCGGTGCAACAAGCGCATCATTAAACGCTTTTTTCATTTGCGAAAGCGGAATTAAATCTTGCGGGCGTTTTGGCCCTGAAAGGCTTGGCTCCAATGTTGAAAGATCGATTTCCACGATGTCCGTGAAAATTGGGTCTTCAGCATCTGGCGTGTAGAACAGCCCGTTCACTTTGCAATAGTCTTCGACAAGTTTAATTTGCTCTTCGCTGCGGCCAGTTAAACGCAGATAGTCAAGCGTTTCTTCATCGACTGGGAAGAATCCGCAAGTGGCTCCGTATTCAGGCGCCATGTTGGAAACCGTCGCACGGTCTGCAAGCGGCATCGAAGAAAGAGCCGGACCGAAAAACTCAACGAACTTTCCAACAACGTTTTTCTCTCGCAAGACTTGCGTCACCTTTAACGCCAAGTCAGTTGCAGTCGTTCCGCTTGGCAGCGTTCCCGTCAATTTGACGCCAATCACTTCAGGAACAGGGAAGTAGGAAGGCTGTCCGAGCATGCCGGCTTCCGCTTCAATTCCTCCAACACCCCATCCAAGCACGCCTAAACCATTGATCATCGTTGTATGGGAATCGGTTCCAACAAGCGAATCCGGATAAGCTTCCAATTCACCATCAACTTCGGCCGTTTGAACTACAGAAGCTAAATATTCCAAATTCACCTGGTGAACGATTCCCGTTGCAGGCGGCACTGCACGATAGTTGTCAAATGCATTTTGCGCCCATTTTAAAAACTTGTACCGTTCCTGGTTTCGTTCGAATTCTTTTTTCATGTTAAATTCGAGCGCTTCTTGTGAAGCATACATGTCGACCTGAACCGAGTGGTCAATGACAAGATCGACAGGAATTTCAGGATTAATCTGTTTCGGATCTCCGCCCATTTTCGCCATGGCTGCACGAAGCGCAGCTAAATCGACGACCGCCGGCACACCTGTAAAGTCTTGCAGAATCACGCGAGATGGCTTGAATGGCACATCGATGTCTTTAACTTCATCTGTGCCCCACTTTGCCAAATTTTCAACATGCTCTTTTTTAATGACTCTGCCGTCATATTGGCGAAGAACAGATTCAAGAAGCACTTTGATGGAATACGGAAGTTTTGATACTTTTCCAATTCCCGCCTCTTCCAAAGCATTTAAATCATAGTAGTAGTACTTTTTTCCATTCGATTCAAATGATTTTCTAGCGTTAAAAACATCATTTTTCGACATACGTTCCCCTCCTCGTATCCTATCATAAATGATATTAAACAAATTGTCGAAGGCGGCGCATTCTCCACATATTATCTTACATCACAAACCGGTTATAAGTAAAATATAAGTGTATTATTAAAATCAATAAGAATTTATTATCACACTTTCAATGCTGGCTTGCCTCTCTCCTATTGAAAAACGTATAATGTGGGGGAAGGAAAAATATTGTCAGAGGTGACGCCCTCATGTCCAGTTGGTTTATGGCGTTTATTATATTATGGTCTGTCTTTTTAATTACCATTATGTTCATCGGCGGTTTTTTTATGTTTCGAAAGTTTTTAAAAAGATTGCCGAAAGCCGACGGAAAATCTATATTAGATTGGCAAGAATATTATATTGAACAGACCCTCCACTTATGGACAGACGAAAAAAAACAGCTGTTGAATGATCTGGTTGAACCTGTGCCGAAACCGTTCCGAGATGTCGCAAAACAAAAAATTGCCGGCAAAATCGGCGAGCTGGCGCTTAAAGAAAAAGCGACTCATCTCAGCGAAGATTTGATCATTCGCGGATATATTATGGCGACTCCAAGGCGCGATCACAAATTTCTCATTAAAAAACTGCACGAAAAACAAATTGACATTCAACCATACAGAGAGCTTTTATCATAAAAAAACAACCAGGCGCTTGCCACTGGTTGTTTTTAATTCTTTTCTTGATAAACCGGCAGGCTGCCGGACAAATATTCCTCCAACGTCAGGCCATTTTCCTTGATAAATGCCGCATGCTCTTTGCCGACATAGCGCAAATGCCAAGGTTCATAGCTGTAGCCGGTTATCGATTCTTTTCCTTTCGGATAGCGGATGATGAATCCATAATGATGGGCATTTTCCAACACCCATTTCCCTTCAGGGGTATTTTCAAACGCTTCGGTTAAACGGTAATCGATTTGGGGGCTTGTTACGTCCATGGCCAAACCTGTCTGATGCTCGCTTTGTCCTGGAGAAGCGCTGACTTTTTTCGCCTCGTCTTTCCCAAGCCGTTTGACATTTGAAGCATAAACAGCTTTCTGTCTTTCAAATGAACGATATCCGGACATCGCATATAATTGCACATCGTTTGCTTTTGCATCTGCAAACATTTCCTCAAGCGCTTTTGCGGCTTCTTTACGCATATATTTCTTTTCTGCATGTTCTTCGAACGGGAACGGAACATCAGGAATGACTAAATCTTCAGGTTCATAATCTTCAGGCAGGTTTCTTTCTTTGTTTGAAACAACCAAAAAATCATCTGGATTTGTAACAACTTGGTTGCCTTCAGAATCAACTGTTATCGATTCATCGAGGCGGCTTCCGCTTAAATGATCTTCCCATTGCCCATTCTCTTTATCTTTCGTTTGTTCATCAGCAAACTGGCCATTCGGCTCCTGTCTGCTTTTGCTTTCTCCCTCCTGTTCATTATCAATTGGGCTGCAGCCGATGGCGAAGAGCACAAGCGATAAAATCCATACAGCCTTTTTCATTGATCAATCCCTCTATCTTCATTGAGAAAATAAAAGCACTCAAACTGAGTGCTAATTTTGCTTATTCATTTGACTTTGCATGGCTTTCATCATTTGATTGATTTTCTTTTGCGAAGGCTTCTGCCCCATCTGCATCATCATCACTCGAAGCATATTCTCATTAATTGGCGGATTCTTTTTTAAATAATTCATCATGTACTTGCGCGCAATGAAAAAACCGAGTGCAACACCTGCTAATAAACAGAGTGCGCCGACGAGAATGTAAACCCACATCATGCTCCCTCCTTCTCTCTCTCTTGCGTCCGCAGCCAAATTTGAATAAAGCCGCACGTTGAAATTGCAAGTACCGTCATTTTACTACAATCAGATACGATTGTACAGCAACAGCAGGAAGGAATCTAGACAATTTAAAAACGGCATCATGCAAGCTCCATTCGTTTCAAGGGATTCAGCCACCCATAATGGTAGTTTTTAAAATCAATCGCTAAAAAAGTGGAATCCATTTTGCGCAGCGTCTCAAAAAACGATGCCTCCGAATCAAATGAGCCATAAGCGTAGATCGACAAGTGCTTGCGATTGGCGATAAGCACTGCTCTGCTCATCCGTTCATCCATCTGAATCTCATATGACTTTTCAGGTTCATAGCTTTTTAAAACATGCTTTAGTTCAGATAAAAACGCCTGATGCAATTGATTCAATGGAATCTCCCTCGTTATGTAATCGATTTGCTTTTTTACAACGGATTGATAAGGAGAAATTTTATTTTCTGCTTCGTAAAATAACTGATATAACATTTTTTCTTTCCCAATATAATTTTTAGCCACTTCACGATCTAATAAATAAATGACATATCGTCTCATTAAACCATCCTCCCAATCCTAATTGTACCTTTATTATAAGGAATTTTCAGAAAAATATTTGTCAAACGATGTTGAGAGGATGCACTAGTTTCGTCGAAAAAGCCGCCACTATTCGACAGGCGGCTTTTTCGCAAGCATTATTTTTTTAGCATCGATTTCACTTTAGCAACAACATTTTCAACCGTAAACCCATATTTTTTGATAATCGTTTCTCCCGGAGCAGATGCGCCAAAACGATCGATGGCCATAATCTCCCCAGCATCACCCACATATTTTCGCCAGCCTAATGACGCGCCCATTTCAATCGCCAAACGGGCTTTTACTGCTGGAGGCAAAATGGCCCGTTTATATTCATCCGGCTGTTTTTCAAAACGATCCCATGATGGCATGCTGACAACATTTGTATAAATGCCTTCTTTTTCAAGTTCTTTTTGGGCATCAATCGCCAGATTTACTTCTGAACCGGTTGCAATCAAAATGGCATCCACTTCCGATTGGCTGCTTTCAGAAATAATATAGGCGCCTTTTTTTACGCCATCATATGCTTTTTGAACCGTTCCTTTTATCGTTTTAACTCCTTGGCGCGTCAGAACAAGTGCCGTCGGCACATTGCGGCTTTCCAACGCGAGCCTCCACGCAGCGATGGTTTCATTGCCGTCAGCAGGGCGAATGACGGATATTCCAGGCATTGCGCGAAGCGAAGCAAGCTGCTCAATTGGTTCATGCGTCGGACCATCTTCTCCAACCGCAATGCTGTCGTGGGTAAAAACGTACGTAACCGGCAATTGCATTAATGCAGCAAGCCGAATCGCTGGCCGCAAATAATCCGAAAATACAAAGAACGTTGCTCCAAAAACTTTTAATCCGCCATGAAGCGCCATGCCATTTAAAGCGGCTCCCATCGCAAATTCGCGAACGCCAAACCACAGGTTGCGCCCCGCATAATTGTCTGCAGAAAAATTGTTTTCAGATTTCATCAATGTTTTATTTGAACTTGCCAAATCAGCAGATCCGCCGATAAACTGGGGAACCCGTTCTGAAATGGCATTGATAAACCGGCTCGAAGCTTCGCGTGTCGCTAGCGTTTCGCCTTCTTTAAAAACAGGCAAATCTTTTTCAATCAATTGAGCAAACTCATCATTTAGCGCCTTTTCCAGCTGAGCTGCCAGCTGCGGATAAGCTTGTTTATATTTTTCAAACAATTCATTCCATTGTTTTTCTTTCTGAATGCCTTCGTTTTTCAATTCATTAAAATGGCGTTTCACTTCCTCTGGCACGTAAAACGTTTCCGCATAATCCCAGCCGTAATTTTGTTTTGTCAACTTCGTTTCTTCTTCCCCGAGCGGTGCGCCATGGGAATCAGATTTTCCGCTTTTATTTGGCGAGCCATAGCCAATCGTCGTTTTCACTTCGATTAATGTCGGCTTCAAGGCGTCGCTTTTCGCTTCACGCAGCGCATTTTCGATCGCAGCCAAATCATTGCCATCTTCCACGCGCAGCACCTGCCAGCCGTAGGCCTCAAATCTTTTGGCTACATTTTCAGAAAAAGATAAATGCAAATCTCCATCTAATGAAATGTCATTGGAATCATACAAAACAATTAATCGGCCTAATTTTAAATGGCCGGCTAACGATGCGGCCTCAGCGGATATGCCTTCCATCAGATCGCCATCGCCGCAAATGCTGTACGTGTAATGATCAATAATGGGGAAATTTTCTCGATTGTACATAGCAGCCAGATGCCGTTCTGCCATTGCCATGCCGACAGCCATCGCAATGCCTTGTCCTAAAGGACCCGTTGTCGCTTCAACACCTGGCGTATAGCCATACTCGGGATGGCCCGGCGTTTTGCTTTCCCATTGGCGGAAGTTTTTTAAATCTTCAAGCGACAAATCATAGCCAAATAAATGCAGCAAACTGTATAGCAGCATCGAACCGTGTCCGGCAGACAATACAAAACGATCCCGATTTAGCCAATTTGGATTTTCAGGGTTGTGATTCATGGCTTTAGCCCATAGCGCATACGCCATTGGAGCAGCTCCCATCGGCATGCCCGGATGTCCGGAATTCGCGCGTTCAATCGCATCAATTGACAGCGTTCGTATTGTATTTATCGCTAGCTTTTCAATTTGCTTGGTCATTCTTTCATCTACCTCTCTCATCATAATAGTCATCGATTTCGCTTATTGTCTTAAACTTTTCTTTTTAATTTTTTTAGGCGTTACGTCATTTCCTTTTTTATCGATCACAGTCAATCCAAGCAGCTGCTTTTCAAATGCTTGCCGAAATCGCTTTAAATAACGCTCCCGCAGCATTTTTTGCTCCTCTTTTTCTGCTTTTGACAGTCCTTCCGTTTTTGCTTTTTTCGCCAGTTCATTGATTCGCTTCAACTCAGGTTCCAACGTCACGTCAACTCCCCTTGATAACTGATTAAACTTGTTTCATTTTAACATAAGAATCAAACAATTTCCCATCATTTATAAATGCAGCGTTGCAAAAATCCGTTGAACACTTCCGCGGCGCCTGCCAAATCAATCCATTGATTCTTGCCGGCTATTCAGCAGAAATAGAACTTATGTTTGTATAAGCCCTTTCGATGTGATATACTGAAACAAAATATTTGATAAGAAATGAGGTGCATCATGGTCAAAATCTCAAAAAGGCAGCAAGCTATCTTAGATTTTATAAAAGAAGAAGTAAAAACGAAAGGCTACCCCCCTTCAGTGAGAGAAATTGGAGAAGCAGTCGGTTTGGCGTCAAGTTCAACCGTGCATGGCCATTTAGCCCGTTTAGAAAAAAAAGGGCTTATCAAACGGGACCCGACGAAGCCAAGAGCCATTGAAATTCTGGATAAAAGCAAGACTGAAACAGATGCTGAAGCGATCAAAGTTCCAATTATCGGAAAAGTAACTGCTGGACAGCCGATTACAGCGATTGAAAACATCGAAGATTACTTTTTGCTCTCCAAAAGCTTTGCACCGCACGATTCGCTGTTTATGCTTGTTGTTGAAGGCGACAGCATGATTGATGCAGGAATATTCAATAATGACTACGTCCTTGTCAAGCAGCAGCCGACCGCAAATAACGGGGACATCATCGTGGCAATGACAGAAGAAAATGAAGCGACGGTCAAACGATTTTATAAAGAAAAAGATTACATACGTTTGCAGCCTGAAAACGCTGCAATGGATCCCATCCTTTTAAAACATTGTACGATTCTTGGCAAAGTTATTGGCGTGTACCGTGAAATTCAATAAAAAGCTGTTAAAAACAGCTCTTTTTTTATGCCTGTTTAGTATTGTATAAAACACATTAGAACGCATTGTGTTGTTTACATTACAAAACTTGATCTTTTCTCTTGTATTTTATACAATACAAGTGGAGGAAAAACAATGAGAAACGAACTTGGAAGTTTTTTAGAAGCGGTGCGAATGGAAAAAAAATTATCTTTGCGCGAGGCTGCAGCGTTGACTGGGCTTGGCCATTCTTATATTCGTGATTTAGAGCTCGGAATCAATCGGAAAACAGGAAAAAAAGTGATTCCATCCATTAACTCTTTAAAAAAAATTGCATCAGCTTATCAATTAGACATTTATGAATTGCTAATCAAAGCGGGATTTATCGACAGCAGTGAAATGGATCCACCAAAAAATACGGCTTCCGAACATCAACGTACGAAAACCATTCCTGTTTTCGAAGCCATCTTACCTTTGTCTTCCGATGAAAATCGAATCATTGAGCATGTCTATTTTCCCTTTCAAAAAGACGAGCAGCCGGATTTTGCATTGATCATGAAAGGCGATTCCATGAAAGATGCCGGAATTGACGATGGCGATCTTGTATTCTTTCGCAATAGCGTTCAGCCTGAATACAATGGACAAATTGCCGCCGTTTATTTAGCTTCAAATCGATTCGGTTTAATCCGGCGAATCGCTTGGTCTTCGCAATTTCCGCGCTATTCTCTTTTGCCGGAAAACAAAAACTATCGGACAATCGATGCCTCTTTTCACGAAGTTGAAATTTTAGGCGTGTATAACGGCCATTTTAAGCCTGAAAAAACACATTGAATTTCTTTCATCGCAACAATGCAGCGGTTGAATGCAAGCATATTGTCGATCGCTGTCTATCGTTGTTTTTTTCCTTTTCTTTCGTCATTTCATTGGCAGCTCCTCATCTTTTTTCGACAATTTTTTCGCATCTGCCTGACGTTTTCATTTTTGGAAAAAAACCTTGCCTTTCATCTTTTTTAAACAATAACAGGCTTAAAAATAAACTATGTTCATAAAATATTAATTTTTTATTATCGTTTTATCGTAACGACAACAATTTCCGGAAAATTAAAAATTCGAAACGGTACGTGGCTGTTTCCCAATCCCCGGCTGACCACCATATTGGTTAATTGAAAAGTATAAACGCCTGATGTAAATTTTGGAAGCCAGCCTTGTCCTGATGAAAACAGCCCGCCGACAAATGGCAGGCGAATCTGCCCGCCATGTGCATGGCCGCTAAACACAACATCGATGTTTTGATCCGCGTACACGCCAAAAAACTCAGGCCGATGAGACAAAAGCAGCTTAAATTTCTGTTCATCCAGATGATGGAATGTTCGCTCTACATTTGATTTAACGATCGTTTTCTCATCTTGCTGCTCTGAAATTCGCATCAGCGGATCGTCAATGCCTCCGATCACAATTTCTTGGGAATTTCGTTCTATCGTCAGAGCTTCATTTTGTAAAACGGCTGCCCCTCTCTTCTGAAGCGCTTGAACGATTTCATTCACTTGATTCGACGCCACTTCGTGATTGCCGAGCACGCAATAAACGGGAGCAATGTTTGCCAAACCTTCGATCACATGCAAGCTGTTCGTTAAGTCATACCGGTTGCTGTCAATCAAATCACCGGTAAAAAAGATGAAATCAGGATTTTCTTTTTTTACTTTTTGAATGATCCGCTTTTGCTTGCCGCCAAATGCCGCATCATGCAAGTCTGACAAATGGACAACTTTCATTCCCGAAAAATCACTTGGCAGATTGTCTGATTGAATCTCGTATTCACTGATTGCGATCCAATGGTTGTTGATATAAAAAAAAGCAGTGAAACATAAAAAAATGACAAAGGATGCCAGCCATCTTTTTCTCATTTGGAATTAGCCTTTCTTTATTCGTTCCATTTACTAAAAGCTTATTCTTTTCTTTAAAAAATATCATTCAAATTGTCTTTCATTGATGCTCAGCCTTTCAGGAAAAACCATTGAAAAAACCGTTAAGCTGAATGAGCTCAACGGCTTTTCACCACCAAAAAGCGTATGCTAATATTTCGCTTTTTCTTCCTCAAACGTGACATAGCCTTTCTGCGCCAGCACATCAAGTGCATGCAAAATCGCTATTTTTACATGGCTGTATGTCAATCCGCCTTGAATATAAGCCGCATATGGTGGGCGAATTGGACCGTCTGCCGACAGCTCAATGCTTGAACCTTGTATAAAAGAGCCAGCTGCCATAATCACCTCATCATCATACCCAGGCATTTCACTTGGATAAGGGGTGACATGCGAATTGATCGGTGACGCAGATTGAATCGCTTGACAAAACGCAATCATTTCATCGGCATTCGCAAATTGCACCGATTGAACGAGATCCCCTCTTTTTTCATTCCATTTTGGAAACGCTTCATAGCTGCATCGCTCTAGAATCGCACTCGCAAAAACGGCGCCTTTCAACGCTTGTGAAACGATGATTGGCGCTAAAAAAAGCCCTTGGTACATCTCTAATAAACTATACAATGTCGCGCCGATTTCAGCGCCTACTCCAGGCGCTGAAAAACGATGGGCGCACTGTTCAACGAGTTCTTTTCTCCCAGCAATATAACCGCCGGTCTTTACGATTCCCCCGCCCGGATTTTTAATGAGCGAACCAGCGATTAAATCAACCCCAACATGGCAAGGTTCTTTTTCCTCTATGAATTCGCCATAACAATTATCTACAAATACGATCACATCAGGTTTAATTGATTTGACAAAAGACACCGCTTTTTGAATCGCTTCGATTGTTATTGACGGCCGATTTGCATAACCTTTGGAGCGTTGAATGCCAATCACTTTTGTATTCTCATTAATGCTGGCTTTCACCTTTTGCAAATCGATGCCTTCGTCATTCATCGGCACATCATTATAGCGGACGCCAAACTCCTGCAATGAGCCGTTACGCTCGCCCCGCAATCCAATCACTTCATGCAAAGTATCGTACGGCTCCCCGGATATGTATAAAAGTTCATCGCCCGGTCTTAGCACTCCATAAAGCGCAATTGCGATGGCATGAGTGCCGGACATGATTTGCGGACGGACAATGGCTGATTCCGCTCCAAACACTTCAGCATACACATTTTCCAGCGTTTCTCTGCCGACATCATCATAGCCATAGCCTGTTGAAGGAGTAAAATGATAATCACTCACTTGATTGTGGCGAAAAGCCTGCAATACGCGAAATTGATTGGCTTCCGCAATTTTGTCGATTCGCTTGCACAAAGGTTCTATCGTATCTTCAATGTCCTCTGCGATTCGTTTTAATTGTTGGCCATACTCTAGATGCCTGTACATGTTTTTCACCTTTTCTATTGAAATTCAAAAATTAAGTCGGCGATATGTTTTGGCGCCAATCCAGTCATTGAAAAAATTTGCCGTTCTTCCAGCCATCTTTTTTCAGACAGGACCGTTTTCGATTCCAATAAAGCTAGAATTTTTCCATTTTCCACTGGAACTTCCAATGTATAAGGGATGAGCGCAGATTTTACTTTTTCTTGAATCAAAACGGTGAGCTGGCGTATGTCATCATCCGAAAATGCGGATATGAAGATCGAATCCTCAGAAGCTGTCGGAACAAACCGCTCCCGTTCAATGAGGTCTTTTTTATTATACACATAAATTTTAGGGATGTGTCCGGCATCAAGTTCATGCAATAATTGATTCACTGTCTGCTCATGTCCGGTATGATGTTGATGGGATGCGTCGATTACGTGTAAAATCAGATCAGCTTCGGATACTTCTTCTAACGTTGAGCGAAACGCAGCGATTAATTCCGTCGGCAGATCTTGGATAAATCCCACCGTATCTGTCAGCAAAACAGGGATATTCGGCAAAATCTCCATTTTTCTTGTTAACGGATCAAGTGTCGCGAACAATTTATCTTCTGTAAAAGCATCGCCGCTCGTTAGACGATTAAATAAAGTTGATTTGCCAGCATTTGTATAGCCGACGAGCGCAATCTGAAACACATCATTTTTTTTCCTGCGCTCCTTGTAGCGAGATCGATGCTTGACAATTTTATTCAATTGAGCCTCGATCGCCTGGATGCGCTTGCGGATGTGCCGGCGGTCGGTTTCCAGCTGCGTCTCTCCCGGCCCTCTCGTTCCGATTCCGCCGCCAAGGCGGGATAAAGCCAAACCTTTTCCAAATAAACGCGGGAGCAGATATTTTAACTGCGCGAGTTCAACTTGCAATTGTCCTTCTTTCGAACGCGCGCGAGAAGCAAAGATGTCTAAAATCAGCTGGGTGCGATCGATGATTTTTGCGCCAAGCATATCCGTTAACGTTCGCAATTGCCCCGCTGTCAGTTCATCATTAAAAATGATAAGATCGATTTTTTCATTTGCAAGAAAAGCTGAAATTTCCTGCAATTTGCCTTTGCCGATATAATGAGCGGGATGCACGCGCGGACGACTCTGGGTAAAAACTGCAACAACTTCCCCATTCGCTGATTCTGTTAATGCTTGAAGTTCGCGCATCGATTCTGCAAAGCTTTCGCGATTATCCGGAAACTCGCATCCTACGAGCAAAGCTTTTTCTTTCAAACGACATCCTTCTTTCATCATAAAATTGATCATGACGCTTCATCATCTAAATGCATATCAACTGCTAACAATGTCATAAGCTGCTGACGATCAAAATGTTCGCTGTTTAGCAAGCGTACGGCTTGTTTCCGAATGGATTTTTCAATAATGTTTCTCACATAGCGCGCATTGCTGAACGCATGTCGATTCGCTGCCCGGTGGCGTTCGAGATGATTTTTTAATTTTAATTCCGCTTCTATCGACATCTGATAATCCCGGTCTTGCGCCATTCCTCTCGCAATTTTTACCAGCTCGTCGTTCGAATAGTCTTGAAAATTCATGACGATTGGGAATCGCGATGGCAGCCCTGGATTTAATGATAAAAAATAGTCCATTTCTTTCGGATAGCCGGCCAGGATTAAAATAAAATCATGCTGATTGTCCTCCATTGCTTTCACAAGCGTGTCAATGGCTTCTTTGCCAAAGTCCTTTTCTCCGCCTCTAGCCAACGAATAAGCTTCATCAATAAATAAAATTCCACCTTGGGCTTTTTTCAACAGCTCTCTCGTTTTTTGCGCAGTATGCCCAATGTATTCGCCGACCAAGTCTGCACGCTCAACTTCAATTAAATGCCCTTTTGACAAAACATCCATTTCATGAAAGAGCTGGGCCAACAACCTTGCCACCGTCGTTTTTCCAGTCCCGGGATTCCCTTTAAAAAGCATATGCAGCGCTTGTTTTTCTTGCTTCAATCCAAACTTGCGGCGGCACTGGTTGATATAAATCCATGCATAAATTTCATGAATGAGCCGTTTTACTTCTCTCATTCCGACCAGCATATGCAATTCCCGTTGAATTCTGTCTAGAGGATAATGCTTCGATAAAAACGTGTCATCAATCAGCGCCGGCTTTTCATTTCGTATTTCTTGGTTGAGAACAATATTGATTTGTCCGTTTGTTTTTTTAATTGTCGTACTGGCCATGAAGCGTCACCTCACCTTTCGTCATCATGCTATTTATTATACGGCGAATCGTGAAATGTGTGACAAACGCCCAGGCCGATAACATTGAAATAGCGGCAAAAACCCGAAAATCGCCAGATCGGCTTATTTCCACGGGTAATCAACACGCGCCGCACAGGAAAGTTCAATTGGTTTTGCTGCAGGGCTGGCTGCGAGGATTCCATTCGGCAAATCCTCGGCCTCCCGGCGATGGCGCCGATTCTCTGCGAATCCCGTTTGAATCCGCCTATACTGACGATTTTCATCTTCTTAATCAAGAGCAATGGCCCGCTATTCATTTTTTGCCGCAAACTGCTGCATTTCAATTAACCTTCTAAAGAAAGCTGGACATTTTTGCTCGGTGTAAATGTAGAGATCGCATGTTTATAGATCAGCTGCTGTTTGCCTTCCGCTTCCAAAATCACGGTAAAGTTATCAAATCCTTTGACTAAACCTTTTAATTGGAAGCCGTTCATTAAATAAACGGTAACAAAAATATTTTCACGTCGAAGCGTGTTTAAAAATTGATCTTGAATGTTGACTTGCTGCTTCATTTATAGTCCTCCTCTTTTCCAATCCTCTTTATTACTGTTTCTCTAAACAATGCAACTTTCCTGCAACATATTTCATGATTTCCTGCTTTTTTTTGCTTTGATTTTCCGTCATATCAAACCAAGTGATGTTCATTTTATTTTTAAACCATGTGAATTGTCTTTTTGCATATCTGCGCGAATTTCTTTTTAACAATGAAATCGCTTCTTCTTTTGACAGAGTTCCATCAAAATATAAAAAAAGTTCTTTATACCCTATGGCTTGTGCAGCTTGGCTATGTTTATTTTTTTTATAGAGTTGATAGGCTTCAGCCAGCAAGCCTTTTTCAATCATTTGATCAACACGCTGATTGATTCGCGCATATAAAACCTCCCTTTCCATTGTCAAACCGATGAAAATAGCCTCATAGATCAGTGTTTTTGACTTGCTTTGAAAATGCGAAAACGGTTTTCCGGTCTGTTCCAGCACTTCCAAAGCCCGTATCACTCGTCTGCGATTGTTCGGATGAATCGAACGATAACTTTCGGGATCGCGATGCTTTAACTTTTCATGAAGCGCTTTATTTCCATACCGACCAGCAAAAGCTTCCATCTCATTTCGAAAAGCCTCATTTGCTCCGGTGTTTGTAAATTGATAATCGTGGGTAATCGCATGAACGTAAAGCCCGGTGCCGCCGACAAGAATAGGGAGTTTGTTTCGGCGATGAATGTCAGCAATCGCTGCACGGGCTTCGTTTTGAAATTCGCTGGCAGAAAAGGATTCATCCGGATCCTTGATATCAATCATATGGTGGGGGATGCCTTGCATTTCATCTTTCGCAATTTTTGCTGTTCCAATATCCAGCCCCCGATAAATCTGCATCGAATCGCCGCTTACAACTTCGCCGTTAAATCGTTTCGCGATTTGTATGCTCAGCTCTGTTTTTCCAACCGCAGTCGGCCCGACAATGACGAGAAGCCGCTCTTTCATTCGCGTTCACATCACTCTCTTAAACATTTTTTCCAGTTCATATGTAGAAAAGTGAATCATGACCGGGCGGCCGTGAGGGCAAGTATAAGGGTCACGGCAGCTTCTAAGCGATTCGAGCAATGAAACCATGTCGTCTTGCGATAAAAATTGATTGGCTCTAATCGAACGTTTGCAAGCCATCATAATCGCTGTCTCTTCACGCATCTTCTTTAAATCGAACGTTTTTTCTTCGAGCGCCAATTCAATGATATCACGAATGGCCTCTTCTTCTTTGCCTTTCGGAAACCAGGAAGGATGTGAACGAACCAAATACGTTTTATCGCCAAAACGCTCCAAGCAAATGCCGAGCTTTTTCAATTCAGCCATGTTTTTTTCGATCCATTGCGCTTCTTGATTGCTGAATTCGAATGTCAGCGGAACGAGAAGTTCTTGCAGCTCCCGAGCGGTTTCGCCCAATTTTTCAAAAAAATATTCATATTTGATGCGTTCTTGCGCTGCATGCTGATCGATTAAGTAAAGGCCTTGTTCGTTTTGAGCAACGATGTATGTGCCATGGACTTGTCCGATGGGATATAATGCTGGAATCCCATCTCTTTCCTCTTTCTCACCTGTCAAAAAAGCGTCCGCTGGCGCTTCTTTTGCAAACGATTCACCCCGGTCGGGGGCATCTTCGATTTTTTCAGTTGCCCTTTGAAACAGCTCATCGTTCAAAAGATGCCGAACGGCTTCTTTTTCAGATTTTTTCCGCTGAAAATGAAAAGACAGCGCTTTTTGTTCTGCATCTTCTTTTTTTGGTTTCGGCATGGCTGCTTTCGGTATTATATTTGTTTTTTGCAGCGCTTCCCGAATGGATTTTTTAAGCAGTTCCATCAGTTCCTGCTCTTTGCTTATTCTCGCTTCAAGCTTGGCTGGATGAACGTTAATGTCGACTAAGGATGGATCCATCCCAATGTGCACAACCGATATCGGATAACGGCCGGCCGGAAGATACGTATGATAGCCGTCCATAATCGCATTGGCTAATGCAAAATGGCGGATATATCTTCCATTGACAAACAGTGACATATATTTTCGCGAAGCCCTGGTTTCATTTGGCTTCGTTGAAAATCCGGAAATTGTAAAGTCCAATGACTGATTTTGAACAGCCAGCATATTTTTTGCTGCGGAAAACCCATAGATCGCTGCAATCACTTGCAATAAATCATTTTTTCCATCCGTTTTCAAAAGCGGTTTTCCATTATGGATCAGCTCAAACGAAATTTCCGGGTGAGCCAATGCTAAACGATTGACAATATCTGTTATATTTCCTAATTCAGTATGGACGGTTTTTAAATATTTTAATCGTGCAGGCGTATTAAAAAAAAGGCGGCTGACATGAATTTCTGTCCCTTTTCGGCTTGGTGCAGGCGAAATATGCTTGAATTCTCCGCCTTCCAAGATCATATGCGTGCCAGGCCCATCGCCTGTGCATGTCTTGACTTCGGTTCTTGAGACCGAAGCAATGCTGGGGAGCGCTTCGCCGCGAAACCCGAGCGAACGAATGGAAAACAAATCGCGCTCATGCTGAATTTTGCTCGTTGCATGCCGCTCAAACGCAAGTCTGCATTCTTCTTTTGCGATCCCGTCGCCGTTGTCAGTCACTCGAATCGCTTGCAAACCGCCATCTTCCACTTCAATTTTAATCATTGAACTATTCGCATCAATGGAGTTTTCAACTAATTCTTTTACAACCGATGCAGGCCTTTCAACCACTTCGCCAGCTGCAATTTGATTTGCGAGCTGTTCATCCAATACGATGATCTTAGCCATAAGCTCACCTCTTGTTTAAACCGCTTGTCACTTTTTCCTGCAATTGATGCAAAACATTCATCGCTTCAATCGGCGTCATGTTCAATAAATTCAACGATGCGATTTCACGAGCGATCGTTTTATCAACTTTCGACGGTTTTTCAACCTCATTATCCATTATAAAAAAGGACAGCTGTTCACCGGCGCCGAAACTCGGCTCATTTTGCTGATTTTCTTCTTCCAGCTGCTGCAAAATGACTTTTGCTCTCGAAATCAATTTTTCCGGGAGATTTGCCAATTGGGCGACGTGAATGCCGTAGCTTTCATCCGCAGCGCCTTCGTGCACTTTATGTAAAAAAACAACTCGGCCGTTTTCTTCCACTGCTTTTACATGAACATTTTGCAGACGGGGCAGCTGTTCTTCAAGTGCTGTCAACTCGTGGTAATGGGTTGAAAACAATGTTTTGGCGCCGATTTCATCATGAATATATTCGATAATCGCATGCGCCAGCGCCATTCCATCATACGTTGAAGTCCCTCTTCCGATTTCATCGAGTAAAATCAGGCTGTCTTTCGTTGCATTCATTACGGCATACCGCGTTTCCAGCATTTCTACCATAAACGTGCTTTGTCCGCTCACTAAGTCGTCTGCGGCTCCAATTCTAGTAAACACTTGATCAAAAATAGGCAAGTTGGCTTTTGCTGCTGGAACGAAACATCCGATTTGCGACATGATCGCAATTAAAGCGAGCTGCCGCATATACGTGCTTTTTCCCGACATATTCGGACCTGTAATGAGCAGCATTTGTTTTTCTTGATCCAAAAAAATATCGTTTTCCACAAACGATTGTTCTGTCAGCATTTGTTCCACAACGGGATGCCTGCCGTCTTTAATGGCAACGATCCCCTCTTTATTAAATTCTGGTTTTACATAGCGGTTTTCGGCGCTGACTGCAGCAAAGCTCTGCAGCACATCGATTTCGCTGATTAATTTAGCAATCATTTGCAGCTGGGGAATATGCGCTTTTGCTTCTTCTCTTAATTCTAAAAAAAGCTCATATTCTAAATCAGCAAGCATTTCTTCGGCATGCAAAATTTTCATTTCCATTTCTTTTAATTCAGGCGTAACGAACCTTTCCGCATTCGCCAAAGTTTGTTTTCGTTCATATTTCCCTTCTTTCAACAAATGCAAATTCGCTTTTGTCACTTCAATATAGTAGCCAAAAACTCGGTTAAAACCGATTTTTAATGATTTTATCCCTGTTTTTTCCCTTTCCTTTTGTTCCAAATTTTTAATCCATTCCCGGCCATTGATGCTGATTTCTCGATATTCATCCAACTGTTCGTTATATCCATCGCGAATCATTCCTCCTTCTTTTATTGAAGTTGGCGGGTTTTCAACAAGAGCGCGATTCAGCTTGTCCGCCAATCGGCCGGGCACAGGCATCCGTTCAGCATATTCGGTTAATGAAGGATGGCGGAATTCATGGCAGAGCTGAATCATTTGCGGCAAAACTTCAAGCGTTTTTTTCAGCTGCACCAAATCTTTGGCATTCACATTTCCATAGGAGATTTTGCCAGCTAATCGCTCGATGTCATAAACTCCTTTTAATAATTCTTTTAATTCTTCGCGCAGCAAAAATTGCTCGGACAAACATTCTACGATATCCAGACGCTTTTCGATCTGTTTGCGGTCAACTAAAGGCCTTTCAATCCATTTTGTCAATAACCGGCCGCCCATTGCTGTAACCGTTTGATCCAACAGCCAAACAAGCGAGCCTTTTCTTCCTTTTTTGCGAATCGTATCCACTAATTCTAAATTTCTTTTGGAATAAAGATCAATTTTCATATAATCCGCTTGGTTTAAGATTTCGACAGGCTGCAAATGCTCCAGTGCCCGCTTCTGTGTTTTTAACAAGTAGTTCAACAATCTTCCAAACGTTGCGATTTCCTGTTCTTTTGATAAGTGTCGAATGACATTGCGAAACTTTTCAGGAATGGAAGTTTCATCTTCATAGGAAATCGCAGCTTGAAAGATCTTTTTTAATTCCTGCTCTTCTTTTTTAGGAAAATCCGATGCAACGATCACTTCTTTTACATTCATGCCGGAAAGAACGTGAATCAATTCTTCAAATCCGTCGTTGACCATTGTCAAGTAATTTTCCCCTGTTGACAAATCGCTGATCGCTGCGCCAAATTGAACGCGGCTAAATGGCGTGACAGCCGCAATAAAATTGTTTTGTTTTTCATCCATCATGGACTGGCTCATCACCGTGCCTGGAGTTATCACTTGAACAACTTCGCGTTTAACGACGCCTTTCGCTTGCTTCGGATCTTCCATCTGTTCACAAATCGCCACTTTATAGCCTTTTTCTATTAATTGGGCGATGTACATTTCTGCAGAATGATGTGGAACGCCGCACATTGGAACCGGCTCATCGGTTCCGCCGTCGCGTTTGGTTAATGTAATTTCCAATTCTTTTGCCGCTTTAATCGCATCTTCAAAAAAAAGTTCATAAAAATCGCCCAAGCGAAAAAATAAAAAGGCATCTTGGTACTGTGCCTTGATTCGCAAATATTGTTGAATCATCGGGGTGTATTGTTGCATCGCCGATCTCCCCCACATGGTTTTCTAATCGTCTTCAATTTACGAGTCTATTATAACATAAGACGCCGAATTTCATTGAAAAACATATAAGGCTC
>CALKAO010000030.1 GCA_937983115.1 uncultured Caryophanales bacterium
GCTGCTTTCAACTTGTTTTGCAGCAGCTTCACTTGAGCACCGCGCGATCCTTTTCGCAGGACCTGATTGACGTTCAGCTGGCCGCTCGCGCTTGATGATGCTGCAGGTTTCGGAGCCTGCGCTTGCAAAGCGCGAATGGTGGCGGCATCGGCAATGCCAGTCGCTGGCAAATTATGATCCCGTTGAAAACGGATGAGTGCATCTTTCGTAATCGAACCAAAATACCCGGTGGATGTATGATATGTAAAATAGCCTTTAGATTTTAAAACCTCTTGCAGCTCTTTGACATCCCCATGCTGCATGCCTTCTTTAAGGGTCCGATCGCCTAATGCCGCTTCTCCGATCATCGGCGCAGCAAACAGAGCTCCAGCGGCAAAAGCTGAAGAAATGACGAATTTGCCGGTTTTCTGCGAAACTCTGCTTTTTTTATCCGTCTTTTTCACTTTCGATCCCCTTCCGTGAAAAAATTCCCAACGTTTCAACACTTTTTTACCAATTCTACTACATTTTTCCTGATCTTTAAAGACTAATAGAGTTTTTCACGAAAAAGGGATTAGTATTTTCTAGATAACAGTCGAATTTTTGTTTCTTTAGGGACTATTGAACTATTTTATTTTGTTTTATAACAGATGGTTGATTTTTTGGAGATGTTATAATACACTATAAATAACTTCAAAAAGCGGAGGGGTAGTCATGCTAGGCAAGCCAATGGAATTTTTCCGAAACATGCCCGCAAAGATTTGCACTGAATGCGGGAGAGAAATTGAAGAAATGCACGAGTCATACATGAATGAATGCGAGCATTGCTTACGCAAAGCCATCGAATAAAACCTCACATTCATCACATTTATGCACACACAAAAAAACAGTCCTCTCACCAGGGACTGTTTTTTTGTTGCCTTAATCAGCATGGCTGTAGGACAGCACAGCTGCGCCAAGCACTTTTGCGGACAGAAGCATTGCTTTTTCATAGATTGAGAACTTCGGATGATGATGCGGATAAACGATGTCCCAATCGGGATCCGCTGCACCGACAAAGAAAAATGCTCCGGGCACATGCTGCAAATAATAAGCGAAATCTTCCGCGCCCATGTGCGGTTCAGCCAATTGCACTTTAGACACTTCTGGAACCTGTTTTGCGCATTCCATCACATATTGGGCCATCGCTTCATCATTGATAAGCGTTGGATAGCCTTGGGTATAGCGATAAACGTACGCTGCATCGGCTGCGACGCATGTCCCTTTTGTGATGCGTTCAATTTCATTTTCGATAAATGCCCGCGTCTTTTCATTAAATGTGCGAACCGTGCCTGATAATTTTGCGCGATCGGCAATAATGTTAAACCCATTCACCGCATCAAACGAAGCGACAGTCACAACCGCTGGATCTTGCGGGTTTACGCGGCGGCTGACGATCTGCTGCAAATTTAACACGAGCTGCGAAGCAATCACAATCGAATCTTTCGCCGTATGCGGATTCGCTCCATGGCCGCCTTTCCCTTGTATTTCAATGTCAAAGCGATCCGCTGCCGCCATCAATGGGCCCGGTTTCGTTGCCACGGCGCCATACGGATCGGCGGCCCACAAATGGGCGCCAAAAATGGCATCAACGCCTTCTAGGCAGCCGTCTTCAATCATGGCAATCGCTCCGCCGGGAGGCACTTCTTCAGCATGTTGGTGAATGAACACAATTGTGCCGTGCAAGTCTTCTTTCATTTGATTGAGCGCGCTGGCAAGCCCGAGCAGCTGGGCGGTATGCCCGTCATGGCCGCAGGCATGCATGACGCCGGGAACTTTTGACCGATAAGGCACATCGCGCTCTTCCTGAATCGGAAGCGCATCGAAATCGGCACGCAAAGCGATTGTTTTTCCCGGCTTCGCGCCTTTTAATATTGCGACGACTCCTCTTCCGCCCACATTCGTCCGCACTTCATGCCCGAGTTCGCGGTGGTAGGCTGCAATGCACTTCGGCGTTTCGACTTCTTGAAACGACAGTTCTGGATGCTGGTGAAAATGCCGGCGAAGCCGAACCATCTCTTCGTAGCGCTCATCCAACAGCGCAAACAATTTTTTCATGGCCACTGACTCCTTTCTATATTTTATTTTACCACGGAAAAACCGCAAATCGCCGAACGTATAAGCATATCTATGAAGCAAAACAAGCCAGCCGCAGCCGTCTGCTTCTCTTACTAAACTATTCTTCAGAAATCGGGTTTTGCCTTTTTAGCCATAAAGAAACTTTTTCCAGCCAACGGAAACCGTTGAAAGCGTTGTCAAATTGCTGGAGGTGCGCTACGATGGCAAATGAAAGCAAAAAAGGAGAGGAACAATAGTGGAAGGATTTCGCTTTTCGACAGACATCCGCGTTCGCTATGCGGAAATCGATGTGCAAAATGTCGTTTTCAATGCGCATTACTTAACTTATCTTGATATCGGAATCAGCGACTATTACCGGCAAGGATTGAATCTGGATCCGCGCAAACTGTCGCGGCAGGGCATTTTTGATTTTGTGCTCGCAAAATGCACGATGGACTTTAAACGTTCCGCAACGATGGATGATCGCTTAAAAATTTGGTGCCGAACGGCGGATATCGGCCGGGCAAGCATGACGGCGGAATTCGCAATTACGCGGGAAGGTGAAGCGGAGCCGCTGCTTACCGCCGAATTCATTTACGTCAGCATTGATCCGAAAACGAAAAAATCCAAGCCTGTGCCCGATCTCGTGCGCAAACGCATCGAGCAGCTGGAGCAGCGGACGTTTTAAACAGAAAAAACGTTGTGCTAAACTAACAACTATACGGAAATAAATCAAAAGGAGTGGACGGCTTTGGAAGGCTATCAGTTTAAATCGCAAATTAAAGTGCGCTATTCGGAAATCGATGGACAGAAAATTGTATTTAATGCCCATTACATGACCTATCTCGATATCGCAATCGGTGAATATTTCAATGAAGGGCTCAAGCTTGGCCATTTGTTATCCGACGGGGCCTTTGATTTCGTCCTGGCGAAATCGACGCTTGAATACAAACAGCCGGCAAGGCTGAGAGACGTGCTCGATGTTTGGGTCCGCACGGTGAAGTTAGGCCGCACCAGCTTTGTGAACGAATTTGTCATCACTCGTACAGAGGAAAAAGACCCGCTCATCACGGCGGAAATTGTTTATGTGAGCATTGATCCGAAAACCTTAAAACCAACGCCGATTCCAGATGCAGTGCGCAATCGGATTGAAGAATTTGAACGCCTTCAGCGTTTGCAGCAATGAAGATTGCCGCAGAACGAATTTCGCCTTTTCCAAAAGTTGTAATCTTTTTGTTAACTTTTTGCAAAAATTTCGACAAAAACTTGCGCTATACTGACAAATAAATACGAATAGGGAGAGGATCCCCTATGAACAAGAAGTATAGCTTAAAAAACGCGACAATCGAAAAATGCCTGTCGCACTTGGACATGCTGGATTCAGACGCAAAGACGAAGCAAATCGTTTACATGTACATGGCTGAACTGTATCGGAAAGCTTTTGATGAAGGTGTCAAATGTGGTCAAAAGTCAATGAAATTGGAAGCCTGTGAAAAATAGACGAAAGCGGCGAGCGTCAATGCTTGCCGCTTTTTCATTGAAGGGCCCGGGACATATTTCTTATCTGTTGCGCGCATACTTGAAATGAAGAGCATTTTGCAGGAATCCAACAAAAGTAGGCATATTTTGGATGTGAATCTTTCAATGTTTTCATCATTGCGGGATATACGGGTATTTTGAATGTAAAGCGGTTTGTGCTGTTCTGCATTGTCCAAGTATACTTAATAAGTACACGTTCAAAGGGGATACAATTGAATAATTAAGTTTGAGGTGAAAATATTGTCTGATCCAGAGCCGATTATAAAAGTTGAAAATGTAACAAAAATTTTTGGCAGAAACCCAAAACAAGGGTTAAAACTGCTAAAGAGCGGAAAGACCAAACAGGAAATTCTGCAGGAAACGGGCTTGACAGTCGGCGTCAACAAAGCATCATTTGAAGTATATCCCGGTGAAATCTTCGTTATTATGGGATTGTCCGGCAGCGGGAAATCGACGCTCGTGCGTCTGCTCAATCGCCTGATTGAACCGACGGACGGAAACATTTATATTGACGGGCAAGATGTCGTCAAGATGAAAAAAGAAGAGCTGCGCGAAGTGCGCCGCAAAAAAATGAGCATGGTTTTTCAGCGCTTTGCCCTTTTTCCGCACCGCACCGTGCTGGAAAATGCAGCTTATGGCCTCGAAGTGCAAGGCGTCAAGAAAGCGGAACGGCTCAAAAAAGCGCAGGAGTCGCTTAAACTTGTCGGATTGGAAGGTTATGAAAACAGCTACCCTTCAGAACTGAGCGGCGGCATGCAGCAGCGCGTCGGCCTTGCAAGAGCATTGACAAATGCCCCTGATGTCCTATTGATGGACGAAGCGTTTTCTGCACTCGATCCGCTCATTCGCAAAGACATGCAGGACGAATTGATTGAATTGCAGCAAAAGATGGAAAAGACAATCATTTTTATTACCCACGATCTGGATGAAGCGCTGAAATTGGGGGATCGAATCGCTTTAATGAAAGACGGAGAAATCGTGCAAATCGGAACTCCTGAAGAAATTATGATTCATCCGGCGGATGACTACGTGGAGCGATTTGTGGAAGACATCGACATTTCCAAAGTATTAACGGCGCAGCACGTCATGATCCGTCCGGAGACGCTGACATTCGATCGCGGGCCGCGCGTCGCTTTGCAAATGATGCGGGCAAGCGGAGTTTCCAGCCTTTATCTCGTTGACAAACAGCATCGTCTTGTCGGCGCGGTAACCGCACAGGCAGCATCTGATGCAATCAAGCAAAATGCTTCGCTGGAAAGCGTCATGATCAAAGATTTGCCTACGGTGACTCCCGACACGCTGATCATTGACATGTATGATAAAATGTCAAGCCATCCGCTGCCCCTGCCGGTCATTGACGAACAGAACAAACTCAAAGGAATTATCGTCAATGGCACAGTCATCGCAGCGCTTGCCGGAAACGAAAGCGTCATTAATGGAAATGGGGTGCAGCAATCATGAATGAATGGCTGCCAAAACTTCCATTAGATGAATGGACCGAAGCATTCGTTGATTTTTTGCAGACGAACTTCAAAGGCCTCTTTCAGCTTATTTCAAATCTTATCGGTTCGATCGTTGACTTTTTTGTCATGATTTTTTCAAGTGTGCCTGCGCTTGTCCTCATTCTGATAATTGCAGGGATCGCATGGTACACCAGCAGATGGACCATTGCTCTCTTTACGCTTGCCGGCCTTCTGCTCATTGAAAATCTTGGCTATTGGGACGCGACGGTGCAGACGATTGCGCTCGTCATCACTTCCATTCTCATTACATTTATCATTGGCGTGCCGCTCGGCATTTGGATGTCGCAAAGCGACAAGCTTAAAAATGTGCTGACGCCGATTTTGGATTTCATGCAGACGATGCCGGCATTCGTATATTTAATTCCGTCCATTTTATTTTTTGGAATCGGCATGGTGCCTGGAGTCATCGCCTCTGTTGTCTTTGCGATGCCTCCGACGATTCGCCTCACCAACCTCGGCATACGCCAGGTGCCGGAAGATTTAGTCGAAGCATCGACAGCTTTTGGCGCGACGACCGGACAAAAGCTGATCAAAGTTCAATTGCCGCTGGCGACGCCCACGATCATGGCCGGTGTCAACCAAAGCATTATGCTCGCTTTATCGATGGTGGTCATCGCCTCGCTCGTCGGCGCTCCGGGGCTTGGCGCAGACGTCTACCGAGCCGTTTCACAAATTCGCGTAGGCGTTGGATTTGAAGCCGGTCTGGCCATTGTCATACTGGCGATTATTCTCGACCGCATTACGCAAAATTTAGGCAAACAAAAAAATCATTGAGGAGGAATGCTGTTTTGTCAAATAAAAAGAAACAATCATGGCTGCTCTTGCTGCTTGCGCTCGGCCTGGCGCTCGCGCTTGCAGCGTGCGGCGGAGGAAATGATGTGGATACCGCTGGCGATGACGATAACGGAGCATCGTCTGCAGGCGAAGGAACCAATTACCAGATCATTGGCATTGAGCCTGGCGCCGGCGTGATGAAAGCAACGGAAAGAGCGATTGAAGAATACGGATTGGACGATTGGACGCTCGTAGAATCTTCATCGGCCGCCATGGGCGCTGAATTGACGAAAGCCTATGAAAATGAAGAGCCGATTATTGTGACCGGCTGGACGCCTCACTGGAAATTTGCGAAATTTGACTTGAAGTATCTTGAAGATCCAAAAGGCGTTTACGGCGAAGAAGAAAAAATTCACACGCTTGTCCGCAAAGGCCTGCAAGATGATGAACCCAATGCCTATAAATTGCTTGACCAATTCAATTGGACAGGCGATGACATGGCCGAAGTGATGGTTCTTATTGAAGAAGGCGCAGCGCCAGAAGACGCAGCGCAGCAATGGATCGATGAAAACAGCGATAAAGTCGACGCCTGGCTGGAAGGAGTCGACACGAATAATGACGGTGTCATCTCGCTCGCGTACGTCGCTTGGGATTCCGAAATAGCCAGCACGAATGTTGTCGCAAAAGTTTTGGAAAGCATCGGCTATCAAGTGGAATTGGTTCAGCTTGATGCGGCGCCAATGTTCGCCGCTGTTGCCGAAGGCGAAGTTGACGGCATGGTAGCCGCTTGGCTTCCATACACGCATGAAGACAACTATGAAGAATACGGCGATGACCTCGAAGATTTGGGCGAAAACCTGACGGGAGCTAAAATCGGCCTTGTCGTCCCAAGCTACATGGACATTGACTCAATCGAAGATTTAAAATAAAAAAGCTTGACGCCCTCGCGCCAAGCCAAACTGCAGCATCAGGCAGCAGAAAACCAAAACAGGTTTCCTGCTGCCTGGCTTTTTTGCCTCTTTTGCCTATGTGAAAACAATCGCTCCGGTTTCATCCAATTGCGCTTTTACATTTCTTCTTTCGTTTACAAAACGATGCATCCGTTTTCCGATTTTAATCACGGTATCTTCTTTGGCGTGATGGATGATAATTTTTTCATGTTCAGATACAGCAAGTACGGTTTCAACGCCAAAGCCGGATCCGACCTCATTCACTTCAATGCCTTTATTTGCGAAAATGGATCCGCCGCGGATAAACCCTTTTGCGAAAAACTTGCCTTCGGCATGAAAAGTTGAATTGTAAGCCCCTCTTCCTGTCAAATAAATATCGCCGTTGCAAAACACTTCGCTTTGATGCGCCTGACCGATGGTCAGCTTTCCATCCGGCTTCAATTTGTCTTCGTAATGGCGATAAAGGGTTGAAAGCTTTTCAATGATCGTTAAAAAAATCATTTCGTCGTTTAACAGCTGCTTATCCAGATGAATAAAAGCCCGATACAGCAAATCGATCAATTCGTTGACTTGAATGCCGCGCTTGTTAGAGTGATCGTGCATCAATTTGAAAAACCGATTGATTTCATCTGGCAGCGTATGAAATTTTTGCTTGAGCAGCACTTGCACAATTTTGGCAGCATCGGTTTTGATTTTTCGCTTCTGGCGCTCTGCCAAAGATAGCTGCAGCACCGATTTTTCCAATGCTTGAACGGCGTCGAGCAATTCACCGGTTTTATTTTTAATTTCCAGTTCGTCGCTGCTGACTTTGCCGACGTTCAGTTTGCTGCGAATCACATTCCGATTGACAAAAATTTCTTTTCCCGCCTCAACCGTTGCTCCATGAATGTTCTCGAGGACCAAAATGCGCTCATCGGCTTCCACCTTCATCGTTTCTTCCACGCTGCCCGAGATTTCGATGTCGCCGATAAACGACAGGTTGCCGCTTTTGAGATCGACATCGCCATGATGAACGAGTTTTTGAATAATGTCAATTTGGTAAATCGGTTCATGCTTGTTGACTCGGATGGTTCCGGATTCCAATGCAATCAATTTGCCGCCTTCAACAAAATGCCCTCTCCCTTTGATGATGGCTTCGTGCACTTTGCGCGGCTGGATCGGTTTGTTTTGAACCGTTATTCCTTGCTTTCCTTCTTTCGGTTCATGGATCGTGCCGATCGTTTCTCCCGCTTTTACGGTCGGAATTTCTCTGATTTCGCGGAAATCAACGGTCCCATCTTCAAGCAGTTTTGGCTTTTGGTCTGAAATTTCATATTGGACGTGAAATTCAATGTAGCCATTTTCGCCTTCAATCGGCGGTTTTCCGCGCGCAATGATATAGGAATCGGATTGTTTTCTTTCAAGCGCTTTTTCAATCGCTTCTTCGTCAATGCCATACGTTATGTTCCGTTTTTTTAATTCGTTCAGCACGTCTTCTTTCGTGAAGGATACGTACGGCGTATTCACCGTTTTTGTTTTGATTTCCAACGTTTTTGCAGGAGGGGCATCAAGAGGAGCCGTTTCTTCAATCCAGCCCGCCTGAATGTCCAGTGATGCCGTTAAATGGCCGTCATCTAAAACGATGTCAAATGAGCTTTCCTGTTTGTGAATGATTTTTGGCTGGATTTCAATTTGATCCCCGGGCTGCACTTCCATTTCTTCCGTTATCTCTCGGCCATTTACGTTGACGGCGACATGCTCATTGGGGATTATTGTCGGCTTGTTTTCTTCAGTTGCCGCAAAGCGGACGTTTCCATTCGAAATTTCAATCCATCCGGGTTTCAACGATGCCGGGGGCTTCGCTTCATTTTCATCATTTTTCTCCAGCGCTTCAGCGGCTTTTGGCGTCACTTTCACGACAGCCGGTTTTACAAATAAGCCAAAAAAGCGGTCTTCAGGATGCTCAAGCACTTCGATTGTGACATTGTCCTTGCTCACGTTCAACTGTTTTAACGCCTTGGCAATCGCTTCTTCTACATTTCGCCCTTTCGCTTCAATGCTGTTCAATGGCATCGACCTCTTTTTTTCGTCATTGGTTTCCATATTCGACAGAATTTGGCATATTCCTGCAAAAAAAGAAACCTGCGATTGACAGGTTTAATGCAAATTGCAAACAGAAATGGACGGTTCTTGTTTTATCTCTCTTGAATGTTTAAGTTTCCGCGTTCATTTAAATCGAACGGATGATTGCCGTTAATTCCATCGTCATTCAAACTGTCTTCATCAACGCGGTCGATCATTATCTCATCTAATTCATCATCCATTTTCATTTCATTCACTTCGTTATAATTCGTATCTTCAACGTCTTTTCGATTGGTTTCAGGGTTGTCCATCGTATCGTTGCAGCCTGCAAGGACCATCACACCCGCCAACGCAGGGAGCATCAATCGAAGAAAATGGTTCATTGGCTAACCTCCTTCTTGGATCTGTACACCTAGTTTCCCCAAGAAAAAAGGTTTCATTTATGCCAATGAAGCTCCCGTTTCCATACAGGCATCCAATTTTTACTTCGTTTCGCCGCCAATCGCAAACATCAATTCGGCTTCGCAAACAAGCTCGCCGTCTGCAGTCGCCTTTCCTTTTCCTTTGCCAATTGAGCCTTTCAGCCGCAAAATTTCAACTTCCAGCTTCAATTGATCGCCAGGTTTCACTTGCTTTTTAAAACGGCATTTGTCAATGCCGGCAAAAAATGCAAGCTTGCCTTTATTTTCCGGTTTGGCAAGGATCGCAACGCCGCCGACCTGCGCCAGCGCTTCGACGATGAGCACGCCGGGCATGACGGGGTAATCCGGAAAATGTCCATTGAAAAATTCTTCATTGATCGTAACATTTTTTAGTCCGACAGCGCGAAGGCCTTCTTCCATTTCAACGATTCGGTCAACGAGGAGAAACGGATAGCGGTGCGGCAAAATCGCTTGAATCTCACGACTGTCCAACATAACATGAGCCCCCTTAATCTTCTGTGACAAGTTGAACGATATGCTGCCACGTGCTTTTTTTCAAAACATCAAAAGGATGTCCGTCTCCGAGCACACTATAGCCGACCATCGCTCCGATGATAAGGGAAAGAAACAGCAAGGCCGGAACGATGATAAAACGAAGCCACATCGGGATGAGGCGAACTCGCCTTTTCGCTTGTTTTCGCTGCTTTTTCAACGGTTCTGATTCGGAAGGTGCCATGATATCCATCATTCTCCATGCATTCATCACGACGCTAGCGGATGCGGTTGACGAGCCCCATCATTTCATCAGCAATGGTGAGGGAGCGCGCGCTTAGCTGAAAATGGCGCTGCATCTCAATCATGCTGCTCATTTCAGCTGCCAGATCAACGTTTGACTGTTCAAGCGCACCTTGAGCAATGACTGGGGCGCCGTTTTCAACGGCCAATACGTCAGCCAATGGAATGCCGGCATTTGCTGCCGGACCCGCAAACCGGTTGCTGCCAACCGCTTGCAAATACTGGGGCCGATGGACGTTTGCAAGTGAAATCTGGCCGGCGTAATAAATCGCATCATTTTGCAGCGTCACTTCAATTTCGCCATTGCTTCGAATGGCGATGCTTTTATAATCGGCCGGGATTTCAATCGGCCCATCCGCGCCGAGCAAGTAGGCCCCGTCAGCAGTCACGAGCTGAAGAAAGCCAGGCCGTGATTCGCTTAAATAAAAAGCTCCATCACGAGTATATTGCGTTTCGCCGTTATGTATGACTTGAAAAAAATAGTTCGGCTCTGTCAGCGCTAAATCAAGCATGCGATCGGTTTGTTTGATTCCGCCTTGCTCGTGGCGAAGCGTGGTGCCTGCGACTGCCGCCCCTGTACCCGAACGGATGCCGTGCGGCGTCAGCCGGGCTTCGTCTGCACGCGGCAAATTGTTGAGATGCTGAAAGAGCAAATCTGAAAACGAAACTTCACGGCGTTTAAAGCCATTTGTATTTAAATTCGCCAAATTATTTGCTGTCGTATCGAGCTTGTATTGCAGTTGGCGGAGTGTCACAGCTGATGCGATCATGGATCGATTCATCGATGCTACGTCCCCTTTCCTTTTCCATGTGCAGCAAGCCGCACGGCGCAGCTTGCTTTAGGCAGATTATTCGGCTTGCGCATCTCTCATTTCATGTTTGCTTGTGCGCAGAATTGTTCTCAATCATGATTTAGGCTTGTCCTCTTCATTCCTGTTTAAACGATTCGTCCAACTTCGTTTACCGCTTTATCGAGACTTTGATCGTATGCTTGCAAAACTTTTTGATTTGCTTCGAACATGCGGTACGTGTTCAGCATTTCCGCCATCGTTTGCTGCAGATCGACGTTCGATCGTTCGATAAAGCCTTGCTGCAGCTGATAATCCACATCCGGATTCCCAACTGCTGATGCCGGTGCGTCGCCTTCATAGCGAAACAGGCCATTTCCTTCCTTGACGAGCTGATTCGCATCAGCGATAAAAGCAACGTCAAGCTGTGCGATTTGTACGTTATTTTCAATTATTGCACCGTCAGTTAAAAGTTGAAAATTTTCAGATTGCAAAAAGATCGGATTGCCATTTACATCTAAAACCGGCATTCCTTGCCGTGTGACAAGCCGGCCTTCATTGTCGATGGCAAAGTTGCCATTGCGCGTATAGCGCAGCCCGTCTTCCGTTTGAACGACAAACATCAATGTGCTGTTTTCCGGACGATTGCCATCGATGAGCGCAACATCCGTGCGATTGTTCGTTTCCATGAGGCTTCCCTGGAGAAAGTTTGGAATCGTTTCCTGCAAATAGACGCCTGTCGCAAGTTCATTGGACGATGTTTCATACGCTTGCGATAAATTTGCCAGCAGCATGCGCGGGAATGTCCGAAGCGACGCTTGATCCGCTTTATAGCCAGGTGTATTCGCATTGGCCATATTGTTTGTCAGCATATCCTGGCGGCGCTGCTGCGCAATCATTCCCGAAACTGCTGTATACAATCCTCTGATCATGCTGGCGCTTGACCCCCTTAACCCAGTTTTCGTTTTGCGATTTTATCGATGTGCTCCAACATAAGACCGGTGCCTTTCGCCACACAGCTCATCGGCTCTTCCGCCACAATCACAGGCACTTTTAATTCTTCGGAAAAAAGCTGATCCATCCCGTGAATCAGTGCGCCCCCGCCTGTTAAAATCACGCCTCGATCAATAATATCTGCTGACAGTTCAGGCGGCGTCTGTTCCAGCACTGTTTTTGCCGCTTGAATAAGATGCGATATCGGCTCTTCCAACGCAAGCCTGATTTCTTCCGATTTCACTGGAATTGTGCGCGGCAAACCGGACACCATATCCCGGCCTCGGATATCCATTTCTTCATTTCGAGCACCTGGAAATACTGTTGCAACGTTGATTTTAATGTCTTCTGCTGTTCTTTCGCCAATGAGCAGTTTGTACTTTCGCTTAATAAATTCGAGAATGGCTTGGTCAAATTTGTCGCCTGCCATTTTAATTGAAGTGGACGTGACGATGTCTCCCATGGAAAGAACAGCAACATCCGTTGTTCCACCGCCGATGTCAATCACCATGTTGCCGGTTGGCTGGAAGATTTCCATCCCGGCCCCAATTGCTGCAACTTTTGGCTCTTCTTCGAGAAACACTTGCTTTCCGCCGCTTTTCTCCGCTGCTTCTTTTATCGCTTTTCTCTCTACGGATGTCGTATTCGTCGGCACACAAATCAAGATGCGCGGCTTTGTTAAAAAGCCTTTGACATTAATTTTATCCAAAAAATGCTTCAACATCCTTTCAGTGATGTCAAAGTCGGCAATGACGCCATCTTTCAACGGGCGAATTGCAACAATATTTCCTGGTGTTCGACCGATCATCCGATATGCTTCTTCGCCTACTTCCAATGCTTTCCCGCTTGATGTATCAATCGCAACGATTGACGGTTCATCAAGCACGATCCCCCTGCCTTTTAGATAGACAAGAACGTTAGCCGTTCCCAGGTCAATCCCGATATCCCTTGACAACATCTGCTTTTCCTCCCTAAGACCGATAGAACTTTTTACACATTAAACGCATCGTTTGGCTGCTGCCGCTGCAGCGGTTTCGTCTGGTTGAAGTGCATGCCGGAAGGCGCAGGAGAAGTTCAAACCGCAGCAGCTGTACGGATCCGGATTCTGTCTAATGTGCGACTTATCTCTTGATTTCCGTTTCTCATTATGTAATTTCTCATTGACACATTATAGCACATTTTTACTTTTATAGGGAAGATTATCTAATTTTGTCAAAATCCAGACGTTTTTGTCAAGCGTTTTGCTTAGTCGCTCCTGCATCGGCTGTTAGGAAAGCGAGCTTTAGATCCACCGCAAAGCTGGCCATCCCTGCACGACGCTGAAGCGCCGTTCAGGCAGAAAAAATGCAGCGAATAAAAACATCCGCCCTTTTGCATGCTCGGCATGGCGTCCCGGCGGAACAGGATAGCGGCTGTTCATTTGATTGATTCTTTATCTTTCATTTTGTTTTTTTTATATTTTAATCTTGTCGCTTCACCTCCACGCAAGTGTCGAACGGATTTGTGGTAGTCGAGGATTTTAGTTACTTCATTGGCCAACTCGGGATTAATCACTGGCAATCGTTCTGTTAAATCTTTGTGTACGGTGCTTTTTGATACTCCAAATTCTTTGGCGATGACCCTTACGGTTTTTCTCGTCTCCACGATGTACTTGCCAATCTTGATAGTACGCTCTTTGATGTAATCGTGCACACCACTCGCCTCCCTAACTTGGATGTAAGAGATGCGAAATGAGACTTACCGTGATGCTGGTCGAAGATAAAATAGTAAAAGTCATCTTTTCAATGATCTTACTTCTTCGCAGCGAACCACTTTCTCACCTCTGCCCCTCAATGACTTGGTTTGTAACATTTTATTATTGAACAATCAGTTATATACCTAATAGTCAAGAGGGACAAAGTGTTTTTTCGCTTTTTTCTAAAAAAGAAAGAAAAAGCGTTTCATCCGTTCTATGGACAAAATCACGGTGCATAAGCTGATTTGATCAAAAAAAAACAGCTCTGGCATTCCAAAGCTGTTATGCATTCGTCATGGATCGTGATGCATCTTTTTGTTTTGCTTCGCCTTCGCTTTCCGTGTCTGTTTCTGTTTCTTCATTTTGCACTTCCTGCTGTTCCTGCAGTTCTTCTATGCCTGGAATGGCAGACACTGACTTGCCGAAATACTCCTGCGGGTTGACTGCGACGCCGTCTTTGCGAATTTCAAAATGAAGATGGATGCCGGCATCTTTATGAAACTGGTTTTTTCCAGCTTCGCCGATGATGTCGCCTTGCTCAACTTTGTCGCCTTCTTCGACATTGACATTCGCCAGGCTTTGATATACGGTCGCCACCCCGTCGCTATGCTTCAGCTGAACGACATATCCGAGCAAAGGATCTTTTTCAGCTTTTTCAACCGTTCCGCTCATTGCTGCAGCAACATCAAAAGCTTCTCCGCTTTTTAAAGCATAGTCGATGCCTTGATGCTGATGATATTTGTTGTTATAAAAGACGAGGGCAGACTCTTGTTCTTCAGCAGAAGCGTTGACATCATAAAATGGCGTTTTGACTTCTGAGCCGTTGGCTAAAACGGGTTCAACAAACACTTCCTGCTGCTGGGCTGCAGGGACCGCTTCTTCGTTATAGTCATGTGCGGTTGCATCTTCTTCATGCTCCGCAACTTTGCTTCCCATTTGCGCCCATAATACGGTTGCGATGACAATCGCAGCAACCCCAAGATATACAGCCGGATAAAACCAGCGTTTTTTCAGCAGCCTTTTCCATTTTGAAGGCATTTCATTTTGAAGATGAGTATTTTTATCATCTTTCATGTTCATCACCTCAGAAACCATTTTGATCAGATTTCTGAGATTCTATACATAAAATGTTAAAATTTGTTTATATTAAGAATTTAGTCTCATTTTTTCACAGCATGCGGGCGCTGCTGCTCCATTTCCGCTGCAAATGAATCGATGCTGTCGATCGTTATTCCATGATAAAAGTATTGGACGATTTCCTCGGCTGTTTTGCCTTCGCGCGCCATGCCGTTCGCGCCATATTGGCTCATGCCGACGCCGTGCCCGTATCCTTTCGTTTCCACGACAATGCGATCGCCTTTGCGCGTCATGGAAAAGTCGGTTGAATTCAAGTCAAGTTTTTCCCTCACTTCGCGGCCCGTAAACGTTTTTCCGCCGATTTTGATTTCGGCGATTCGATTTCCTGCAGTCCGCTTGATGACGGGAAACGTTTCTTCATTTTCCAGGGCTACGCCGAGCTGCTGTTCAACCGTTCGAATCGGAATTTCTTCTACAGCGGAAAATTGTGGCGAAGTCTCATCCCACGGGCTTTTGACGCTTCGCAAATACGGAAGATTGTTTTCCCAATATTCTTCAGAATTTTCCGTATAGCCGTTGCTTGTTGAAAAAAAGGCCGCTGTAATCGGAGTTCCTTCAAAGGTTAAAATTTTGCCTTTCGTTTCTTTTACCGCTTGCAAAATGCGGGCGTATTTCCAATCGAAGTCGCTGCCCCAAAGCTCTTTCAGCTCGTTGACATTGCGATACACTTGATGATGAACCGTATCTGTTACAACCGCATCTTCAGGCAAATCGATTTCTGATGGGGAAAGCAGCTGCTTCACGATGTATGTGCGCGCTGCCATGGCCTGCGCTTTTAACGCTTCCAATTCAAAATCAGCAGGCATTTCCGATGAAAGAACGCCAGCGACATATTGTTCGATTTCAACGTTTTCCACTTCTCGCTGCAAGGTTCGATAGACGGGGACAACATATGGGCTGCCGCTATTTAATGTGGTCTCGTCAGTATCTGTCGGTTCCTGTTTTGCGGAAGAAAAAGGAAGGACAACAATTGCAGGTATAATTGTGATGATTAATGCCAATACAATAAGGTAGAGTGTCATTTTTTTCATCGCATCCGATCCTCCCTGTCTGTTTCGCGCGGCATGCATGCTTGCTGCGCGAGAGGCGGGCCTTTCATCGGCCAGGTTCCATCTTCCAGCGCTACCATCATTTTATGGGGGAGGACGAGCTCTTAGAACATACAATACATTGAAGAAAGAAAAAAACGACATCCCTGTCGTTTTTTAACTTCATGCATGTTACATGTTAAACAAATTTAGGTTTAATCTTTAATAATGGCTGGCTTTGGCCAGTCGCTGATTCTGCAACCGGCGCGGGTTCTTCAACAATGCGTTCAATGTCGGCGCCCAATGATGCGAGCTTTTTATCCAACTGGACGTAGCCGCGGTCGATATGATGCAAATTCACGACGCGCGTATAGCCTTCTGCGGCAAGTCCAGCAATGATGAGCGCCGCCCCGGCCCGCAAATCAGTTGCAGCGACTTCAGCGCCTTGCAGCTCCGTATCGCCTTTGACAATGGCTGAACGCCCTTCAATTTTAATGTTTCCGTTCATGCGGCGAAATTCTTCAACGTGCATAAAACGATTTTCAAATACGGTTTCCGTAATGACGCTTGTTCCTGAAGCTTTCATAAGGAGGGCCATCATTTGTGATTGCATATCGGTTGGAAAGCCAGGATGAGGCATGGTTTTGACATCTACGGGTTTTAATTTTTCCGGCCCGATGACGCGCAAGCCATTTTCTTTTTCAATGATTGTCACGCCCATTTCTTCCATTTTTGCAATTAATGGGCGCAAATGTTCCGATACAGCGCCTTCAATGAAGACATTGCCGCCAGTGATTGCGGCTGCTGCCATGAAGGTGCCCGCTTCAATCCGATCACTAATCACGGTATGTTCCGCCCCGTACAACTCTTCGACGCCATCAATGCGAATGGTTCCTGTGCCAACCCCCCGCACTTTCGCACCCATTGCATTTAAATAATTCGCCAGACATACAATTTCCGGTTCTTTTGCCGCATTTTCAATAATCGTCGTTCCTTCCGCTAACGTTGCCGCCATCATGATATTTTCTGTTGCACCGACGCTAGGGAAATCAAGATAAATTTTGGCGCCTTGCAGCCGATCGGCAAATGCTTCAATAAAGCCGTTGCCAATCTTCACTTTTGCGCCCATCGCTTCAAATCCCTTTAAATGCTGATCGATTGGCCGCGACCCAATTGCACAGCCGCCTGGCAATGCAATTCGGGCGTGGCCGCGTCTTGCAAGCAGAGGTCCCATGATGAGGAACGATGCGCGCATTTTGCGAACCGCTTCGAAAGGCGCTTCCGTTTTAATTTTATCTTCAGCATTGATGTACATTTTATTTTCTAAAAATTGAATGTCGCAATTTAAATTTTCCAATACTTCTTTGATCGTATAAACATCAGCAAGGGCTGGCACATCATGAATGGTGCTCGTTCCTTCTTTTGCTAATATTGATGCAGCTATTACTGGCAGTACAGCATTTTTTGCCCCTTCGACTTTAACGGAGCCTTCCAGCCGACTGCCGCCACGGACAATGATTTTTTCCAACGTATTCCCCTCCGCGTCGAGTTAGTTTCTATATTAGTATTCAGCTGTTAAAATAGGTGTTCCAATCAGTACACGAGTTGGCTTGTTTAATCCTTCGTCTCGCAGTGCAATTTGCAGGTTCATTTTTTTATGGTTTGTTGCGATTGAAGCATCCCATCGCTTGGCATATGCGGAGAGAGAAACAAACGACTCTTCCTCAAGGCTTTCGACATAATTTGCACGTAGGAGACGCATAATGTTTCTCGCTTTTTCACTCAACACAAACTCCATTTTATCACTGAATTTTCCAGTTGCACAAGTGAAAAAAGCAGGTGTTTTTAAAAATAGTTCAGACGATTGAGTCAGAAAATGTGAAAAAATGTCGTTTATTTGGTGCGCCTTCCAATGGCTGCTGCTCATTTCGTACGTCATTTTTGTTTCATACTTGCCGTTCGTGATATGCGTTAAAAGGGTGATCGTTTCATCAATATGCGCAAACGATGACGATTTTGTCCCTTTGATGACCATGCGGCTGCCTTCATCAACCGGAACGGTCCACGCAAAGCCATCAGCAAGGCTATGTATCCGATTCACATAGGCTTGATATCCGCTGCGGTCTGAAATGAAACTTTGGCTGTCTTTTGCCTGCACCCTCCACGTCTCAAGATGTGCGCCAACTTCATTCATGATGGATACCGACTGAATAAGGGGGTCAAGTTCGGCTTGAACGGATGTGTGATGTTGCGTGTTGTATGCATGCATGCTGAATAATAATCCAATGACGGCCATAAGGCTGCCCAAATGTTTCATGAACAACATCTCCTCTCCTTATTAACAATCTTGGTCAAGAAGATGCTGTTCATACATGGAAGTTATCGTCATCTATCGACAGATTTTATGCATCGAGCGGTTTGCTTGAAGTGCATTGCAGCTGATTTAAACAAAGAATAAATATTGAATCCAAGTTGCCCATTCCAAATAATTGATGAAAAAATTTCCAACTAATGATCCGATGGCAATTGTCAATAAAATGAGAAGAGCTTTCGCTTGAGGGCCTTCCGGATTTTTAACGAAAAGATCAAATTTGAACGATTGCAGCGCCCACCACGTGATCACGAGAATAATGAGCACGATCACGATATTGGCGATCCCTTGAATGGCCACGGTTTCCATCGGATTCACTCGCTTCCTTGTGGAATTGGGGTGGAAAATGAGTGTGGAATAACTTAAGGATGGATGCGCATTACTTATTGTATCACAAAAAGGCCATTTCAATGAAAAGAATGGTCGACAGAAAAAACACCAAGTGAAAAGCTCACTCAGTGTTTGTTTTATTCCGCTACTTCCAAACGATTTAATGCGCGTTTTAATGCATTTTCTGCGCGAACAAAATCAATTTTTTCTTGATTGGCCTGCTGAAGCCTTTTTTCCGCGCGTTCTTTTGCCCTTCTCGCGCGTTCGACATCGATTTCCGAAGGCAGTTCAGCAGCCTGGGCCAAAATCGTGATTTGATCGGGTCTTACTTCAATAAAGCCACCGTGGACAGCGATTAAATCGGTTTTTCCGTCATTCAAAAGGCGAATTGGGTTGATCGTAAGCGGCGTAACGAATGGAATATGATTCGGCAAGATCCCGAGCTCGCCGCCGATTCCTTTTACGCTCACCATTTCAGCTTCACCATTGTAAACGGGACCGTCCGGGGTGACAACACTAACTTTAACTTTGCTCAAGTGATACCCCTCCATTCCGCGCAACAGAAATGCGTTTTTCTAATGAAATGTAATTTCATTTTCAATTGCCTTTCTTTAATCGATGAAATCGGTGCGTCTCCATCTTGCATGAAGATGGAGACTTTTTATGCACCGTTATACTTTAACTCCCATTCGCTTTGCTTTTTCGACGACTTCTTCAATTCGTCCAACAAGACGGAAAGCATCCTCAGGAAGATGGTCGTATTTTCCTTCTAAAATTTCTTTAAATCCTCTTACGGTTTCTTCAACTGGCACATAGGATCCCGGCTGTCCTGTAAATTGCTCAGCGACATGGAAGTTTTGCGATAGGAAAAATTGGATGCGCCGCGCTCTGGCTACGATCAATTTATCTTCTTCCGACAATTCATCCATGCCTAAAATCGCAATAATATCTTGCAATTCACGGTATCTTTGCAGAGTGGCCTGAACTTCCCGGGCAACCTTGTAGTGCTCTTCTCCAACAATTTCCGGCGACAATGCGCGCGAGGTTGATGCGAGCGGATCCACAGCAGGATAAATGCCTTGTTCGGAAAGTCTGCGTTCAAGGTTGGTTGTCGCATCGAGGTGAGCAAATGTTGTTGCCGGCGCAGGGTCAGTGTAGTCGTCAGCAGGGACGTAAACGGCTTGAATGGACGTAACCGATCCCGCATTCGTTGATGTAATCCGTTCTTGCAGCTGCCCCATTTCTGTCGCCAGCGTTGGCTGATAGCCAACCGCAGATGGCATCCGGCCAAGAAGCGCAGAAACTTCTGAACCCGCTTGTGTAAAACGGAAAATGTTGTCGATGAAGAGAAGCACGTCTTGGCCTTGTTCGTCGCGGAAATATTCAGCCATTGTCAATCCGGTCAATGCCACGCGGAGACGCGCGCCAGGCGGTTCATTCATTTGTCCAAAAACCATGGCGGTTTTGTCGATAACGCCGGATTCCTTCATTTCAAAATACAAGTCATTTCCTTCACGAGTGCGCTCGCCGACACCGGCAAACACGGAAATTCCGCCATGTTCTTGCGCAATGTTGTTAATCAATTCCTGGATCAATACGGTTTTTCCTACACCTGCACCGCCAAATAGGCCGATTTTTCCGCCTTTAATATATGGCGCCAGCAAATCGACGACTTTGATTCCCGTTTCCAAAATTTCCGTTTTCGTGGAGAGATTTTCATATTTTGGCGGGTCGCGGTGAATTGGATCGCGCCGAACTTCTTTGGGAATGTCTTCTTTCAGATCAATCGGTTCGCCGAGGACATTAAACACACGCCCTAATGTCGCTTCGCCAACTGGAACGGAAATCGGTCCGCCTGTATCGATAACTTCCATTCCGCGCTTCACGCCATCGGTTGATGACATGGCAACGGTGCGCACGGTATCGTCACCCAGGTGCAAAGCAACTTCAAGCGTTAAGTTTACATCTGTTTCAGAAGATGAACGAGCTTTGTAATCTATCCGTAATGCGTTGTTAATTTCAGGGAGAGAGCCGCTGTCAAATTTGACGTCAACGACTGGACCCATGACTTGAACAACTTTTCCATTGCTCATCGAATTTCCCTCCTAAAAATGTTCGCTCAAGTTCTTAGAGATTGCACATATTCCAAAATGTTTTTTTACGAGACGCTTGCCGTTCACGCATCCTCGTTTAAAACGCATGCAGAATTCGATTTTTCACCCGCGTTGTGATGGTGAACGCCAATCGCCGATCTATTCAAGCGCTGCTGCTCCACCGACAATTTCACTGATTTCC
Organism: uncultured Caryophanales bacterium; assembly: GCA_937983115.1. GTDB lineage: Bacteria > Bacillota > Bacilli > Bacillales > UBA6769 > Pueribacillus. The sequence goes on from CALKAO010000030.1 coordinate 20,818, forward strand.
TGCGTAATCGACGCCTGACGAGCTCGGTTGTACTCAAGTGTATACGTGTCGATAAGTTCATCCGCATTATCCGTAGCGTTTTTCATTGCAGTCATGCGCGCTGCGTGCTCACTTGCTTTTGCATCAAGCAATGCGCCGTAAATCAGGCTTTCCGCATATTGAGGAAGCAGCTCATTCAAAATTTCTTCTTCCGACGGCTCATACTCATAGGAGCTTAATGTTGTCTGTTTTTCTTGCAAATCGGTAATCGGCAATAATTTCTTTTCAGTCACCCGCTGTGAAATCGCACTGACAAAATGATTGTAAACCATATACAGTTCGTCATAAACTCCTTCGCTAAACATATTCACAGCGCTTGAAGCAATGGCTTTGATTTCTGAAAACTCGGGCTGATCTTTTAAACCGGTCACCGATTCGACGACAGGCATCCCGCGTTTTTGAAAGGATTGCAAGCCGACTTTTCCAATAGCGATAATGGCATATTCATTTTCGGATGCATGCCGCTCTTCAACAGCTTGGTAAACTTTTCGAATAATGTTGCTGTTGTAGGCGCCAGCCAATCCGCTGTCGGCGGTAATGACTAAGTATCCAGTTTTTTTCACTTCGCGCGTTTCAAGCATCGGGTGCGATGCATTTTTGCTGCCTAAAGCAATGCTGGCAACCACTTCCTGAATTTTATCCATATATTCTACAAAGCGCTTCGCGTTCATTTCGGCGCGGGTCAGCTTCGCGGCCGATGTCATTTCCATCGCTTTTGTAATTTGCCGCATTTTTTTCGTTGCATTGATTTTCGTTTTAATGTCGCGCAATGATGCCACTTGCTATCTCACCACCTTATGTTCGAAGGTCTGTTTAACCGTTCACAGAAATGGCCATACGCCCGGCTAAGCTAATAACTGCTGCCGGCAGATGACTGCCAAAAAGATGCGCGAATTTCTGAAAAAGTGCGCGCCTAAACAGCTTGCTTCAAGCACATTCAGGCGGCATGCATTGCACTTTAACAGAAATTCGGCCGTTTCGTTTAAGGCATGATTACTCTTCGCTTTTCACAAATGTTTTCTTAAATTCTTCAATGGCTGCATTAAACTCTTCCTCATCCGGAAGTTTTCCGGTTTCGCGAATCGTATCGAGAATTTCTTTGCGGTTGTGTTCAAGCCATGTATAATATTCCTCTTCAAATCGAGAGATGTCTTCGATTGGTATATCATCGAGGAAGCCGCGCGTCAAGGCGTATAAAATCGCCACTTGCTTTTCAATTGGCAATGGCTGATGCAGCCCCTGCTTCAGCACTTCGACCGTGCGGGCTCCGCGATTTAATTTGTCTTGCGTCGCTTGATCCAAATCCGAGCCAAATTGCGCAAATGCTTCAAGCTCGCGATATGCGGCCAAGTCGAGGCGAAGCGTGCCGGAAACTTTTCTCATCGCGTTGATTTGAGCGGCTCCGCCGACGCGGGATACGGAAAGACCCGCATCAACCGCAGGACGCACGCCTGAATAAAAAAGATCGGATTGCAAGAAAATTTGTCCGTCTGTAATTGAGATGACGTTCGTCGGAATGTATGCAGACACGTCACCTGCCTGCGTTTCAATAAATGGAAGAGCGGTCAGCGACCCGCCGCCTAGCTCGTCGCTCAACTTCGCCGAGCGTTCCAAAAGACGCGAGTGCAAATAAAACACGTCGCCTGGATAAGCCTCACGGCCTGGAGGACGGCGCAGCAGCAGCGATAATTCACGATATGCCGCTGCTTGTTTCGACAAGTCGTCATATACGACGAGGACGTGCCTGCCATTATACATAAACTCTTCGCCCATCGTTACTCCTGCATATGGCGCAAGATACAACAGAGGGGCCGGTTGAGAAGCAGATGCGGATACAACGATTGTGTATTCAAGTGCACCGTGCTGGCGCAGCGTTTCAACAACGCCTCGAACCGTCGATTCTTTTTGGCCAATCGCAACATAAATGCAGATCATATCTTCGTCTTTTTGATTGATGATCGTATCGATGGCTATCGATGTTTTTCCTGTTTGACGGTCGCCGATGATCAGCTCGCGCTGCCCCCGTCCAATCGGAATGAGCGCGTCGATCACCTTTTGGCCGGTATGAAGCGGTTCGTGAACCGATTTGCGATCCATAACCCCTGGCGCCGGACTTTCGATTGGCCGGGTTTTCGATGTTTCGATTGGCCCTTGTCCATCAATCGGCTGCCCGAGAGGGTTTACGACTCGGCCGAGCAATTCTTCCCCGACAGGAACTTCCATGATTCGGCCTGTCCGTTTCACTTCATCACCTTCGCGAATGCCAGTGTACGGGCCAAGAATAATGATCCCCACGTTGTTCTCTTCCAAGTTTTGAGCCATGCCCATAACACCGTTTGAAAATTCAACGAGCTCGCCTGCCATCACATTATCTAAACCGTGAACACGAGCGATTCCATCACCAACAACAATCACTGTGCCGACTTCGCTGGCTTCGATTTCAGATTCATAATTTTCAATTTGCTTTTTTATAAGCGAACTAATTTCTTCAGCATTGATGCTCATGAACATTCACCCCTATCATCTAAGTGTGGTAATTGCTTTTCGGGCAGCCGCTATGCGGCAAAACGCTCTGCAAGAAGATTTACGCATGCGCTGCAGCAAGTTCGCGTTTTAAGCTTTCAAGTTTTCCGCTCACACTGCCGTCAAAAATTTGGTTGCCGACCCGAATTCTTACGCCGCCGATCAAGTCAGGCTGAATGGCATGCTGCATGCGCAGCTTTTCTTTGCCGACTTTTTTCGCAATGATGTCCGAAATCGCCTGCTGCTGCTCTTCATTTAACGGCGCCGCAGTGTATACAACAGCTTCTGCGATGTTTTGTTCTTCCATTGCCAACGTTAAAAATTGCTTCGCCATTTCAGCGATGCTGTCGCCGCGCTTGCGATCAAGCATTAAAAAGAGGGCGTTTAAAATCTCTTTTGAAACCTTATCCTTCAAATGTTCCTCAAGCAATGTTTTTTTCTGTTCAATCGTAATTTTTGGATGAGAAAAAAAATCACGCAATTCACCCTGATTAAACAGCGTTTGCACCAATTCGATTTCTTTTTCGGCTTGAGCGATAATGCCTTTTTCTCTTATCAGTTCAAATAAAGCGACAGCGTAGCGTTTCGCTACCAGTTCATTTCCCATGCTCATCGCTCTTCGCCTACCTCTTTCAGATAATCATTGATCAGCTGTTCCTGATCTTTTTCATCCAATTCTTTTTCAATGACTTTCGAAGCAATCATCACAGAAAGCGATGCCACTTGTTCTTTCAACGCGTTGATCGCTGCTTCTTTTTCACGTTCGATTTCTGCAACGGCCTCTTTCTTGATGCGTTCCGCTTCGTCTTTTGCATTTGCAATGATTTCTTTGCCTTGATTTTCACTGAGCTGTTTTGCGTTATTGATAATCGCTTGAGCTTCTTCACGCGCTTTCTTCAGCTCGTCTTTTTGTTCCGCCAAATATTTTTCCGCTTCGGCCCGATTTTTTTCCGCCGTTTCAATTTCATTTGAAATATGTTCTTCGCGCTGTTTCATAATGCCCATTAACGGCTTCCAGGCGTAAGCGCGCAACAATGCAAGCAAGATAAGAAAAATCAGCAATTGAGCAATAATTGTACCACCATTGACGACTGCGCCAATTGTCAAAAATTCCACGATTTTCACTCCCTTCGAAGACTGCAAGGCATCCAACATAAAATGCCGTAAAAACAAATGATGCGATGAATCGACAGCAACGCGATCTATTTAAACGTTCTTTGAATTCGTCGCATAAGCTTAACAATAGGAATGGCGAAGTTCCATTTCCTCCAGAACAGACTTCGCCATTATGAGACACGACTAGCCAAAGCTATGCGGTTGTTAGCTACCCATAACCATAAATGCAATAACAACGCCAATAATTGGAATAGCCTCAACTAGTGCAATACCAATAAACATCGTTGTTTGAAGTGTTCCGCGCAACTCTGGCTGGCGCGCAATTCCCTCTACTGTACGGCTGACAATCATTCCGTTACCCAATCCGGCACCAATTGCCGCTAATCCTACTGCAATTGCAGCTGCTAATGCTCCCATTTAAATGTCCTCCTTTTTATTTGTACAATAATAAATCATCATTTCATTTATTTTAAATTAATGGTCATCAGCCACTTTATGAGCTAAATAAACCATTGTTAACATTGTAAAGATAAACGCCTGAATCGCGCCGATAAATAAGCTGAATCCCTGCCATGCGAGCATCGGGATCGCTCCCCCGATTGCACCAAGCCATCCGCTCGTCATCAATCCAGCCAGTAAAGCAAGCAATACTTCGCCTGCATACAAGTTTCCGTAAAGACGAAGGCCGAGTGTCAGGGTGTTGGCAAATTCTTCAATGATTTTCAGGGGCAGCATCCACCACATGGGCGATAGAAACCCTTTGCCATAGTCGGCGAGGCCTTTCATTTTTATTCCGTAATAATGGGACAGCACAACGACCATTGCAGCCATCGTGAGCGTCATCGTTGGGTCTGCGGTAGGCGATTTCCACCACAATTCGTTATCTCCAAGCACGAGCGCAAACGGCAATCCCAGTACATTGGCAATAAATATGTACATGAGAAGCGTGACGCCGAGCGTTAAAAAGCGGCCGCCTGTTTTCCAATCCATCGTGCTGTTAATCATGCCTTTTACAAAATCGAAAACCCATTCAATAAAATTTTGCATCCCCGTTGGCTTCAGCTGCAAATTTCTCGTTGCGACAATCGCAATAATAAATACAATGACAGCGGCGATCATAGACGTTAAAATCGTCGAAAGGTTAAAAACCAGGCCAAAAAGCTCAACTTCTGGATGGTTGTGCTCCAAGTCTATTCACCTCGCTTCCAGCCGTTGTGTTAGGTTGTGATGATAGAATCAATGAATAGCACAATGTAACCGATCATAAGACCGATTATCATGCTTAACAAATGAAAAACGTCAGGAAATTGAAAGACGATAAAAACCGCCAGCCCCGCTAAAGCAAAACGCTGCATCATTCCAATTGAGCGAACCTTTCTCCCTTCGACTGCCGCATCGCCAGCTTTTTTTACCCGGTATGATAAAAAAAGAATGTTGATAAAGCTGATGATTGTTCCTAAAATCAATCCAAGGAAAATGTCTTTATGCGACGTAAATCCCCAGCCCAAGACAAAAATTGCTAGCAAATAGGCGGCATATGACAAATAGCGGCGGACTTGATTTCTTTGAAGCATCTGCTTTTCTCCTGTTGCCGATTTCTTTACTTCTCTCGCAATGAGGAATGAATGCAATTAACGGGGAAAATCTTTTGCGATAAGTTAACATAATCACAATTATAGTACACGTATCCTTTGTTAGAATACAATAGGGCATTATGCATGTCAACGAGCCCTTTTATGAAAACGTTTTGCTTATCGCAGGTTGTGACAATTTAGCCACACTTTTGCTATTTCGTGCCAAACAAACGATCGCCTGCATCGCCAAGGCCTGGAACGATATAGCCTTTTTCATTCAACGATTCATCGAGCGCCGCCAAATAGATGTCAACATCCGGGTGTTCCGCTGCGATTTTTTCCACCCCTTCGGGGGCGCCAACAAGACACATCAGTTTAATGCTTTTTGCTCCGCGCGTTTTTAAGGCATTGATCGCAGCGGAAGCCGAACCTCCTGTTGCCAGCATCGGATCAATGACGATAAATTCCCGCTCCTGAACATCAGACGGCAGTTTCACATAGTATTCAACAGGCTCCAGCGTATTCGGATCGCGATACAAGCCAACATGTCCAACTTTTGCCGCTGGTATAAGCCTGAGCACGCCGTCCACCATTCCGAGTCCCGCCCGTAAAATCGGGACAAGCCCCAATTTTTTCCCAGCAAGGATAAACGATTGGGCTTCGCGGACAGGGGTTTGAACCATCACTTCCCGTACAGGCAAATGCCTCGTAATCTCAAATGCCATTAGCATCGCGACTTCATTGACAAGCTCCCGCAATTCTTTCGAACCGGTATTGACATCGCGGATATATGTAAGTTTATGCTGGATGAGCGGATGTTCGAGCACGTGCACTTTTCCCACGGCATCTGGCCCCTTTCCGTTTACATGGCAAATGGTTGCGAATTTTTCTTTCCTGACAACTATACAGAAAAAAAGCAGACAATTCAACCCGGAAAATTTTTGCTTAAAAACATCGCCAGCAACCCGAAGCCGGCAATTTTTCGGCAGGATTGCGAGCAGCTCTGGCATTCGAGCACATCCGTGCGGCAATCCTTTTCCATCTGGCTTCTGCATCGTCGGGGAGCAAAAAACCGCGACCAAGCCCGACAGCTGTTTAACCCAAAAAAAGGGCGTCTCGACAGCGTCGAGATGCCCTGAAGCGGCAAATCAAGCGAGAATCTTCGGCGTCAGGATAAGCCAGTATACAGCGGAAAGCGTTCTGTCAATGCCTGGACTCTCGCTCTCGCTTCTTCATAAGCGCGGCCATTGTTTAGATTTTTTAAAACGAGGCCGATGATTTTTGCAATTTCTTCCATCTCTTCCAGACCGAATCCGCGCGTCGTCACGGCTGCCGTGCCAATCCGAATGCCGCTCGTAACAAACGGACTTTCTTTATCAAAAGGAATCGTGTTTTTATTTACCGTAATGCCGATTTCGTCAAGCGCTTCTTCGGCCGCTTTTCCGGTAATGCCGAGACTCGTTAAATTGACGAGCAGCAAATGGTTGTCTGTCCCGCCGGACACGAGCGAAATCCCTTCCGCAGCCAGCGCTTCGCCTAAACGTTTTGCGTTCGCAACAATGTTTTCCGCATACTGTTTAAATTCAGGCTTCAGCGCTTCGCCAAGCGCGACTGCTTTCGCTGCGATGACATGCATTAACGGGCCGCCTTGAATGCCTGGGAAAATCGCCTTGTCAATCTGTTTTGCAAATTTTTCTTTGCAGAGAATCATTCCGCCGCGGGGGCCGCGGAGCGTTTTATGCGTAGTCGTCGTCACAAAATCAGCGTATGGCACGGGATTTTCGTGAAGGCCGGCAGCTACAAGTCCGGCGATATGCGCCATATCGACCATTAAATATGCCCCGACTTCATCCGCGATTTCACGGAATTTTGCAAAGTCGATAAGCCTTGGATACGCGCTTGCGCCGGCAACGATCAACTTCGGCTGATGCTCTATCGCTTTTTGGCGCACCTCTTCGTAATCGATGCGCTCGGTATCTTTATCCACGCCGTAGTCAACGAAACGATAAAGTTCGCCGCTGAAGTTTACGGGGCTTCCATGCGTTAAATGGCCGCCGTGCGAAAGGTTCATGCCCAGAACCGTATCCCCAGGTTTAAGAATGGTAAAATAAACCCCCATGTTCGCCTGTGCGCCGGAATGAGGCTGGACATTCGCATGCTCGGCGCCGAAAATTTCCTTGGCGCGCTCGCGCGCTAAATCTTCAGCAATATCCACGTATTCGCAGCCGCCGTAATAGCGCCGGCCTGGATAGCCTTCAGCATATTTATTGGTTAAAACTGAACCTTGCGCTTCCATCACCGCTTCGCTGACGAAGTTTTCCGAAGCGATCAGTTCAATTTTATCGCGCTGTCTCCCAAGCTCTTTTTGAATCGCGTCATACACTTGTTTATCAGCTGATTGTAAATGTTTCATACTAAACTCCTTCCACATGCTCTATGCTTCAACAATAATCGATTTCGATTCGCATTTCAAGCAAAATCCGAATCCTTTTCTAAAAAAACTTGTTAATGTACGGATTTTATGTTTTCACCAACACGGCTGATCGCATTGCCTTTTATTTTAACATAAGCAAACGTTTGTTTAAAACTGGATAAAAAAACAACTTTTTATGAAACTTTCTTTCAAAAAACACCGTCTAATCTTTGAGGTGAATGTGATGAAAGGGCATGCGCCAATGATAATGTTTGTTTCGATCATCCTATTCGCGCTCGCTGCGTGCGGAACCGAAAGCCGTCCAAATGAGGATTCGAATGGAACGGCAGACAAGCCGGATTCTTTTGAATTTCAAATAGCGAAAGACGGTTTTATCTATAAACTGTACACAGAAAAAGACAAATACACCGTTTCAGAAGAAATTTCCATCATGGCTGAACTGGCTTATGCAGGGGAATTGGAAGCCGTCACCATTATACACGGAGAGCCGCTGCTCGCTTTTGCTCTGGAAGAAAAAACGCGCAGCGTAAAATTGGATATGCCAATCCGCGAAATCGCAAAAACACGAACATTAAAAAAAGGGAAAACAATTGTTGAATCGTTTAATCATTCACAGCTGCAGCCGGCCGCAGACGACAAATCGAGCCGAACATTTCTTGAGTTGGTGAAAAAGCAAGGCTTTCCTGCTGGGGACTACGCCATTTTTGGAAGGGCCGTTTTTTTCATGCAAGAAGAAGAAAAGCATGTTGAATTAAATGGGGCGATTCAGTTTTCAGTCGCCGATTAAGCCGATTCATTCAAACAAACATGCAGCCCAATGAAGGGCTGCCGTTTTCATTTTGCTTCAATTTTTTCCGATCGCCGCATCAGCTGCAATCTTAGGAAGCGCAAGCTCGTGTGTCATGCGCTTGCAGCAAAGCCGCCTTCTTATCAACTGTAGCGCGCCCGTTCTCCGCCGATGAGTTTTGGCCTTGTCGTCGCTAATGTCACATGTGCATGGCCAATTTGACGAATGTTCGTTCTCACCGGAACGGCAACTCGCTTTAAATGCATGCCAATCAATGTGTCTCCAATATCGATGCCCGCATCGGCTTTAATTTCTTCAACGACAGCCGGCCTTGGCATGCGTTCATATGCATATGCCGCCATTGAACCGCCGGCATTTGGCACTGGAATCACGGTCACTTGTTCATAGCCGCGTTTTTCCGCTTCTGCTTCATCCATCACGAGCGCGCGATTCAAATGTTCGCAGCATTGAAATGCGAGCGAGGCTCCGATGCGTTTTGCAAAGTTTTCCAGCGGTTCGTAAAGGGCTTTTGCAACATCAAGCGTGCCTGACGTACCAATGGATTCGCCGATCACTTCGCTCGTGCTTGCCCCGACAACAATTAAAGCATTCGGTTTCAGTGCAGCACGCTTCTCAAACTGATGAAGAAGCTCTTCCATTTGAGCGGTTAGATCGTTCACTTTTTTCGCCACCCTTACTCCAAATGTTTTTCTTCGTACGCCGCAATTTTATTGATGCGGCGTTCGTGGCGTCCGCCTTCAAACTCGGTTTCAAGCCATGTTTTGGCAATTTCGCGGGCAAGGCCTGGGCCAATCACGCGTTCACCCATGGCAAGAACGTTGCTATCGTTATGCTGGCGCGTTGCTTTTGCAGAAAAAACATCATGGACGAGCGCACAGCGAATGCCTTTCACTTTGTTGGCGCTAATCGAAACGCCAATCCCCGTCCCGCAAATGACGATCCCGCGTTCGCATTCTCCGCTCGCCACTTTTTCAGCAACGGGAATGGCAAAGTCCGGATAGTCGACGGAGTTTTGGCCGTGGCATCCGACATCTTCATAGTCGAGGTTCATCTCTTGAAGCAGCTTGATGATTTCCTGTTTTAACGTAAAGCCGCCATGATCCGAGCCGATTGCTACTTTCATCTTGATCCCTCCGAATGCGCCTTCTCCTAAATTTCGAATCGATTCGCTTGGCTTTATGCAAAGATATGCAACTGCCTATATACTATTCAAGTATAAATTTCTTTATTGTTTGATTCAATTTTTCAGCCTGTTTCGAAAGCGCAGCCGCCGTGTCGGCAATCTCCTGAATCGCTTCTGTCTGCTGTTCAGTTGCGCTGGCGACTTCATCCGCACCCGCAGAGGTTTGTTCTGCGATCGCAGCCACTTCCTGCGATTGCTGGGACGTGAGCTGGACGCTTTCCATTTGCCGATCGACGAGCATCGCGATCGAATGTACGGCTTCCGCCACTTCATTGACGGATTGGCTCATTTCAGCGATCGCTTGTGTCGTTTGCTGGCCTTTTTCCGCTTCTTTCACGGCAATTTCAACTTGTTGATTCATTTGATTGACAACATTTGCCACTTCGGATTGAATGTTTTGCACATTTGCTGTAATCTGCTGCACCGCATTGGCGCTTTCTTCGGCAAGTTTGCGCACTTCATCCGCAACAACAGCAAAACCGTGGCCATGCTCGCCAGCCCGCGCCGCTTCAATCGATGCATTGAGCGCAAGCAAATTGGTCTGCTCGGCAATTTCGCCGACAAGCGAAATGATTTGTTCGACTTCTTTGGCATGGTTCTCAAGCCGGGAAACGGCGGTAAGCGACGCTTGCGAATTTTGCGCAAATCGTTCAACGCCTGTTACAAGGCCGCCAATGACTTTTGCACTGTCCTGCAGCGTTGTCACCATTTCGCTGGCCAGCTCTTTCGAAGCATTCGCTTTCTTCTGGACATTCATCGCCACTTCCGTCACGTCTTCCATGGACTCCGCAGTCGTCTGTACAGCAATGGCCGACTGTTCGGCGCCTTGGGCGATTTCCTTAATGGTCGTTTTTACATTTTCAGCTTGGGAAAGCACATCTTCTACTGCCTTCGTCATTTCTTTTACTTTATTATCCGTTTGGATAAAATTATTATCAATATCGGTGACGATCGTGCGCAAACTTTGGAGCATAGCGTTATACGCTTTCGCCAAGCGATTGATTTCATCCGATGTTTTCGGTATATACGCATTTTCTTGAATATAGCCGTCCGCAGCTTTTCGCGCCGATTTTTCCAGTTCAATCAGCGGCTTCGTAATGACGCGCGCTGAAAAATAGGCCAGAATGCCTGTCCAAATGATGCCTAATGCCATCATAATCGCCACATACAGCATTTGATTCATTTGAATGTTAAAAAAGTCATAGACAAAAAACACAAAAAAAGCGGTCGAGCCATACGTAATGATTGCAAGCGCCTGTGTGAACATCGCCAATTTTTTTTGCAGGCCCCATTTCACTTTTGCAGCTTTTTGCGCCATCTTTCCTTACTCCCTTTCTTTCTCGATTTTTTCTATCAGCTGATCGATGAGAGCCTCAAGCTCCGCCAGCGTTTCCCGATAGGTATCAAGCGAGCCGCCGAACGGATCAACGATATCGGCAGAATCATCGTCTATATTTATATATCGTTTAAAAGTATGGATTTTTTTATCGTGTTCAGGAAATTGTGACAATAATGTCTGTTTATGGCCTTCTGTCATCGTCAAAACAAGATCGGCCCAGCGGAGCAGTTCGCCGTTCACTTGCCGGGAGCGATGGTCGCACGAAATTCCTTTTTCTTTTAGCGCTTCAATGGCATGTTCGTTCGCTGGACAGCCTTCATAGGCGAAAAGTCCCGCTGACTTGACGTGCACCGCTTCAGATTTATATTTAAGCAGCGCTTCGGCCATCGGGCTGCGGCACGTATTCCCTGTGCAGACAAACAGTATCTTTTTCACGTAAGTTCCTCCTTTTACTACCGCTATCTTACACTACTGGCGTTGAACATTCCATATTCAGACAAAGGATCTTGCTTTGAACGCTATTGTACATAAGGGATTAGCATTTTTACGCCAAATGCCAGCAAAATTGCCCCGCCCATGGCAATGCTGTACCTGCCGAAGAAATGATGAATTTTACGGCCGAGCAGCAAACCGCACATCGTTAAAACGGTGCTCATCAATCCAAATAGCGCGACCGTAGCGGCGACGCGGGCGCCAAAGATGCCAAGGCTCAGCCCGGCGGAGATGCTGTCAAGACTGACGGTAATCGGAAAAAGCAGCAAACCGATGCCATACGGCATGATGATTGAATGGCGCTCATCAAATTTGAAAGCCGAACGGCCCATGGATAATCCGATGACGATAAGCATTGCCCCGCCCGCGATCACAGCAATATCGCCAAAATGATTGGAAAGCGCTTTCCCTATGACTATGCCGATCAGCGGCATAAACATATGAAACAAACCGGACAAAATGGAAAGCAGCGCCATTCGCTTTAACCGAAGATGCAGCATCCCCATGCCCAATCCTAATGAAAAAGAATCCATAGAAAAAGCAAATGCCATAGCCCCAATCGTTATGAGTTCGCCAATGATATATGCAGCATCCATCATGCTCCCCCTAAACCAAACCTTTTACTACGGTATGCATGGCCGCTGCAAAATAGACGAGTCCAAAAGTCGAATGATGTATAGCGCGGTTCTTCGTCCTGCTGCGCCATCGGTTTGTTTATGCAAAAAAAGGGAATCCAGACACGAGGCAGACTTTTTAAAAGAAAAAACCGGCCTAAGCCGGATAAAAATTCGGAATCAAAATTCAGCCGATCGTTTTCGCTGCCGCTTTTTCAAGCCGATTCATAATCGCTTCGCCAATCCCTTCCTTAGGAAACGATTCGCTGATGATCACATCGACGCCTTGAGCATCAAACTGGCGCAAAACAGCATATAATTGTTTCGCAACCGAAGGCAAATCGCTTCGCTTTCCGCAAGCAATGACGCATTCAGCATCCGCGTACGCATTGATATGCTCGCTTGTCGTCAAAATCCCGACGCGCCTGCCTTTGGCTTGTTCGCTCAGCAGCTCGTTGCGAACGCGCTTCACATCGCCATAAACGAGATAAAGCGGAGCGCGAGGTGCATAATGCGCATATTTCATTCCCGGCGATCGAGGCGCCTCCCCATCAGAGCGCGAAGTCTTGACGCGTTCTTTGCCAACGGCCGATTCGAGCTGCTCGCGGGTGATCCCGCCCGGGCGCAAAATGACGACGTCATCTTCGATCGCCTGTACAACCGTCGATTCGACGCCAAGTCCTGTTTTTCCGCCATCAATAACGCCTGCAATGTGATGCTCCAAATCAGCGATGACATGAGAAGCAGCCGTCGGACTCGGTTTTCCAGAACGGTTGGCGCTTGGCGCAGCAATCGGAAGATTTGCTTTTTCAATCAACGCGAGCGCCACCGGATGATTAGGCATGCGCACGCCGACGGTATCCAGCCCGGCTGTCGCTTTTTTGCTTATTTTATTCCCTGCTGGCAAAATGATCGTCAAAGGGCCGGGCCAAAACGCTTTCATTAATTGCTGGGCGGCGCTTGGAACCGAAGCTGCGACATCATCCAGCTGCGCGAATGAATATATGTGAACAATCAGCGGATTGTCCGCAGGCCGACCTTTGGCGTTGAAAATTTTGGAAACCGCTTCGTCAGAACATGCATTTCCGCCTAATCCATACACGGTTTCCGTTGGAAAAGCAACGATCTCATTTTGCTGCAAAAGCGCCGCCGCTTCTTCAATCGCTTCATGTTCGTTTAAATGATCCACATGTTTATCCACATGCCAATATGCCATTCTCCCTAATTTTCCCACAATGTCACTTCTTTTCTGTTGATTTTATCGAGATTTCCGAAATTTTCCACGAAATTACTCACATTTTGTGGATAATTTAAGCGAAATTGTTAACAACTAAAAGATTTTTTTCAATGTTGTCCACAAATTCGCAAACCACTCCACGATGAAAAAAGTCACTTCGATGCCTTGATCTTCTTGCTGCTCATTCCATTCATGCAGCGCGCTATCGTCTTCCTCATGCCATTCAGCCAGTTCTTCCTCTTCTTTTTTTACCGCTTCCCCGCTATCCATGTCAAGAAAACAAAGCGGCGGAAACAGCACGCACCACCAGTTTGCGCCTCGGCCATCGCCAAGCGTGATCAAAACCGTTTCATATTCGCCTGCTGGATAGATGATGCTGCCATATAATTTTGTCGGAAAGCCAAATGTGCCAAACTGAACGGAGTAAGGCAGCGAAATGCCTGCTTTTTGCAGCTCTGTTTTTACGAGATGGCGAATGTCTGGCAAATGTTTTTCAATTTCAGCTCTTGCTTTATCGATGGAGCGGTAATCTTCAACCCATGATGAGATTTCTGCTCGGACTTTATCGCGAATAATGCGTTTGATTTCCTGGTCGGCACTCGAATTGCTGTGGGCCAATATTCGAAGCCGAATCGCTTCTTCCGGAATGACACGCGCCTCGAGTTTGCGCTCTGAAACAGGAGCGCATATCGATGCATAGCCCACGGCAATGGCTAAAAATAAATAGATGACAGCTTCACGTTTCATCTCGCAGCACCGTCCTTTCAGCCATCAGTTTGGACAGTGATGCTCGATTATAAACGGAAAAAATTCCGTGAAATTGCTGCAAAAATCGACAGGCAGCAGCGGCTAAAATCCAACTTCCGCCATGACGATCCGATCTTTCTGATTCAAATCAAAAATGATTTCTACTTGAGCGTCGGGAAGCTGCTCGCGAAGCAGATCGGCGACGGTTTCCGATTGCCCCGCTCCGACTTCAAAACCGATCAGCGCCTGCTCATTCACGACAGACGGGAGCTGTGCGATCATTTTGCGATAAACGTCGCAGCCGTCTTTTCCGCCATCCAAGGCGACAATCGGCTCGTACCCGCGAACTGAAATGTCGAGTGCAGGAATGGCGTCCGTCTCGATATAGGGAGGATTTGAAACGATGACATCAAAGCGTTTGTTCTGCGAAATGGCCGGCTGCAGCAAATCGCCTTGAAAAAAAGCAATGTTGTTCACTTTCAATCGTTCGGCATTTTGCTTTGCGACGGCCAGCGCTTCTTCCGAAATATCAATCGCAGTCATGGCAAGACTTTTTTCTTCGCATGCCAGCGTCACCGCAATGGCGCCGCTTCCTGTTCCGACATCACAACCTGCAAGCCGCTGCTTATGCTGAAAGCGGCCGCGTATTTTTTCAAGCACCGCCTGAACAAGCTCTTCCGTTTCAGGGCGCGGAATTAAAACGGCTTCATTCACAAAAAATGAACGGCCGAAAAATTGTTCTTCGCCAATTAAGTACTGAATCGGCACTCCTTGTTTATGCTGGGCAATCTGCGCTTGAAAGCGCTGCAAAACACCGTCCGGGCACGGTTCGCGCAAGCGAAGAAACAGCTGCGCGCGATCGATTTGCAGCAAATGGGCAAGCAGCAATTCCGGGGCATTGCTTTCCGTCTTTAAAAAAGAAGAAGCCCAATTTAAGGCTTCAATGATTTTCCACTTGCGTTTTTCCATCACGAACCTACCTGTTTCATTCGTTCCGCTTGATCTTCGATAATCAGTGCATCAATAATTTCATCCAGCTTTCCTTCCAACACTTGATCCAGCTTTTGAATCGTGAGTCCGATGCGATGATCCGTCACCCGGTTTTGCGGAAAATTGTACGTTCGAATCCGCTCGGACCGATCACCCGTGCCGACTGCTGATTTTCTTGTTGCATCATATTCTTGCTGCGCTTCCTGTTGAAATTTATCGTAAATGCGGGCACGCAGCACTTTCATCGCTTTTTCTTTATTTTTAATCTGTGATTTTTCATCCTGGCAAGACACGACGATTCCCGTTGGGATGTGTGTCAGCCTTACCGCTGACATCGTTGTATTCACACTTTGTCCGCCTGGGCCGCTGGATGCAAACGTATCGACGCGAATGTCTTTTTCATTGATTTCAACTTCAACTTCCTCCGCTTCCGGCAAAACTGCAACGGTTGCCGTCGACGTATGAATGCGGCCGCCTGATTCCGTTTGCGGCACCCGCTGGACGCGATGTGCGCCGTTTTCATACTTCAAACGTGAATAAGCGCCTTTTCCATGAATCATAAAAATAATTTCTTTGTAGCCGCCAAGTTCGGTATATGAAGCTTCAATCACTTCAATTTTCCAATTTTGCATTTCGGCATAGCGGCTGTACATGCGATACAAATCGCCTGCAAATAAAGCCGCTTCATCGCCTCCAGCTGCGCCGCGAATTTCAACAATGACGTTTTTTTCATCGTTCGGATCTTTCGGAAGCAATAAAATTTTCAAACGTTCAGTAAGTTCAGCTTCTTGTTTTTCAAGCTCGGCAATTTCCATTTTTACCATTTCATGCATCTCATCATCCAGCTTTTCATTCAACATCGATTTCGCGTCGGCGAGTTCATCTTTCACTTGCTTGTATTCGCGATACACCTGGACTGTTTCTTCGAGTTCCGCTTGTTCTTTTGAATATTTTTTAAGCTTTTCCGGATCAGAAACGACATCAGGATCACTTAAAAGCGTGTTTAATTCTTCATAGCGATCTTCAAGCGCATGCAAGCGTTCGTACACGGCAGTTCCACTCCAATCAATCGTTGCAATTCAAATTCATACAGCATAACAGGTATATTATAATATATGCAGGGTTTTTTTAACAAACATGAAAAAAAAAGCGCCTCAACGCATAAACATTGAGACGCTTCTTCCGCCTATTCTTCAATCATGAGACGAATGGTGTAGCGCGGCATCGCCGTTTGCAGTTTTTGATTCAAATCATGCCATTCCGAATCGTCCGCTTGTCCATTTGTGCGGACGTGAACGTATGCACGATTCCCTACAATAGCGACCATGCCGGGTTCAAAATCGCTTTCAGTTTTCACAATGTGACGAATTTTATCCTGGTCATCACTAATCGAAAACTGCTGATCAGAGAGGTTTCGAATGCTTTGCGGATTTTGGTTCGCATCAAAAGAGTAGCGAATGCCTTCACCGCTTCGCGTCCACTTATGATTCACTGGCCCTACGCCAAAAAATTGATCTCTCATCGGCGTATCGTTTGAATGGGTTTGTGGAGGCGACGGATTGCTGCAGCCTGCGAACATGGCAAGGAATATGCCGGTGAGGATGAATCGTTTCATTTCATGGACACCTCCCCTTTCTTAAGGTGTCCGATTGACGGGCAAATATCGGTGTACGATCCTCCCAATAATGAAAAAAACTCCCTGGCAAGAGAGTTGAATAGGCACGTGGAAGCTTCAACTTTCCAGCTGAAGCTTCGTTTATTTTTAAACGCAGGCAGCACTTATTTGAGGTTGTATTTTTTCTTGAAACGATCAACGCGTCCGCCTGCATCAGCAAATTTCTGACGGCCTGTATAAAACGGATGGCATTCAGAACAAATTTCTACGCGCAAGTTTTCTTTTACCGAGCCTGTCTCAAATTCATTGCCGCAAGAACATGTCACTTTCGCACGTTTATATTCCGGATGAATTCCTGTTTTCATCTCGTTCACTCCTTCCGCCCTGAATCAATTGTAAGAAACAGAGGATCTTCAGCATACAGAACGATTATAACAGCGGAAAAAGGAAATCGCAAGTCGCTTTATCCACATCACTGCTAATGCGTTCGGCCGATTTGCACGGCTGTCCATCTTTACGCTCTGAGAAGCTTCTTCATTTTCGCAAATGCGTCAGAGTTCCCCGCTTTTTTCTTTTTCAAACCGTTCAAAAAATTCTTCGTTCGTTTTCGTTTCTTTCAACCGCTTTAAAAAGTGTTCCACAAATTCGATCGATCCATCCATTGTTCTGCGAATCGCCCAAAGCGTTTCCAATTTATTTTTCGAAAGCAGCAGCTCTTCTTTTCGCGTTCCTGATTTCATGATGTCAATCGCTGGGAAAATCCGGCGTTCAGCCAAACGCCTGTCAAGATGCATTTCCATATTGCCGGTCCCTTTAAATTCTTCATAGATGACATCGTCCATTCGCGAGCCCGTTTCAACCAATGCAGTGGCCAATATCGTGAGGCTGCCGCCTTCTTCAATGTTGCGGGCTGCGCCAAAAAAACGTTTCGGACGGTGAAAGGCAGCTGGATCAATCCCGCCCGACAAGGTCCGGCCGCTTGGCGGAATGACCAAATTAAACGCTCTTGCCAATCTGGTGATGCTGTCCAGCAAAATAATGACGTCTTTTTTATGTTCGACAAGCCGCATCGCCCGCTCCAAAACGAGTTCTGCCACTTTAATATGATTTTCCGGCGTTTCGTCAAATGTGGAATGCACGACTTCGCCTTTTACCGAACGTTCGATGTCGGTGACTTCTTCCGGCCGTTCATCGATGAGCAAAATGATCAGTTCAGCTTCTGGATGATTCGTCGAAATGCTGTTGGCAATTTCTTTTAAAAGCATCGTTTTTCCGGCTTTTGGCGGCGCAACAATAAGGCCTCTTTGACCAAAACCAACCGGGGCGAACATGTCCATGATGCGCGATGAAATTTTATCTGGTTCGGTTTCAAGCTGGATTTTTCGTTCTGGATAAAGCGGTGTGAGGGCTGGGAAATGAACGCGCTCTTTCGCCAGTTCAGGCTCTTCGCCGTTTACAGCTTCAACATGCAGCAATCCATAATAGCGCTCGTTTTCCTTAGGAGGCCGTACTTTTCCTGAAACTTTGTCGCCGTTGCGCAAATCAAAACGCCGAATTTGCGAAGCGGAAATGTATATGTCTTCCATGCTTGGAGAATAATTGATCGGCCGCAAAAAGCCAAAGCCTTCATTTGGAATGATTTCCAAAATGCCTTCCATAAACAGCAGTCCATCCTGTTCAGCCTGTGCTTTTAATATGGAAAATATAAGTTCTTTTTTATTTAATTTGCTGTAATATGACACTTTATATTTTTTCGCTTGTTCATAAAGCTCTTTCAGTTTCATATTTTCTAATTCTGATAGATTTACTCCCATTACTACACCACTCTTTTACGATGTACTTTTGTTTTAGACTGCAATTGGGGTTGGGTGAAAAATGTTTGAAGCGGTTTGAGAAGCAGATGAGGTCACTTTTTATTTTTTCTTTCTCTCGTTTACCGTTATTTTAAGCGGGAATCGATTTTTTTTACAAGTATGGCCAAACGTTTAATTTTTTATGATATGATTTGGCTTTTTATGTAAATTATGCCTCGTTTGGATTTTACGAATCGTATTCGATTTTGCGCGCATCAGAATTGTTTCGGTTTCTGCATAATGATCGTAAAAGCGAACGCCTGCAGCCAGCTCTCCATCCGTCACGCCTGTAGCTGCAAACATTGCATCGTCGCCTTTGACTAAATCTTCGGTGCGGAAAACTTTATTAATGTCCGTGATTCCCATTTTGTAGCACCGCTCCATTTCTTCATCGTTTCGCGGCGCAAGCCTGCCTTGAATTTCCCCTCCAAGGCATTTTAAGGCAGCTGCAGCCAACACTCCTTCCGGCGCACCGCCTTGTCCGAACAAAATGTCGACATTTGTCCCTGCATAAGCGGTATTAATCGCGGCAGCGACATCTCCATCCGTGATCAGCTTGACGCGCGCGCCAGCATCGCGAATGTCTTGAATGAGCTGTTGATGCCGATCTCTCAAAAGAACTGTTGCAACAACATCTTCAATATCTTTGTTTTTCGCTTTGGCAACAGCTTTTAAATTATCCTTCACCGAAGCGCGAATGTCAATTTGTCCGGCGGCTTCGGGTCCGACCGCGATTTTGTCCATGTAAATATCCGGTGCATGAAGCAAATGGCCGCGTTCAGCAATCGCAACAACAGTGAGGGCGTTCCATGAACCGGAAGCAACGATGTTCGTCCCTTCCAGCGGATCAACGGCAATGTCCACTTTCGGTCCGCTGCCGCTCCCCAGTTTTTCACCGATATACAGCATCGGCGCTTCATCCATTTCGCCTTCCCCAATAACGACGACTCCATCCATTTGAACCGTGTCAAACATTTGCCTCATCGCTGTTGTTGCCGCTTCGTCAGCTTCATTTTTTTTTCCTTTTCCAATCCATTTCGCGGAAGACATCGCTGCGGCTTCTGTCACGCGCACGATTTCCATAGCCAAACTTCTATCCATGCTCTCGTCTCCCTCTTCCTTTGTTTCACACGTGTGAAAAACGCTTTTTAATAACTTTTCGCATGCGCTTCCTGTTCTTCTTCTGTCATACGCTCTCTCCACACTTTCGCTCCGAGTGAGGAAAGCTTTTCAATCACTTGTTCATAGCCGCGATCAATATGTTCAAGGCCGTACACTTCGGTAATTCCTTTGGCTTGCAGGCCGGCAACAATTAATGCGGCTCCGGCGCGCAAATCCGTCGCTTTCACTTTGGCGCCTTCGAGCTGAGCCGGCCCATTAACAATTGCTGAATTGCCTTCAACTTTAATGTTTGCTCCCATGCGGCGCAATTCATCGATATGCTTGAAACGAGCCGTATAAATCGTATCCGTTACAATGCTCGTGCCCTCTGCTTTTGTCAGCAGCGATGTAAATGGCTGCTGCAAGTCAGTCGGAAAGCCAGGGTACACAAGCGTTTTTACATCAACGGGGGTCAGACGCTCTTTGTGATTCCGAATGATCACATAATCTTCGTAAGTTTCAACGACGACGCCCATTTCCCGAAGCTTTGCAATCAGCGATTCCAAATGTTGGGAAATGACATTGTCAATCACCATTTCTTTTCCCATGGCTGCAGCAATAATCATGTATGTACCCGCTTCAATGCGGTCCGGTATAATCGAATGATAGCAGCCGCGCAATTCATCCACCCCATCGATGCGAATCACATCGGTTCCGGCGCCTTTGATTTTTGCCCCCATGCTTGTCAGCAGCGTCGCCACATCAATGATTTCGGGTTCTTTTGCTGCATTTTCGATGATCGTCCTGCCTTTTGCTTTTACGGCTGCCAGCATGATGTTAATCGTTGCTCCGACACTGACAACGTCTAAATAAATTTTCGCGCCGACCAGTTCATCCGCGCGCAAATAAATCGCACCCTGCTCATTCGTCACCGTTGCTCCTAGCGCCTGAAATCCTTTGATATGCTGATCGATCGGGCGAGGCCCTAAATTGCAGCCTCCCGGCAGGCCGATGACGGCTTTTTTAAAACGTCCGAGCATCGCTCCCATCAAATAATACGAAGCTCTTAATTTTTTTACATTGCCATTCGGAAGAGGCATCGGCACCATATGTTCAGGATGAATCGTAAGCTTATTGTTTTCCAGCGTCACGCCGCCGCCAATTTCTTTTAACAGCTCACTTAAAATCCGAACGTCCGAGATGTTTGGCAAATGATCGATGACAACGGTTGAATTGGCAAGAATCGCAGCCGGAATCAAGGCAACCGCACTGTTTTTTGCGCCGCTTATTTCCACTCTGCCTTCCAGAGGGCGGCCTCCTTCGATCATTAGCTTTTCCATGATGGTCTCCTTTCTAGCCGAACGATGAAAAGACCGAATCCGCTCGTCATTCTGATCCATTTAGTGATTATCTTTCCCTAAGCCGAATCGAAACATGTATTTTTTTCCAAAAACGATGCTCTGCTTCATTTCTGGTTTTAAGCTTTCGTTTGCGATTGATTCCAATCCGCTAAAAATTTTTCAAGTCCTTGTTCAGTTAAGGGGTGAGCCAGCAATTGGCGAATGACCTTAAACGGGATCGTCGCAATATGGGCGCCGCTTAGCGCTGCTTGCGAGACGTGAATGGGATGGCGGATGGAAGCAGCGATAATTTGCGTATCGATCTGATGAATGGAAAAAAGCTTGGCAATGTCACGAATCAGCGGAATGCCTTCTTGGCCAATATCATCCAGCCGTCCGAGAAACGGCGAAACATACGTTGCGCCTGCGCGGGCGGCAAGCAAGGCCTGGTTTGCAGAAAAGACAAGCGTAACGTTTGTTTGAATGTTTTGGCTGCTCAACGCCTTAACCGCTTTCAAGCCTTCTGTTGTAATCGGCACTTTTACCGTTATGTTCGGCGCAATCGCCGCGAGCCGCTTCCCTTCTTCTATCATGCCTTCTGCATCCGTTGAAATCACTTCTGCACTTACAGAGCGATCTGAAACAATTTTCGTAATTTCGCGCAATCTTTCATGGAAATCAACGTTTTCTTTTGCGATTAGCGATGGATTTGTCGTAACGCCTGCGAGAACGCCAAGTTCATTCGCTTCTTTGATTTCTTCAATGTTCGCCGAATCAATAAAAAATTTCATCCGCTTTTCCTCCCTCTGGGAAAAACCGCCAGAAATGGCGGTTCAGATTTATGCTTTATTCGATGAACCAAATTCGCGCATTTTGCTTTTCACCGTTTCTTTAATCGCATCGCGTGCAGGGCCTAAATATTTGCGCGGATCATACAAATCAGGCTGTTCAGCCAGCACATCCCGCACGACCCGTGTCGCCGCAATTTGATTTTCGGTATTTACGTTGATTTTAGCGGTCCCTAATGATATTGCCCGTTTGATGTCTTTTGTTGGAATTCCAGTGCCTCCGTGCAGAACGAGCGGAACTCCCGTCCGTTTCATAATTTCTTCCATTCGATCAAAACCAAGCTTTGGTTCGCCTTTATACGGCCCATGAACCGAGCCCAAAGCAGGGGCAAAGCAATCAACGCCTGTACGTTTAACCAGCTCTTCACATTCGCTCGGAATCGCATACATGGCTTCGGCTTCTTCAACGTTCAGATCATCTTCCTGGCCGCCAATCCGTCCGAGTTCCGCTTCGACGGAAACGCCGACCGCATGCGCAACATCAACGACCCGCTTCGTCAATTCAATGTTTTCTTCAAGCGGAAGGTGAGATCCGTCAAACATTACAGAAGTAAACCCTGCATGAATGGCTTCCACGCATTTTTCAAAGCTGGAGCCATGATCAAGATGGATCGCGACTGGAACCGTAATCTTATATTCTTCCATCAGCGCCTGAACCATGTTCACAACGAGTTTGAAACCGCCCATGTAGCGTCCCGCGCCTTCTGAAACGCCGCAAATGAGAGGAGATTGTTCTTCTTCCGCTGCTTGTAAAATCGCTTGTGTAAATTCCAGATTATTCAAGTTGAATTGGCCGACAGCATAGCCTTCGGATTTCGCTTTTTCCAACATCTCTTTCATGGAGACTAAAGGCATCGTTCAAATCCTCCTATATGTATGCATGATTTCCGTATCATTATAGCATAATTCAAAAGAGAATCGAAAAGTTAGCACAGCTCTTTTTTTACCGAAGCGCGAATTTCATTAATGTCAAATGGTTTTAAAAAATAGGCGATTGCTCCTTTTTGCATGGCTTCACTCATTAAGTTGAGTTCTCCATAAGCTGTCATCATCATCACTTTAATGGAATCATCATATTGCTTAATCTGTTTTAAAATATCGAGTCCATCCATTCCAGGGATTTTTACATCGAGCAGAACG
This sequence comes from uncultured Caryophanales bacterium, assembly GCA_937983115.1. Lineage (GTDB taxonomy): Bacteria > Bacillota > Bacilli > Bacillales > UBA6769 > Pueribacillus. Next base: position 43,811 of record CALKAO010000030.1, read on the forward strand.
AGATCCGGCTTTTCTGTTTTTACAATGTTTAATGCTTCCTCTCCTGTCGCCGCCAAATACGTTTGAAATCCTTCCTTGGCGAACACTTCGCCAAGCAGCATACGAATTCCATACTGATCATCAACGATTAACAAGCGTTTACTCATAGTTCACCTCGCATCGCCATACTGCTTATTTTATCTGCAAATCCTGCGATTCATGCTTTAGCCCCATTTCCTTTTTTCGTCAAATGAATTTAAATTCCTGCTAATCAATTGCGTTCGCAGCGAAAAATTGCTTTTCGCTATTCTGTCAATCAAAAAAAGCAGCATGGAAAAAAGAATTTCCATTACTGCTTAAGATTCAAGGTTGCCGAAATAAATCCTTCAAAAAGCGGGTGAGGCCTTGTCGGACGAGATTTAAATTCAGCATGAAACTGTGAAGCGACGAACCAGGGATGATCTTTTAATTCAACGATTTCAACCAGATCGCCTTCAGGACTTGTCCCTGAAAATACGACGCCGGCTTCTTCCATTTGCTCGCGATATTTGTTGTTAAATTCATAGCGGTGGCGATGCCGCTCAAATATGTCTTCGTTATTGTAGGCGGCGTACGCTTTTGTGCCTTCTTTCAATTTGCATGGATAGACGCCGAGCCGCAGCGTTCCGCCAAATTTTTTAACCTCTTTTTGTCCAGGCGGCAAATCAATGATTGGATGCGGCGTCTGTTTATCAAATTCTGAAGAGTGTGCGCCTTCAAGCATCAAAACATTGCGTGCAATCTCGACGGCGGCGAGCTGCATGCCCAGGCAAATGCCGAAATAGGGAACCCGATTTTCGCGTGCGTATTGAATCGCAATCAGTTTTCCATCGATGCCTCGATCGCCGAAGCCGCCCGGCACGACAATGCCTTTGGCGTCTTTTAGCCTATCGTGAACATTTTCTATTGTCAGCTGCTCAGAATCGACAAAATCAATTTCCACTTCTGCATCAAACGTATAGCCTGCATGATTTAACGCTTCAACGACGGAAAGATACGCATCCTGCAGCGAGACATATTTTCCGACAAGCGCTACTTTCGTCTTTTTCTTCAGGTTCGTCACTTTTTGAACGAGCTGTTTCCATTCGCTCATCTCAGCTTCCTGGCAGTCGAGCTTCAAGTGATCGCAGACAATCTGATCAAGATGCTGCTCCTGCAAATCCAGCGGAACTTTATATAACGTGTCGGCATCGCGGGCTTCAATAACCGCGTATGGCTCGATGTCGCAAAAAAGCGCGATTTTTTCCTTCATTTCCTGTGGAACGGGATGTTCCGTCCTGACGACAATGACGTTTGGCTGTATCCCCAAGCTGCGCAATTCTTTGACACTATGCTGGGTCGGTTTTGTTTTCATTTCGCCTGCAGCCCGCAAGTATGGGATGAGCGTGCAATGGATGTACATAACATTTTCAATGCCGACATCGCTTTTAATTTGCCGAATCGCTTCAAGAAACGGCAAACTTTCAATGTCGCCAACCGTCCCGCCGATTTCTGTTATGACAACGTCGGAATTTGATTCTCTCCCTGCCCGAAACACTTGCTCTTTAATCTCATTTGTAATATGGGGAATGACTTGCACTGTTGCGCCCAAATAATCTCCGCGCCTTTCTTTTTCAAGAACGCTTAAGTACACCTTTCCCGTAGTAATGTTATTATATTTCGTTAAATTAATATCGATAAAACGTTCGTAATGGCCGAGATCCAAATCCGTTTCAGCCCCGTCTTCAGTTACGAATACTTCGCCATGCTGATAAGGGCTCATCGTACCCGGGTCAACATTTATATAAGGATCAAATTTTTGAATGGTGACTTTTAAACCGCGGTTTTTTAACAGACGGCCAAGCGACGCTGCTGTTATGCCTTTTCCAAGAGAGGAAACGACACCGCCGGTAACAAAGATGTATTTCGTATTCATGAGCTGCCTCCCTCATCCAAAAGGATCTCCCAATAAAATAAAAAAAAAGCGACACCCCGTGAACCGATTTGGGGGCGCTTTTGCTTCGCAACTATCAAAATCAACAAACGTAAAGCCCAAAACTGATTTTATCTGCTCTATTTTATTCTGTCAAGATGCTGATCGATCTATTCCTCCTATTCCTCGTCTGCGATTTCAAACGGATCGGGTTCAAGAAATGCGTCTTCTTCATCATCGATTTTATCGATATCCAATTCATCGATATCGTCATCATTCAGGCCTAAGCCGTCTTCGTTTTCAACGAATTCCTCAATGTCTTCTTCGACGAAATCCAAATCATCATCAAAATCATCAAAATCTTCGTCATCCCGTTTTTTAGGTTTGATGGTCGTCGCCAGTTCTTCTTCCGTTTGTTCAACAGGATACCAGCTTTTTAAGCCCCATTTATTGTCGCCGAGAGAAACAAACCGGCCATCGATGTTCATATCCGTATACGCCTGCACGATGCGTTCTCTTTTTTCTTTCTCTGACCAGCCTTTATACTCGGCGATTTTATCCATGATTGTATAAAAATCGATCGGTTTTCGTTCACTGTTTAAATAATGATACATAATGTCAATCATTGGTATTTCAACAATTTCATCTTTTGTCAAATTGTCGAAAAGCGACATAGAGGCACTTCCTTTCTTGAGCTATCGATAGAAAATCATACCAATCATTATAAACAAATTATACACCGTTATGCTATAGATAAACGTATTTTAATTGAAAAATTCCCGCAAAACAAACCGAGCGCTGTTTCGTTCTGCCTGAAATGCTTTCTCAAGAAATCAAAATACCTCATTGTACGCCCCTCTTCAAGTCTAAAGAGCTTCATTTACGCAAAACATCTGCCCAATTGATTGGGCTTTCCGCTGTTCTTTTAACTTTCCCGGCGCCATCGGCTTCTATTTTGGCTGCGGCTTTCAACATCCGAATTTCGGGCATCACATATTTCTGCGATATTTCCCGCCGACTTCATACAGTGCACGGGTAATTTGTCCGAGGCTCGCCACTTTGACGGTTTCCATCAATTCTGCAAAAATATTATCGCCTTCCAGCGCCGTCTGCTGCAGCTTTTTTAATGCTTTCTCCGCTTTTTGCCGATGTTTGGCTCTAAATGTCTGCAAATTGTGAATCTGCTGCTCTTTTTCTTCCTTCGTCGCTCTTACAAGCGGAATTTGATCGAATTCTTCAACCGCCGCCTCGTCATTTTGGAACGTATTGACGCCGATAATCGGCAACGTGCCGTCATGTTTTTGAGTTTCGTAGTACAGGGACTCATCCTGAATCTTGCTGCGCTGATATTGCGTTTCCATCGCGCCGAGAACGCCGCCTCGTTCATTTAATCGCTCAAATTCGTGCAGGACGGCTTCTTCTACTAAATCGGTCAGTTCTTCAATGATAAACGAACCTTGCAGCGAATTTTCGTTTTTCGCCAATCCGAGCTCTTTTGCAATAATGAGCTGAATCGCCATCGCGCGCCTGACCGATTCTTCTGTCGGAGTGGTGAGCGCTTCATCGTATGCATTTGTATGCAAGGAATTGCAATTGTCGTAAATCGCCATTAATGCCTGCAACGTTGTGCGGATGTCATTGAATGCCATTTCCTGGGCGTGCAAAGACCTTCCCGACGTTTGAATATGGTACTTCAGCTTCTGGCTCCGCTCGTTCGCTCCGTATTTTTCACGCATGACGATCGCCCAAATTCTTCTTGCCACCCTTCCGATCACGGTGTATTCCGGATCGAGACCGTTGCTGAAGAAAAATGAAAAATTCGGCGCAAAGTCGTCAATGTCCATTCCTCTGCTTAAATAATATTCAACATACGTAAAGGCATTGGCCAGCGTAAAAGCGAGCTGCGAGATCGGGTTTGCGCCTGCTTCGGCGATGTGGTAGCCCGAAATCGAGACAGAATAATAATTTTTTACATCGTGATCGATAAAATACTGCTGTATATCCCCCATCATGCGCAGCGCAAATTCGGTTGAAAAAATGCACGTGTTTTGGCCTTGATCTTCTTTTAAAATATCCGCTTGAACCGTCCCGCGAACCTTTTTTAATACGCCGGCTTTTATGCGCGCTTTTTCTTCCTCAGCCGGCTTTCGGCGATTTTCGTTTTCAAAAGCTTCCAGCTGCTGTTCAATCGCCGTGTTCAAAAACATGGCTAATAGGATTGGCGCCGGCCCATTAATGGTCATCGATACAGACGTCAGCGGATCGGCCAAATCAAAGCCTTTGAACAATTTTTTCATATCCTCAAGCGTGCAGACGCTCACGCCGCTTTCGCCGATTTTTCCAAAAATATCCGGGCGGCAATCGGGATCTTCTCCGTATAGCGTGACGGAATCAAACGCGACGCTCAGCCGTTTTGCCTGATCATTTTTTGATAAATAATGGAAACGGCGATTCGTTCTTTCAGGGGGCCCTTCGCCTGCAAATTGCCGTTTCGGATCTTCGGTCTGGCGCTTAAACGGAAAGACGCCCGCGGTAAATGGAAAGCTTCCCGGCACGTTTTCTTTGCGCAGCCAGCGAACGATTTCCCCCCAGTCTTTATATTTTGGCAAACTCACTTTTGGAATTTTCAACCCGGATAAACTGGTCGTTTTTAAAGCTGCCACAATCTCTTTGCCGCGCACTTTGGTGACGAGCTGTTCGTTTGCATAGGTTTTTTGCATCTCTTTCCAATGGTTTAACAATGTTTTCGTTTCAGCTGAAAGCTGTTCGTTGATTTCAGCCATTAAAGCTTCCAAAGCAGAAATCGTGTCTGCCAAGCCGGCTTTTTCTTTCAGCTGCTGGAGCGTTCCGTCAATTTGAAAGGCTTGGCGCGCAAGCGCTGACTGCTCATCGGTTTCGTGATTGTACGCTTTCACGGTTTGAACAATTTCATGCAAATAATTCGTTCTTTCCGTTGGAATGATGACATCCGACGATTTGCGGACGCCGCCTGTCTGCGGCAATTCTCTTTTCGCCGCGCTCACTTCATTGAGCTTCGCAACAATGGCGCGAAACAACGCATTCGTGCCTTCATCATTAAACTGATTCGCCATCGTGCCGTAAACCGGCATCTGTTCGACAGGCCGGTCAAAGCGCTGCTGATTGCGCTGCATTTGTTTTTTGACGGCTTGCAAAGCATCTTCTGAACCCCTGCGTTCAAATTTATTGATCGCGGCAATGTCGGCAAAATCAAGCATTTCAATTTTTTCAAGCTGTGTATGAGCGCCAAATTCGCTTGTCATCACATAGAGCGAAATGTCTGAGATGTCGGCAATCGCTGCATCGCCTTGGCCGATTCCGCTCGTTTCCACAATGATTAAGTCAAATTGCGCGGCTTTCACAACAGAAAGAATGCCGTGCATCGATTCAGACAATTCAGATTTCGATTGCCGCGTGGCCAGGCTGCGCATATACACTCGATCATGGTGAATGGCATTCATGCGTATGCGATCCCCCAACAGCGCTCCGCCTGTTTTTTGTCTCGTCGGATCAACGGATAGAATCGCAATCTCCATGTCAGAATATTCGTTCAAAAAGCGGCGAACCAGTTCATCCGTCAACGTGCTCTTCCCAGCTCCTCCCGTGCCCGTAATTCCTAGAACAGGGACCTTTCGCTGCGGCTCTTCAAGTTTCATGGCTTTGCCTTGTTCAACGAGCGTAATCGCGCGTGCAATGGCGCCATCGTCTTTTGCTTGCAATTGCTCGTGTGTCGGAAAAGCGTGATTTGCCAACGAAAAATCACACGCTTTCAACATGCTGTCGACCATGCCCTGCAAACCGAGCCGGCGTCCGTCTTCCGGCAAAAATATTTTTTCAATGCCGTACGCTTCAAGCTCTCTCTGCTCCCTCGGCACAATCACTCCGCCGCCTCCGCCGAAAATGCGAATATGCGAAGCTTGGCGTTTTTGAAGCAAATCATGCATGTATTTAAAAAATTCCAGGTGCCCGCCTTGGTAGGAAGAAACGGCAATCCCCTGCACGTCTTCCTGGATGGCAGCGCTAACAATTTCAGCGGCTGAACGGTTGTGGCCAAGATGAACGACTTCGGCGCCGCTTGCTTGGAGGAGACGCCTGATCAGATTGATCGAGGCGTCATGGCCGTCAAACAAGCTCGATGCCGTTACAAACCGAATTGGATGTTTTGGACGATATCCCATCGTTTTCCCCCTCTTACGCTTTACTTGGTTTTTTCGCGTGAACCTTTAAAAATTTCATCTGCAAATCGATATACTCTTCAATCGTATACATCGAATGCAAAGCCCATCTGCGAAAAGCCCACATTTGGCCTAATACTAAAATATTATGCGCAAATGCTTTGATTTCTGATTTCGTCAGCTGCGCAATGCTGTCATTAACGCAATCGGCAATCAGCTCTTCAAAAATCGAAGTCAGCAGCAGCTCTTTTTCAAGTACATACTGCAATGTATCTTTGTTTAGCGATTTTAACTCTTGATACATGACGAGCATTTCATCTTGCATTTCATCAATCAGCTTAAAATAAGCGCGAATCGAGCGATGCAGCCGCTCAGCGCTGCTTGCGCCCTGCCGCGTCGCTTCTTCCATCCGCGAGGAAAACTGTTCGTATATCGCATCGCAAACAAGATACAAAATGTCCTCTTTTTTGCGAATATATTCATACAGCGTTCCAATGCTAAAACCGGCTCTTTGCGCAATTTCCCTCGTCGTTGTGCGGTGAAAGCCTTTTTCTTTAAACAGGGAGACAGCTGATTTGATGATTTGCCTGCGGCGTTTTTCAATCAGCTTTTCATCTTTAACGAACGTTGGAACTGCTCTTCTTTCCATTCCAGATCCTCCCTAAATCAAACCCCCGACATCTTTAGCCGGGGGCTGCGTCCTCGTTATCAATCGGACAAGAGCATCCTTGAGATGACGAGACGCTGAATTTCATTCGTTCCTTCATAGATTTGCGTAATTTTTGCATCGCGCATGTACCGTTCAACCGGATATTCCTTTGTATAGCCGTAACCGCCGAAGATCTGCACCGCGTCAATGGTGACTTCCATCGCAATGTCGCCGGCGTAGAGCTTCGACATTGCGGATTCTTTTCCATAGCTCAAACCAGCGCCTTCCCGCCAAGCCGCTTGATACGCCAACAAGCGCGCGGCTTCAATTTTTGTCGCCATATCCGCAAGTTTAAATCCGATCGCTTGCTGCTGCCCAATCGGTTTTCCAAACTGTTGGCGTTCTTTTGCATATGCCAGCGCTGCATCGAAAGCGCCTTGAGCGATTCCAACCGCTTGCGCAGCAATTCCGTTGCGCCCGCCGTCGAGCGTCATCATGGCAATTTTAAAGCCTTCCCCTTCTTTGCCAAGCACATTTTCAGCAGGAACTTTGACATTGTCAAAAATAATTTCCAACGTCGGTGAAGAACGAATGCCTAATTTGTCTTCTTTTTTGCCCATCGAAAAGCCTTCCATCCCTTTTTCCACGATGAAAGCTGTAATTCCACGGGACCCTTTTTCTTTGTCGGTCTGGGCAAACACGACATAAACTTCCGCTTCGCCGCCGTTCGTAATAAAAATTTTCGAGCCGTTTAATATATAGCCGTCGCCGTCTTTGACCGCTGTTGTCCGCATATTGCTTGCATCGCTGCCCGATCCGGGCTCTGTCAATGCGTAAGCGCCCAATTTCGTTCCTTCAGAAAGCGGCTTTAAAAAGCGTTCTTTCTGTTCTTCCGTTCCAAATTTCCAAATGGGCCAGCTGCAAAGCGACGTATGGGCAGACAGCGTCACTCCTGCAGACGCATCAACGCGGGAAAGTTCTTCAATGGCAATCACATAAGCTAAATAGTCCATCCCTGCTCCGCCGTATTTTTCTTCCCACGGAATGCCTGTCAATCCCAGCTCCGCAAGCTTTGTAAACATGAGTTCGCGATCAAAGCTTTGGTTTTCATCGCGTTCAGCCGCAGTCGGCTCCAACTCGTTTTCTGCGAATTCCCGCACCACTTTTCGAAGCATTTCATGTTCTTCAGACAATTGAAAATTCATCACATTTCTCTCCTTCGTTCCATTTGGTTGATAATTTTTTATCTATATCCATCGAGATTTTGCACAGCAAATCGAAAAATCTCGATTTTAAACTTCAATCATTATCGCATCGCCTTGCCCGCCGCCGCTGCAAATCGCGGCAACGCCCAAGCCTCCCCCTCTGCGCTTCAATTCATACATCAAAGTTAAAATGATTCTTGCGCCGCTCGCACCGATCGGATGGCCAAGCGCCACCGCTCCGCCGTTGACATTTACTTTATCCTCATCGAGCGTTGAGATTTTGCTCGCTGTTAAAGCAACCGCTGCAAACGCTTCATTGATTTCAAACAATTTGATCTCATCTTTTCGCTTCCCTGTCTTTTTCAGCAGCTTTTCAATGACCAATCCTGGTGTTTTTGGAAAATATTCGGCTTCAATGGATAATTGCGCAGATGCAATGATGCGCGCCATTGCAGGCAGACCTGCCTGTTTCGCATATGATTCCGAAGTGACGACAAGCGCGGCGGCTCCGTCATTTACGCCGGGAGCATTGCCAGCTGTAATCGTTCCATCTTCTGAAAAAACGGAAGGCAGCTTTTTCAGCTGTTCAATTGACGTATCTTCACGAGGCGCTTCATCATCTTGAACGAGGATCGGATCCCCTTTTCTTTGCGGAACCTCGATCGGAACAATTTCTTCACGCAGCTTCCCGCGTGCGGCAATCGCGCGGCGATGGCTCATCAGCGCCCATTCGTCCTGCTGCTCTCTTGTAATCCCATATTCTTTTGCTACTCGATTTCCATATGCGCCCATATGAACGCTTTGAAACGAGCACGTTAATCCGTCGTGAATCATTAAATCTTTCAGCTGGTCATCTCCCATGCGCAGCCCCCAGCGCGCTTTTGGCAGAAAATAAGGAGCGTTGCTCATCGATTCCATTCCGCCGGCAACGATCACATTCGCGTCTCCAGCGCGAATGATTTGATCAGCGAGCGACACGCTTCTCATTCCCGACGCACACACTTTGTTGATCGTTTCCGTCGCGACTTCCCATGGAAGGCCGGCATATCTTGCCGCTTGCCGTGAAGGGATTTGACCCTGGCCGCCTTGCAGCACGGAACCGAAAATCACTTCATCGACTTGATCGCCGTCAATCTGTGCGCGTTCAAGTGCCGCTTTGATCGCAAATCCGCCTAATTGCGGCGCTGAAAACGATCGCAATGCTCCGCCAAATTTTCCAAACGGCGTTCTGGCGCCATCAATAATTACGCTTCTTTCCATTTTCATCCGCCTCTCTTTCCATTGATTCTGGTGTTTATGTAGTCTATGCATCCCATTGACTGAGCAGTCGCTCGGTCAATGGGCAAAAGAGAGTTCCCATTCATTGATTTTTCATTGAAATGGGAACTCTTCCTGCGTTCCGCACCCGTTTTAGTTTTAATTCGCCACTTGTTCTTCAGACTTTACAATCGATTTCTCTAAAATTTCTACAACGTCCAATGTTTGCACTTCATCTTCGACTTCTTTCGCTTTCGTGCCGTCACTGAGCATCGTTAGACAGTACGGACATCCGCTTGAAATAACAGATGGATTGACGGCAAGCGCTTGTTCTGTGCGGGCAACGTTAATTCGCGAACCCGTATCTTCTTCTGTCCACATGAGACCGCCGCCAGCGCCGCAGCACATGCCAGTTTCACGATTCCGCTCCATTTCAACGATTTTGACGCCAGGGATCGCTTTCAGGATTTCACGAGGCGGATCATATACATCGTTATAGCGTCCGAGATAGCAAGAATCATGGAACGTAATCGTTTCATTCACTTCATAGACAGGTTTAATTTTTCCTTCTTTAATCCATTGCGCAAGCAATTCCGTATGGTGATACACTTCAACATCTTTAAGTCCAAATTCAGGATATTCATTTTTTAGCGTATTGTAGGCATGCGGGTCGCATGTCACGATTTTCTTAATGCCATGTTTTTCAAACGTTTGAATGTTCTTTGTCGCGAGCTCTTGGAAAAGAAATTCATTTCCGATGCGGCGCGGGGTATCCCCGGAGTTCTTTTCCTTGTTTCCAAGAATCGCAAACTTAATTCCCGCTTCGTTCATCACTTTCGCAAACGATAAGGCGACTTTTTGGCTTCGGCTGTCGTATGAACCCATGGATCCGACCCAGAAAAGATATTCAAATTCTTCTCCGGCTTTCTCCAATTCTTTCACCGTTGGAACGTAGACGTCATCACGAAGCTCACGCCATTTCTCGCGTTCTTTGCGGTTGATTCCCCAAGGATTGCCTTGGCGTTCAATGTTCGTAACCGCACGCTGCATTTCAGGGTCCATTTTTCCTTCAGTAAGCACAAGATAACGGCGCATGTCAATGATTTTATCTACGTGTTCGTTCATGACAGGGCATTGGTCTTCACAGTTTCGGCATGTCGTACATGCCCAAATTTCTTCTTCGGTAATCACATTTCCGATTAAATCATTTTCAACAATCGTTTGTGCAAGCCTTTCTCCTTCACTCGCTGCAGCCGTTTCTCCGCCCGCTGCCTGTCGAGCTTGATAAGCGACCTGGTTGCCGTATGTGCTGGAAAGTGCAAATGCCGGCACCCATGGTGTGCGCGAAGTGACCGCAGCGCCTTTAATCGTTAAATGATCGCGCAACTTCAAAATTAAATCCATTGGCGACAACATTTTTCCTGTGCCGGTCGCCGGACACATATTGGTGCAGCGTCCACACTCCACACAGGCATATAAGTCAACAAGCTGCTTCTGGTTGAAATCTTCGATTCGATTGACGCCAAAAACTTCCTGGGTTTCATCTTCAAAATCAATCGATGCCAGTTTTCCAACAGGCTGCGTGCGGCCAAGCCAGACGTTTGCCGGCGCCGCAATTAAATGCGCATGCTTTCCTTGCGGAATGTAGACGAGGAACGCAAGCAGCACAAGCAAATGAATCCACCAGAACACATAGAACAGCGTCGCAGCTGCAGTTGGACTAATCCCCTGGAACGCAAAGGCAATGATCGATGCGATAGGCGATGTCCACGCAAGCGGCTGTTCATGCCAAAGGATTTCCATGCCATTGCTGAGCAAAACCGTCAGCATGAGCGAACCGATCAGATAATAAACGAGCCCGGCATAGATCGAACGCTTTAGACGCGGAATTTTTTCAATGTAACGGCGATAGAAGCCCCAAGCGACTGCAAATAAAATAATCAGCGTAACGATCTCCTGGAAAAACGTAAACGCCGGATAAAGCGGACCGAACGGCAAATGGCTGCCTGGTTTCAAACCTTTCCAAATGACATCAATTGCTCCGAATTGAACTAAAATAAAGCCATAAAAAAACATCACATGAATGGTTCCGCTTTTTTTGTCTTTCATGAGCTTCTTTTGCCCGAAGACATTGACCATGAGGTTTTTAATCCGCTCGTTCGCCGTGAGGCGAAATTCTGGTTTTTTTCCTAGTTTAATAAATTCAACTCGCGATTTTACAACGTACGCGAATAAATAAATGGCGTATGCGACGACGAGTATTGTCGCAATCCAGTTTATCACGAGTAAATTATCCATATGCCTTCCCCCTTCAGTTAGCCTTATTTAATCAAAATTAAAAGAAATTTGCAAACAAATCATTCCATTTAAGCGGAGCAAAAGCATTCATTCAACATGCCGCACATGATGCAAATGCCAGCAATTTGCATCCTATCAAACTGTGAACAGCAACTCAATGAATTTTTAACAAATTTGTAAAACTTTTTTACTTTTCAGTGCATCCTGCAAACAAACCGATTCTTCGCTGCCAAGAAAAACATGGTGCATTTTGCCGTGCGCAGCAAACAAAAACAGAAAAAGCGGGTTCGCTTTTCTGTCTTTCCCTTGACTTACATTCGCTCAGGCGCGGATACGCCAAGCAGATGAAGCGCGTTTTTTAGCGTGACCTGCACCGCCTTCATCAATTGAAACCTTGCTTTGCTTGTTGCTGGATCGGCTTCATCGATGACCCGTTCAACGTTGTAGAAGCTGTGCAAAGCGGCGGCCAGTTCAAACACATAATTCGTGATCCGCTGCGTGGCCCGTCTCTCTGCAGCTTCGTCGACCGCTTGTGGAAACTCTCCAAGCTTTTTCAACAGTTCCAATTCTTTCTCCGAAGAAAGTTTCGCGAGAACAGCGTCTTCTGTATCGTCATAGCCAAGCGCCCGCCCTTGGCGCAGAATGCTGCATACGCGCGCATGCGCATATTGCACGTAGTACACAGGGTTTTCATTCGACTGGGAAACCGCCAAGTCCATGTCAAAATCAAGATGGGAATCCGCGCTTCTCATCGCGAAAAACCAACGCATGGCATCAATTCCGACTTCTTCCATAAGCTCGCGAAGCGTAACGGCTTTTCCCGTCCGTTTGCTCATTTTCACTTTTTCGCCGTTTTGCATTAAATTGACCATTTGAATGATTTCCACTTTAAACTGTTCAACATCATAGCCGAGCGCTTCGACGGCTGCGCGCATCCGCGGAACATAGCCGTGATGATCCGCGCCCCATACGTTAATGAGCAAATCAAAGCCGCGTGTAAATTTATCTTCATGGTAAGCGATATCCGGCGTTAAATACGTATAGGAGCCGTCCTGTTTTATGAGGACACGATCTTTATCATCGCCAAAAGCGGTTGAGCGAAACCAAAGCGCCCCGTCTTTTTCATACGTCACCCCGCGCTCTTCAAGTTTTTTCAGCGCGGCAGCCACTTTTCCAGACGTGTACAGCGACGTTTCTGAATACCACTCATCAAATTCGACGCGATAGTCTTGCAAATCTTGTTTAATTCTTTCCATTTCTTTTTCCAAGCCATACTGCCGGAAAAAATCAAGGCGTTCTTCTTCATCCATTTTCACCAAACGATCGCCTTCCGCCTCTGCCAGCTCGCGGGCGAACTGAACAATATCTTCTCCGAAATAGCCGTCTTCAGGCAAATTTTTTTCGATGCCCAGCGCTTGAAAATATCGGGCTTCCAACGACAAAGCCAAATTGTGGATTTGGTTCCCGGCGTCATTGATGTAATATTCGCGGTGCACCTCGTAGCCGGCTTTTTCTAAAATGCGGCAAAGCGAATCTCCGTATGCTGCACCCCGCGCATGCCCGAGATGAAGGCTGCCTGTCGGGTTTGCCGAAACGAATTCAACCTGCACTTTTTTCCCTTTGCCCGTTTGCGTTTCTCCGTATTTGTCCCCTAATCGAAGAATCGCTGGCACCAGGTTTGCCAAGTAGTCGTTCGTCAGGAAAAAGTTGATGAACCCTGGCCCCGCCACTTCAATTTTCTGGATATGCGCGCTGTCTCTGTCGATTCTCGCTGCAATTTCTTCTGCAATCTGGCGAGGCGGCTTTTTTGCGATTCGTGCAAGCTGCATCGCGATATTTGTTGCATAGTCGCCATGCGCTTTTTCTTTTGGATGTTCAAGAACGATCGCCGGCAGTTCATCGCTTTCAGCGAGATTTGCTTTTAAAATCGCCGAGACAATTTCTTCTTTCAGCCTTGTTTTGATCTGTTCAACAATATTCACGACTGCGCTCCTTCCATCACGATTTTCACCGTATAAAAACCTGTATAGTTTCCTTTAATCCAAAGATCATACGCGAGCAGCAGCTGCCCTCGCAGCCGTTTCTCATCCCAAGCAAACTGCAGTTCCTTTGTTTTTGCAGCGATGGGAAACAGCCCGTAAGGCGTTTTATATTCGCCTTCTGTTTTTCGAGAAGGAATAAATTGCTGGCGCATCTCAACGGCGCCGCGCCGAAGAATCGTCACCCGGCCGGATGCGATTTTTATCGTATGGCGGATTTCGCCGCCATCCGCCGCTTCTTTATACGTGCAATAAAGAACATCGCCTTTTTGATAGATCGAACCGTCAGCAGCAGCGCGCGACTGTTCGGTCGTCGAATCCGCTTGAATCGTCGTTTCAATCGCCAAGACGATGTCCAACGGCTTCACTGATTTTTTCAAACGAAGCACATCCTGTCTGCACATGTCATTAACGTTATCATTATAGCGGTTAATGCGGTGAGGCGCAATTGAAGTTCCTGCCGTCCAGCGATGGCTTGCCCGCTATCGCGCCCGCCTTTTCCAGCGGTTCGCTGCAAAAATGTTTAGGAATTGAAAAATCTTTCCATACTGTTCATGAAAAGACGTCGGACTGCTTCAAGGGGGGTAAGCGATGGAATCGAGACTGAAACGAAGACGGAGATTGCAGCGCAAACGCAAATCGCTATTGAAAAAATTGATGCTGCAATCGGCAGGGTATGCCTGCCTCATTGCCGTTTTTGCCTTGATTATACTGTTTGGCATTGCAAAAATTCTCGATCCTCCGCCATTGCACGTACCGATTAACAGCACGTATTACGGCGAAAATCAAACCGTCATCGCGAAAACGAACCAATCGGGCATTAACCGCGAATGGGTGCCGCTCGAAGAAATTTCGAAAGAACTGATCGATGCCACCGTTGCCATTGAAGACAAACGCTTTTACAGCCATTTCGGCTTTGACATCAAGCGAATCTTCGGCTCTGCAGCCGCAAACTTGAAAGCAGGGGCAAAAGTTGAAGGCGCCAGCACCATTACGATGCAGCTCGCCCGAAACATCTATTTAAACCATGAAAAAACGTGGATTCGCAAATTAAAAGAAACATTTTATGCGATTCGGCTCGAGCTGAATTACTCGAAAGATGAAATTCTTGAAGGCTATTTGAATACCATTTATTACGGACACGGCGCATATGGCATTGAAGAAGCCGCAAATTATTATTTTCAGAAACGCGCGAAAGATTTAACGCTTCCCGAAGCGAGCCTGCTTGCCGGCATTCCGAAAGGCCCCAGCTATTACTCGCCGAAACATGCGTTCGATCGATTTTTCATAAACGTAAGCCACGTGGAACGTTTGAATTTGTCATTATATTTAAAGCTGTCATTCCCCGTATTATAAGGCGGGTCAATATA
>CALKAO010000031.1 GCA_937983115.1 uncultured Caryophanales bacterium
AATTTAACTATTTTACCATGATCCCAAACATCCGTCATGCGAAAATCGCACATCGCCTGCTGGCTTTTCATAATGTATAATGACTTCATGCAGAATGGAGAATACATCGTGGCTGTGCAGCAAAAAACGGTTCAAAAAAAATATTACCGTATTTTAAGCTTTGATGGCGGCGGCGTTCGCGGCGTATTGCCCGCGATCCTTTTATTGCGGCTCGCTAGGCAATGTCCAAAAGTCATTAAAAACACAAATTTGTTTGTCGGCACATCTGTCGGCTCATTTATTGCCCTCGCGCTTGCAAGCGGGATGAAACCAGACGATATCGTTGAACTGTTTTCCTACGAAAATGTGAAAAAGATCTTTTGCCGCCCCCGCTCATTCTATTTTTTCCGGCCGAAACATCGCAATGAAATTTTGAAAAAACTGCTGGAAGAAACGTTTTCTCCAACACTGCGCTTAAAAGATTTACCTCATCATGTTGTCGTGCCATCATTTCGCCTCTATTCGAAAAAAACAAGAATTTGGGAGCCTGTTTTTTTTAATAACTTTCCCTCTTCGGAAAACGCCGATGAACGCGTCGTCGACGTCGCGCTCGCCAGCAGCGCGGCACCCATTTATTTCCCATCGTACAATGATTGTATTGATGGCGGCGTCATTGCAAACAATCCTGACATGGTCGCAATCAGCTATGCCGTTGGCGAGCATGCTGCCAATGCCAAGTTAAGCAATATTGTCCATCTGTCATTCGGAACAGGCTGGAACCCGCTGAAAATTGACAGAAATACCAGTCATTGGGGGCTCATCCAGTGGATGTATTCCTTTCTTCCCGGCTACACAAATCCAAAATTGCCGCTATTGAGCGTATTCACTGATGGCGACGTTGCCGCTGATATGTATGTAACCAGACATTTATTGAACGATCGCTATATGCGGATAAGCCCAGAATTAAATGAGCGCATTCATCTCGATGACTACACAAAACTTCCGGCTTTAATTGAAATTGGAAACCAATTCGATCTGCTCCCTGCTCTTGCGTTTGTGGAAACGCATTGGAATGATGAAAACATCAACTTTCGAGCGATAAAACCAAATGAAAATGATTGAAATTGCCAGCATCTCATCTGTCAACGTAAAAAAGCTTGGAGAGAAAAAAGCTTCTCTGCAAGCTTTTCTTCAATTAAACCATTAAAAAATTTTGCCTGGATTTAAAATCTGATTCGGATCGAAAAGCTTTTTTATTGCTTTCATCATCGGAAGCGCGCTTTCATGCTCTTGCTGCAAATATTGCTTTTTTCCAAGCCCGATTCCATGTTCGCCGGTACAGGTTCCGCCTTTCGAAAGCGCATATTGAATAATTTGTTTGTTGACGTTTTCAACACGCTCAACATCTTCCGGATCTGATGGATCAACAGGCAAAGCTGCATGGTAATTGCCATCGCCAACATGGCCAAAAATAGCGGCTTCCATCCCATGCTGGTCGACAATGCGCCTCGTTTCAACGAGAGCATCTGCCAAGTGCGAAATGGGAACGCAAACATCAGCAGACATCAAGCCTTTATCCTGATAACGGGCAAGAATTGCAAAAGCGGCGTGATGCCTCGCTTCCCAAAGCTTCGCTTTTTCAACGGAATCCGATTCAATTTGAAAAGACAGGCAATGCTCCCCTTCGATAATCGCTTTCGCTATGGCAGCGGATTCCTGGACAGCCTCCCTGCTTCCGCTAAACTCAAGAAACAGCGTTGGCGCAACCGGATAATTGGCATGTTTATATTCATTGATTGCTGCAATCGTTTCTTCATCAACCAGTTCAACTTTTCCAAGCGGGAGGCCGGATTTCAAAAGGTCTGCCGCCGTTTGCCCCGCTGCTTCAATCGACGTGAAAACGGCTTTGGCAGCGATGTCCGTTTCAGGAATCCCAGCAAGTCGAATCGTAATCTCCGTAAATATGCCCAACGTTCCTTCCGAGCCTACGAATAAACCGTTCAATCCATAGCCCGCTGACGACTTGAGCGCTTTTCCGCCTGTTCTCAAGACCTTTCCATTCGCTTGCACGACTTCAAGGCCTAGCACGCAGTCCCGCATCACCCCGTAGCGAACCGCATTTGTGCCGCTTGCATTTGTCGCCGCCATTCCGCCGATGGTCGCATCTGCTCCGGGATCCACTGGAAAAAACAAGCCGTGCTTTTTTAATTCGCGATTTAATTGGCTGCGTGTAACGCCCGGTTCAACTACAGCCAAAAAATTTTCAGGTTCAATCGATAAAATCCGATTCATCAGCGAAAAGTCCAGGCTGATCCCGCCAAAGATCGGGATCATCTGTCCTTCAAGACTGCTTCCAGCCCCATATGGAACAATCGGAATGCGCTTTTCATTTGCATATTCCGCCACTTTGCAAACTTCTTCGCGTGTTTTGGGGTAGACGACAGCATCTGGCATGGATGGTGTGTAATACGATAAGCCTTTGCTATGCTGTTCGCGAATCGTTTCATTTGCTGTCACTCTTTTCTCATCGCCAATCAGGGCTTTTAAATCATTCAGCAGCACGTCGAAAAACCCCCTTTCCTAAAATTGCATGACATGCTGAATCGCGTTCATTAATCTGGGAACGGTCGGCAGCCAATCATCTTCAATCGACGGAACGGGATATGGAGTATCATAGCCTGTCACCCGCAGGATTGGAGCAGCAAGCGAAAACAACCCGCATTCGCTCACTAAAGCGGCAATCTCGCCGCCAACGCCAGCGCTTTTTACCGCTTCATGAACAATGATTAATCGGCTTGTTTTCTCAACCGATGATAAGATTGCATCCAAATCGATCGGCTGCACCGTGCGCAAATCGATCACTTCAACCGATATGCCTTTTTTCTCTGCTTCTTCCGCTGCTTGTTTAGCGAGCAGCACAGGAGGGCCCCAAGCCACAATCGTGACATCCACACCTTCTCTGACGACATTTGCTTTTCCGATCGGGATTTCATAGGCTTCCTCCGGAACATCCATTTTAAATGCGCGATACAATTTCATCGGTTCGAGAAACAAAACCGGATTTTCATCGCGAATGGCGGAAATCAGCAAACCTTTTGCATCATAAGGGTTAGAAGGCATCACAACTTTTATACCGGGGGTATGAACGAACAATGCTTCTAAACTGTCCGAATGAAGTTCCGGCGTTTTGACTCCCCCGCCATAGGGGCTTCGAATGACAATCGGTGCGGTGAACCTGCCTGCGGAACGAAAACGGAGACGCGCAGCTTGCGCAGCAACCTGATCCATCGTCTCATAAATAAAGCCGAGAAATTGAATTTCAGCAATCGGACGAAGCCCGTTCACTGCCATTCCAATTGACGTTCCAACGATGGCCGATTCAGCAAGCGGCGTATCCATCACTCGATTTGCCCCAAACTGCGCCTGCAATCCATCCGTAGCGCGGAATACCCCGCCATTTTTCCCAACATCTTCACCGAGGATGACAATTCGTTCATCATTTTCCATTTCTAAGCGCATCGCTTCCCGAATCGCTTCAACCATTGTCAATTGCGCCATATCAATTTCCCCCTTTTTCAGCAAGCAGCCGCTGCACTTCTTGTTTTTGTTCTGCCAAAAGCTTATGGGGCTTATCATACACATAATCAAATGCTTGATCAGCCGTAGACGGTTCAACAGCTTCGGCTTCTTGAACAGCTTGTTCAATTTCTTGGTTAAACCGTTCCTTCAACGCTGCGATTCTCTCATCTGAAATCAACCCTTTCTGCTCGAGGAAACGGTGAAAACGCCGAATCGGATCATTGTTTTCCACCCAATCGGCTACTTCTTTCGCATCGCGATATTTTGTCGGATCGTCAGCTGTCGTATGCGGGCCTTGCCGGTAGGTAACCGCTTCGATTAACATTGGGCCTTCGCCATTTCGCGCCCGATTCACAGCATCTTGCATCACTTTGTAGACTGCGAGAATATCATTTCCATCCACTTGGACGCCTTTCATTCCATAAGCGACCGCTTTTTGTGCAATGGTCTGGCTGGCCGTTTGCAAATGAAGCGGAACGCTAATCGCCCAATGGTTGTTTTGGCAAAAAAAGATGACCGGCGCTTTGTTGACGGATGCGATGTTCAGCGCTTCATGAAAGTCGCCTTGCGAAGTCGCGCCATCTCCAAAATAGGCAACAGAAACATCATCTTCGCCTTTTAATTTTGTTGCAATCGCACAGCCGGCAGCATGAAGCGTCTGCCCGGCGATAATGATTTGCACCGGAAAGATATTCAGCCCTTCAGGTGTATATCCGCCTTGCAAATGGCCTTTCGTATACAAAATCGCCTGCTTCATCGGATAGCCGTGATGCATGCAGGCAGCCATCTCGCGATAGCTTGGAAAGATCCAATCCGTTTCTCGCAGTGCAGCAGCGCTTCCGATTTGCGCCGCTTCCTGGCCGCTGAAAGGGGCATACGTCCCAATCCGCCCTTGTCTTTGCATCCGCAGCATCTTTTCATCAAAAAGACGCATTTTTACCATCCATTCATACATATCGACAAGCTGCTCATCAGCAAGGTTCGGCAATGATTCATGTTCTTTCATTGTTCCATCTTCGTTAAGCAGCTGGACAAATTCATGGTTTAAATCCGTTTCATCATACATTTTCATGCCTCCTTTATTTCACATCGAGTAAAAGCAATTCTGGATTTTCAAGGATGTTTGCGATCGTCTCCATAAAATGCCCGGACGGTTCGCCGTCAATGACGCGATGATCAAACGTAATCGATATCCCCATCATATCGCGGATGACGATTTCGTCATTGACAACAACGGGGCGCTTTTTGATTGCATGAACACCGAGGATTGCAACTTCAGGATAATTAATTATCGGAGTGGCAAACCAGCCGCCTTTCATCCCCGTGCTTGTAATCGTAAATGTGCCGCCTTGCATATCTGAAAGCGAAAGTTTTTGATCGCGGGCTTTGCGGGACAATTCATCAATTTCTGCCGCAATTTCAAGGATTGACTTTTGATCGGCGTGTTTAATTACCGGTACAACAAGTCCTTCTTTCGTTGCAGTCGCTATGCCGATGTTATATTGTTTCTTTAATATAATTTCGTTCCTCTCTTCATCGAGTGAAGCGTTGAAATAAGGATGTTCTTTTAACGCTTTTGTAGCCGCTTTGATAATAAATGGCAAATACGTAAGCTTGATGTTCGGTTCCACTTGCTCGAGCAGCTGCTTGCGCAGACGAACAAGTTTTGTCACATCAAATTCATCCAGCCCTGTCACGTGCGGCGCTGTGAATTTTGATTGCACCATTTTTTCGGCAATGCGTTTGCGCAGGCCTTTCATCGGAATCCGTTCATCTTCCTGTGGAGTAAACGCTTTCAAATCTGGCCCAGGAGTAGCAGATGGTTTCATTTTTTTGCCTCGATCGCGGACGAACTGTTCAAGATCTTCAATCGTAATTCGGCCGCCCTTGGCCGAGCCTTTCACTTCTGTAATGTCAATCCCAAGTTCGCGGGCCCGTTTTCGGACAACTGGAGCCGCAATGACACGTTTCGGCAATTTGCGAGGATGTGTCGGCTGCCTGGTTTGCTGCCCATCTGTTCGTTCGCTCGATGCCTTGTTTTGGGAAGCATCTTTTTCCAATGTGATTAACATTTCGCCAACTTTTACGACATCTCCTTCGCCGCCTGCTAACGCTGTGACTTTCCCAGCGACAGGAGTTGTCATTTCAACAACCGCTTTATCGGTTTGAATTTCAGCAATCAATTGATCTTCTTTCACTTCATCTCCAACAGAAACGTACCATTTGACGATTTCTGCTTCATGCAAACCTTCGCCAATGTCAGGTAACTTAAATTCATAAGCCACGTTGCCTCCTCCTTTTCTAAAAAAAAAAGCGGAAATCGAAATCATATTAATTTTAACACATTTTATTGCGCATAAACTGGAAACATTCAATAGAGACTGAGTCAAGTTTTTGCGGGAGTTTTCCTAACGCCTTTAGAAAACTCTCTTT
>CALKAO010000032.1 GCA_937983115.1 uncultured Caryophanales bacterium
ATATTTAACTGCATTGAATCTCGTCATGTTCTACATGAGTGGATGGAGGGTGCTTGTAGAATGAGCAAACAAATCACACTGACCGATTATTATGCCTATTTGGAGAAGAAAGGATTGAGTAAATCGACTGTCGCAACTTATAGATCATCCATCAACCGTTTCGTTGCTTGGTTGGAACAGAAAGAGGCTCACGAAATGGCAGATGGAGGGCTGACTGCCTTGCAAAAGGCGTTTCAAAAACATATCCAACTGTTCAAAAAAACAGCAGGAAAAGATCTGAAATTAAAAGCAGGAACTATCAACCTTACCATTCGTCATTTAAAGCAGTGCTTCTCATGGATGTTAGCAAATAAGCTGGTTCCAGATAATCCAGCCCAGGAAATCAAGTATATCCCAGAGGATCGATTAAAGACAAAATGGATCACAGAACAACAGGAGCGCAAATTATTTGCAGAATTACGGTTACTCCTAGGCAATCCGAAACAGTATCGGAAAGTGATTCGTGAATATGCCATGATCGCACTGATGTATTTCACCAGCGCGCGAGTAGAAGAATTATGCAATATTAAATTGGTCGACATTCAAATCAATGAGAGATCTGGCTGGGTTTACTTATATGGAAAAGACAACAAGCAGCGCAAAGTAGACCTAAACAAATCCATCCGCAAATTATTGACACAATATTTAAACGAGTATGAAGGTAGCTTAAAAAGTGGATATCTCTTTGATTCACAACGGTCAGGTCAAGTGACCACTAGGGCGGTTCAGTATATCGTCGAAAATTACGCCAAACGACTCAATATGTCAAATCTCACTTGTCATGCATTACGGCATACCTGTTTACACAATCTTGTAAAGGCTGGAGTCCCTCTTTCAACCGTTGCGGAGATCGCTGGTCATTTGAAAGCAGATGGTACGCCTAATATTGATATGACTTTACGTTATATCAAACCTGGAGAAGAAGAAAAAGCTGATGCAATGGAAATGATTAGTTGGGATTAATCCATCCTAGAAGGAGAGAAGGAAACATTGAGAGGAAAGGAACTTCTAACACCTGAGCAAAGACTTGAATTGATGCAGGTTCCTATGGACATTGATGAAAGAGATTTAGGCATTTATTATACGCTTACCTCACAGGATTTAATGTTTATTAAGAGTAGAAGAAGAGACGTTAACCGGCTTGGAACAGCTATTCAAATTTGTGTCCTCCGTCATTTAGGTTGGTCACTCCCCAACATCAAAGTAATTCCAGACAAAGTGATTGAGTACGTTGCTCGCCAACTTCAAGTGGATTCAAGCGTTTTTTCCAAATACGGCCAAAGAGAAAATACCCTTTATGAACACTTAGGAGAAATCAGAGAAGAGTACGGATATATCTCTTTCTCTCCTAAAGAATACAGGAAAGGGATCAAATACTTAATGAACCGTGCTTTAGAAAATAGCGATACCATGTATTTAATTCATGAGACTCTGTCAAATCTAAAGCAGAATAAAGTGATTTTGCCCGCAATGACCACCATTGAACGCATGGTATGGTTCGCAAAAATGATAGCTGAGAGACGGATTTATCGGATACTTACTCAAGCTTTAACCGATGAACAGAAGAAACAAATAGATGAGATGCTAGAAGTAGCTACTGAC
This sequence comes from uncultured Caryophanales bacterium, assembly GCA_937983115.1. Classification (GTDB taxonomy): domain Bacteria; phylum Bacillota; class Bacilli; order Bacillales; family UBA6769; genus Pueribacillus. The sequence continues at coordinate 1,642 of CALKAO010000032.1, forward strand.
AAAACCATTTCTACTCTTGCTTGGCTTCGCCAAGATCCAGGACAACCTTCGCCCGATTCGTTTAAAAGGGTATTAGATCGATTGGAGTATTTGAGGAACCTTCAACTCAAAGTGGATGTATCTTCGATTCATCCACGGCGTTTACGTCAACTTGCACGTATAGGTGCTCGTTATGAAGCACGATCCTTTCGACGTTTTAAGGAAGAGCAACGATATGGGATTCTTGTTGCTTACTTAATCAATCTCATTCAAGATTTAACCGATCAAGCGATTGAAATCAATGATAAAGTCATTAATATCTTTTTTCGAAAGGGAAAGAAAGCACAAGAGAATATGCAGAAGGAAAACGGAAAGGCTTTAAACCAGAAGTTATTGCGATTCGTTGATTTAACAACCGTTTTGCTTGAGGCAAAGGCAAAAGGCGATGATTTGGACCATGCGATCCAGTCATATATCTCCTGGGATCAGTTGAAGCAGGAAAGAGATGAAGCACAAGACTTAGCTAGACCTATCAATTACGATTATATTGATTTATTAAAAAGTCGGTTCCGCTATCTGCGACAATACACTCCTATCTTGTTAGAGAAGCTGGAGTTCAAATCAACTGAAGCCAATGAATCATTGATTCAAGCCTTACATGTAATTAAGGATATGAATGAAACAAACAAGAGAAAAGTGCCAGATGATGCACCGTTAGACTTTGTTCCGAAGCGTTTTCAAAATCATATCTTTGATTCAAAAGGAAATATTGATAAAACCTATTATGAGTTGGCTGCTCTGACAAAACTGAAAGACTACATTCGTTCAGGAGACATTCACGTTACAGACAGCAGGAAATACAAAGATTTGGAAGAATACTTTGTGCCCGAACAGGAATGGGTTGAAGCTAAAGAAAAAGGAACAACAGGCCTCTACGTTCCTTTAACAGCTAAGGAATACATAGCTGATCGGAAAAGAGCATTAGCAGATCGTCTATATTGGCTTTCCAAAAACATCAACTCTCTTGAAGGTGTAAGTCTGGAAGATGGGAAAATCCATGTAGATCGTTTAGAAAAAGAGACCCCTGAGGAAGCCGAACAGCTCAGCAAAAAACTCTATTCCTTATTGCCCCGAGTAAAATTAACGGATCTGCTCTTGGAAGTCGATAGCTGGACACATTTCACTCGTCATATGACACATGCGTCTACTGGGCATGAACCTACAGCTAAGGAAAAGAAAGCACTTCTTGCCGCTTTGATGGCATTAGGAACGAATATTGGCTTAACTAAAATGGCTGAGGCAACTCCAGAGTTTACATATAAACAGTTAGTTAATGCTTCTCAGTGGAGAATGTATGATGATGCCTTAAATCGTGCTCAAGCTACACTCGTAAATTTCCAACATCGCTTAGCCTTAGCGTTTTATTGGGGCGACGGAACAACTTCTTCCTCAGATGGAATGCGCGTTCAAGTAGGTGTCTCCTCTATGTACGCAGATTCAAATCCTCATTACGGACATGGGAAAGGAACCACCTTTTACCGCTTTGTCAGTGACCAACTGTCTTCCTATGGAGTGGAGGTCATTCCTTCCAATGCACGTGAAGCCATCCATACCATTGACAAAATCCTTCACCATGAAACAGACCTGCAAATTAAAGAACATTACACGGATACCGCAGGGTACACGGATCAAGTCTTTGCCTTGAGTCATATTTTTGGATATCGATTTGCACCCCGAATTAGAAATGTCGGTGAAGCTCAATTATTTTCTATTGATCCGCCCAAAGAATTCAAAAGAATACAGTCCTTACTCAGGAAAATTAAGACGGACGTCATTATTGACAACTATGACCATGCTCTTCGTGTTGCTCACTCTATCGTCAAAGGAAAAGTAGCTGCGTCTTTGGTACTCAACAAATGGGGATCATACAATCGGGAAAATAACGTCTCTAAAACAATTCGGTATATGGGGCAAATTGAAAAGACCCTATTCATTATTGACTATGTCACAGACGAAACATTGAGACGGCGGATTCAGAGAGGCTTAAACAAAGGAGAGGCAATGAACGCTTTAGCACGAGCTGTTTTCTTTGGAAAACGTGGAGAGTTAAGAGAACGATCCTTAGTTGCCCAGCTCCAAAGAGCCAGTGCGCTTAATATCATCATCAATGCAATTAGTGTATGGAATACCATATACCTTGACGAAGCTGCCAAGTATTTAGAGAACCAAGGGCTCCTAGATAGAGAGCTACTGAATCATGTTTCTCCTCTTAATTGGGAACACATAAACTTTCTGGGGGAATATTCATTCACTAGCAAACCAACTTCGTTAGATTCTCTTCGTTCGCTAAATATTAATTAAGTCCACAAAAAAAGACTAACTTATCTCCTTAGAGGTATTGAAAGTTAGTCTTTTTTGTGATTTTCATCCTTAGCGGGGAAAATCCGCGTTTTGACGGCGGGACCCCAGCGAGCAAAAAAAGAAACAACAAAGAGAACATGAACAGGCATATAAAAAATATACGCTAAAACAGCAACAGCTTAAAAAAGCGCTGCAGCAAAAAAAAGAAAAAGCAAAACGGGCAGCAAAAAAGCCGAAACAAGTGAGTGCATCTGACGCGAAAATAACCGGTGCAAAACCGTATTTTGCAAAAAAACAAAAAAAGCTTGATAAAGCCGCCAAGACAATCGAAACCAGGCTGCAGCAGCTTGAGAAAGTTGAAAAGCCGTATGAAGAAAAGCCATTAAAAATGACGCTTCCGTTTCAAGAACAGCTGCACAATAAAACTGTCATACAAGTAAACCGTTTAGAAGGGAAAATAGCTGGACAACGATTGTGGGAGAAGGCCAGTTTTTTTATAAAAGGCGGAGATAAAGTGGCCATTATTGGTCCGAATGGAAGCGGGAAAACAACACTCTTAAATCATATTTTAGACCGTGCTGATGGGGTTTCCGTTTCGTCAGCTTGCCGTTTCGGTTACTTTAAGCAAGATTTATCAATATTGGATGAAGATAAAACAATCCTTGAAAATGTGAAGAAAGACTCATACTATGATGAAACGTTCATACGGATTGTGTTAGCGCGTCTAAAATTTAAAAAAGATGACGTTTTTAAAAAAATTCGTTTGTTAAGTGGGGGAGAAAGGGTAAAAGTCGCATTGGCAAAATTATTTGTCAGCGGACATAACATCCTCGTACTGGATGAACCTACGAACTTTTTGGATCTTGAAGCGGTGGAGGCATTAGAAAATCTGTTGATGGAGTATGAAGGAACGCTTTTGTTCGTATCTCACGACAGACGTTTCGTTGAAAAAATTGCTGCGAAAATCATTGTAATTGAAAATCAACAGCTTCAGTTTTTTGATGGAACGTATAAAGAATACATGATGCAAGCGGAGAGGCAGCGTGAAAAAGATGAGCGAAAAGAAAAATTGCTGCTGCTCGAAACAAAAATGAGCGATGTGCTAAGCCGATTGAGCCTTGAGCCGTCAGATGAACTTGAGAAACAGTTTGAACAGCTTCTTCAGGAAAAACAGAAACTGCTGGATGAAGGATGATTGAGCCCTTTGCGTTTTGTAAGCAAAGGCTCTTTTTTTACAGAACGTATGGAGAAGGGATTGTGGTTTTGCTCTCCTATTGTGAATGGTAAACAATGAAAAGCACAATGAACAAAATACAAGCAATCGTGAAAAAAATCGCTCCGATTAAGGTGAAAAAAGAGCCTCTTTGGACAAATGTATTAATGACTGCCTGTTCAGGATGATCGGGATTGTATTTCACTTCAACTTCTTTTCCTGGTTTCATTCCCGGGTGCTGGCTGATTTTAGAAGTGTTTGTATACGTGTTTCCGTTGACGGTGTATTTGACTGTCGGATACCGATCCGGAATGTTTTGAGCAAAGTCTTGAAATAGATTTTTAAGTGCAGAATTTAAAATTTTTTCTTTTTTTACGATAACTCCCGTCGTTTTTTCCCAGCAGCGGATTGTACGGGCTCTTCTGATGCCATAAACTAAGAAAACGGAACCGATAACGAAAAAAACGAGGCTCATCACTCCAAAACTCAAGTAAAACCCTTCCATTTAAAAACGTGCTCCTTATTCTTTTTGCCATTATTTTACCATTTCTTTTTTACTTTTCATCGTCTAAAAGTTGCAGTGCCAACGAGCATTGATACCGGCTTGCTCCGCATCATTTTCTGTTTTCACCAGGATTTCAAGCGATTCTCGCCACTGGTATCCGCTGTAGGAGAACGTTGCGGAAATAATAAATTTGGATGAACTGGCAAATAAACGGGTGCGCACTTATTTTGCAAAAGGAGTGGCGCAGCCATTCTGATTTCGCAGCCGCTGTTCAGCGCCGCTTCTCTTTTTGTTTGCGAGCTGACAGTGGGATTGAGGATTTATGACGCTGCTGCGCTTCTTTTTCGTGAGTCATTGCGCGCTTTCGTAGATGCAGTAAATGGTTGGGCATTTTGCATTTATCTGATTGCTGATTTACGTTGAATGAAGCATTGAGACGCTTGCTTTTTTTAGTTTTCAACATGCAAAAGTCGGGTATCGATTGAATGCGAATGTCCTTTTTCAAACATTTTTGGATGTGTTATGATCGAACATGACGTTTGAGGAGGATAAAAAATGATTGAAGAAATATGGGATTTTCTTATTTATAACGAAAATATTCGAAATATCGGGCTTTCGGTGAGTCTCTTTCTGCTGTTTTTATTGTTTCGCAAAATTTTTGCGAAATATGTTTTTTCACTATTCATGAGATTCGGGGACAAGACGCCCGGCAGTGTTTTATCTTCCATTTTTTTATCCTTTAAAAGGCCGGCGGAGTGGTTTTTTATCGTGCTCGGCGTTTATGTTGGAGTTCGTTATTTTCCTTATCTTGATCATACAAACCCGCTATTTTTAGATTTGATTCGCGTTTCGATCATTGTGCTGGCTACGTGGGGATTGTACGGTTTGGCGTCTGAATCGTCGGCTCTTTTTAGCCGGTTAAATGAGCGGTATAACATTCATATCGATGACATCCTTGTTCCATTTTTTTCACGTGCGCTGCGGTTCATTCTTTTGGCGATCAGTTTCAGCATTATTGCGCAAGAATTTGGTTATGAAATTAGCGGGTTTGTAGCCGGCCTTGGATTAGGCGGGCTTGCGATTTCCCTTGCTGCGCAAGACGCTTTGTCGAATTTGTTTGGCGGCGTTGTGATCATTACCGAAAAACCTTTTACGATAGGCGACTGGATCTTAACGCCAAGCGTTGAAGGAACGGTGGAAGATATTACGTTTCGGAGCACAAAAGTCCGGACGTTTGCTGATGCGCTCGTTACCGTTCCCAATGCAACGCTCGTGAAAGAACCGATTACGAATTGGAGCAAAATGGGGAAGCGGCAAATTGCTTTTAATTTGCATATCGCGCAAGTGACGCCAGCAGAGAAATTGCGCCGCGCCGTGAAACGCATTGAAGAATATGTAAAAAATCATGATGACGTTCATCCGGAAACGATTTTTGTGAAGTTTAATGAATTTCAAGAAAATGGCTTTGCGGTTTATTTTTACTTTTTTACAAAAACGACGGTTTGGAGCGAATATTTGGATGTTCGCGAAGAAATTAATTTTAAGATTTTAGAAATTTTAAATGAAGAAGAAGTCGAGTTGGCGCTTGACGTACACAAGCTTTATGTTGAACAAGATAAAGAAGAGCGCGGTTATATGAGTGACGCTTAAGACGTACATACCCTCCTTTTTTTCGGACATACTATGACCAAACGAAAAAGGAGGAATGCAAGATGCCAAAACCAAAGCCAGATGATCGTTCAGACAATCCTGAAAAATTAGAGCGAATGATTGGAAATACGCTGCAAAACATGAATGAAGCAGAAGATTATTTAAAAGCTCATGAAGAGCAAATGAGCGAGGAAACGAAACAGCAAATTATTGAGAAAAATAAACGCCGTGCAGAAAGCATTGAAGGCTTTCGTGAAGAGTTGAAGGATGAAATTCAAGATCAGCAGCGCTTTGAATAGCAGGATAAGCTTGAAGCCTTCGGTTCTATTGAGCTGCAGGCTTCAAGCTTGTTTTTTCGCAGCGGCAGGGGCAGTTCGCAAATGATGAAGTTTATTTATTAACAGATTCAATTGATATAGGAAGAAAAATGAAGGCATTTTTGCTGGGTAAACGGGTGGAACCATTTGATTGCCTTTGCTTTAAGCTCTCAAGGTTGGATGAGGGCTATTTTTCTGTAAAATTCAATCTCTTTTTGCGGATACCAGCAGAGGATAACTGTTATCGAGCTGCGCTTGAAGCAGAACATCTCGTTTGAACGATGTTCGAGATGCTCATTGCATTTGAAATGCATCGTTTTCTAATTTATTTACCGAACATACATTCGATAGAATAGTTGTCAATGATTTGATTGGCTTTTCAATTTTTCTGTTTATAGCCGCATCGCTTTCTTTTCAATTTTTATGCATAAAACTTCATGCATTGACAAAGATTAGAAAATGTTGGGTGGCAGCCCAATAGGAAAAATTTATGTTTAGGAGGTTTTTCTTATGCCGCAACAGCAAAACCAACAATTGCAGCAAGCTGTGCAAGCCGCACAACAAGCTCAGCAAGCGGTTCAGCAAGCGCAGCAAAATGCAAATCCACAACAATTGCAGCAGGCTCAGCAGCAGCTTCAGCAAGCGCAGCAGCAGCTTCAGCAAGCGCAGCAGCAAGCTGGCGCACAAGCGAATGCACAGGAGCAGCAGCAAATGCAGCAGGCTCAGCAGCAGCTTCAACAAGCGCAGCAGCAGCTTCAACAAGTTCAGCAGCAAAACAATCAACAACAATAAAAACCGAAAGACCCTTGCTTGGGTCTTTTCGGTTTTTTAGATTGCAAGCTGGGAAAAGCAGTGAAGGTTTAGGATTCGAGTACGTCATGGTCGACATAGCGTTCGCCGTTCATTTCACTAATGACGTTAATGGCGACTTTCGCTCCGTCACCTGCTGTAATGATGGCGTGCACGCTCACACCTGCACAGGTGCCAGCCGCCCATACCCCTTCCATGCTCGTTCTTCCATCTGCATCAACGTCTACCACTTTGCTAATGCGCGGCTCCGTTCCAGCTTTTGTTTTAATTCCAGCTTTTTCAGCGAAACTTACCGATGCGCCTGTTGTTAAAATGACGTATTTTGCTTCATAACTGCCGTTATTCGTTGTAATGGCGAAGGAACTGCCCGTCCTTTTTAAGTCTTGGGCCGTTTCTTTTACAAGGGTTGCGCCAAAATTTTCGGCTTGTTTCAAACCCGTGTCCACCATGGTGGGGCCATCAATTTCTTCGATTCCATAGTAATTTTTCATTAAAGCGCGTCTCGTCATTCCTTTGTCATTGTCAATCAATAATGTTTTCTTGCCAGCTTTGGCTGCGTAAAGGGCTGCAGTTGCTCCTGCAGGTCCTCCGCCGATAATCGCAATGTCAAACATATGCCGCGAGCTCCTTTCTTCTGTTTATTGTCGATATTCGCTAGGATGTAGAAATGTTCCTTGTTTTATTATAATTTTGGTTGCGGAATTTAAGCAATGGTTTGCATTTTATTATGTTTTTCGCATCGCATCTAGGAGCAGGAAGCAGTTTCAGAAGCCAGGAAACAGGGGTAATCCATGAACGGGCGAAGCGATATTCAAGCGCTGCAAACGCCATGCATTGAAAAGAAGAATGAACACGCCTTCATCCGATGCTTTGCAAAAAATGGGCTGCAGCGGCGAGGCGTTTTTTTGCGAGGGGTAAAGAGCTGCTTTGCTGAAAGCTGTAAAACGCTGATTTATCGATTTGGATTTGCAAAATTTTTCTTTATTGCTATAATACCCATAGGGGTATATATTTTTTAAAAAATTAATACCTATATGGGTATATATCGTTTTTTAAAGGAGGGTGATGAGATGAAAAACATTACGGTCTATACGACAACAACTTGTCCATTTTGTGTGATGGTTAAACAGTTTTTGTCTGAGCAGAACATTCCTTTTAAAGAAATTAACGTTGAACGAAACCCTGAGACGATGAAAAAAGTGGTCGAAGCGACCGGTCAATTTGGCGTGCCACAGACAGAAATTGACGGGAAATGGATCGTTGGCTTTGATCCACATGGCATCATGCAAGCTTTAAAAAATGAATAGAAAAGGAGAATAAAAAATGGCAGTGAAAAGTTTTACCGCAAAAGAGATGACAACGAAAGTTTTAAACAAAGAGCATGCGTTTATTTTAGACGTTCGCAATGAAGCTGATTTTAAAGATTGGAAAATTGAAGGTGAAAATTTTGTTTATTTGAACAAGCCTTATTTTGAGCTGATTGATGGCATTGAGCCCATTGAGAGCCGGCTTCCCAAAGATGAACAAATTTATGTCGTTTGCGCAAAAGAAGGTTCATCGCAGATGGCTGCAGAGATGCTACAAGAAGCTGGATATCAAGCCGCTTATCTTGAAGGCGGAATGAAAGCGTGGAGTGAACATCTTGAGAAGCTGAAAATTTACGAAGATGATGACATTGCGGTTTACCAATTTATTCGTGTTGGCAAAGGCTGCCTATCTTACATGGTTGTTTCGGAGGGTGAAGCGCTGATCGTTGATCCGGCGCGGTTTGTTGAGGAATATGAGCGCGCTGCAGCAGAAGTTGGCGCAAAAATCACGCATATCGTCGATTCCCATCTTCATGCAGATCATATTTCAGGAGGAAAAGAATTAGCAGAAAGAACGGGAGCAAATTATTATTTGATGAAAAGTGAAGGGGCAGCGTATGAACATTTGCCGCTTGAAGAACATAAAAAAATTGAATTTAAAAATGTATTTGTGGAAGTTTTGGCTGTGAAAACACCAGGACATACACCGGGCAGTGTGTCGTTCTTTGTCAATCAAAAGCTGTTGTTTTCAGGCGACACGATTTTCGTCAGCGGGATTGGACGCCCTGATTTGGGGAATAAAGTAAAGGAATGGGCAAATGATTTATATGAAACGATTTATTCAAAGGTATCTGAAATTGCTGATGACGTCATTGTTTTGCCAGCCCACTACGGCGATCTCGACGAAGAAATGAATGCAGAAGGCTATGTTGGAGATACGCTTGGAAAGATTCGCGAACGCAACGAAAAAATGTTTTATGCGACGAAAGAAGAATTTTTAGTCCAGGTTGAGAAATCAGCCAGCTCTGTAAAACCGCCAAACTTTGAGGAAATTATTGCGATTAACCGCGGTTTGCAGGCGGCGGATGCAGAAGAAATGCAAGAGCTTGAAATTGGACCAAATCGTTGTGCTGTGCATCATACGGATTAAGTTGAAACGGGAGGTGAGCGGTTTGTTTCATTACACTGTGGAGACAGAAAAGTCGCCTGCCGAAGCGATCGCTTCGCTGGAAGAACATTTGCAGAAAGAGCAGTTTGGCGTGCTATGGAAATTTAACGTAAAAGAAAAGCTGCAGGAAAAAGGGGCAGACTTCGAACAAGATTATTTTGTTCTTGAAGTTTGCAATCCTCATGAGGCAAAGCGCGTTTTATCAAAAAATGAACTTGCCGGCTATTTTCTGCCGTGCAAACTTGTTGTCTACGAATCCGATGGGAAAACGAAGATCGGTTTGCCAAAGCCTTCCTCACTCATTCGCATTGCAGATGATTTGGAACTTGAACAAATTGCCGGCGATATTGAAGAGCGATTCATTGCTGTCATTAATAAAAGCAAATAACGCTGCAGATGCAAGCTGCCACATTTGTGGCAGCTTTACATGTTTTACTGAAATTTCGCGCAAAAATGCAAACTTTGAGGTTTGAACGCTGACTGCATTGGAAAGACAAAAAAGAGGCCACAACCTCCCGCTGCGCAATGGGTTTAAGCCCATGTTTCAGCCCATTTTTCGATTTCGGTTATGACCGGTTTTAACGCTTTTCCTTTTTCCGTTAACGAGTATTCAATTCGAACAGGCGTTTCAGGATAGACGGTTCGATTGACAATATGTTCACGTTCCAAATCTTTCAGCCGTTGCGATAGCAGCCTTCCGCTTATTGAGATGGCCGCTTCGATTTCACAAAAACGTTGAGGCCCTTGCAATAACTGATGAATGATGAGCCCATTCCAACGCTTGCTTAACAATTCCATCGCTTTTTCAAACTTTGGACATAATTGAGATTGGCTCATTTTCAATCACTCCAATTTATGTTTATTATAACATAATCACTTAGTTACTTGACAACTGTAATTTATTATTATATAGTTGCTTACGAAAAGTAACTTAATGATTAGGAGGAGATTTTAATGGCAAAAGTGAAGTGGGAAGTTGACTCAGCGCATAGCAGCATTGATTTTTCAGTTCGGCATATGATGATTTCGAGAGTTAGAGGCACGTTTCATGATTTTGAAGCAACGGTTGAAGCCGATCCGAATGATTTGACTACTGCGGATATTCAAGTGAGCGTTGACGTTGCAAGCATTGATACACGAAATGAAGATCGCGACAACCATTTGAAGTCTGCTGATTTTTTTGAAGTTGAAAAATATCCAAAAATGACGTTCCAATCAACGAACATCGTTAAAAAAGGCGGCAGCGAGTATGATTTGACAGGCGATTTAACGCTTCACGGAGTAACGAAACCGGTTACGTTTTCAGCGACATTTGAAGGCGTAGCTAAAGATCCTTGGGGCAATGAAGTGGCCGGATTAAGCGCGAAAGGAAAAATAAAACGCAGCGATTTTGGCTTGACATGGAATAATACATTAGAAACCGGCGGTGTCCTTGTCGGTGATGAAGTGGACATTTCTATTGAAATTGAGGCTAAAAAAGAAGCGTAAAATGACATAATAGATGTAAAAAAACCGTTCTCTTATTTAGGGTGAACGGTTTTTTTATGTTTCATACAATCTCGAATGACTCGGTTACGTGAACACATGCTTGAACCGTTTGAATCATGCTGCAATTTTTGCGTGCAAGTGCAAGCGCTCTTTTCACATTTTCTTCTGGCAAATGATTGCCTTTTAATGTGAAATGAAGATGGATCGCCTTGATGCGGCCAGCATTTTTATCATCTCGCTTATGATTTGCTGTGATGCGAATATTCTCAACTTCCAATCGCATTTTGTTTAAAATTTGTTTGAATACATTGGCGATGCAGCCAGCGATAGCAGCGATCATAAGCTGATAAGGACGAAAACCACGCACGCCGTCTGGAGAAATCGGAAGTTCTCTAAAATCAGTTTCCATGACAAACGAATCTTCTTTCATCTTCAATCTTAATGCCATCATATTCGCCTCCCACTAAAGCAAATGCCCTTTTTGTATAAGATGGGCTTGAATGATGTAGCGGTCAGGCGCATTGCCAATATACGTAAATGGATAGCACGTTGATAAAGTTAATGTCGGTTCGTCTTTTTCAACGATGACGGAGCGATCCTCAGCATCGGTAATCCATATTTTATGGATTTCATACTCATAATCGACACCTTGGTATACGACATAAAAACGATCGCCGGTTTCGAGTTCGCCTAACGGGCGAAAGACAGAATCGCGATGTCCGGACAGAACCGTATGCCCTTCTTCGTCTGGAGTGACGGTCCAATCACTGACGTACATGCCAACTCCTTTTGCCAGTGTTTCTTCATCGGTTCCCCAAAACACTTCATACGATTTGTTTAATTTTGGAATGATGAGGCGAGCGATGTTTTCGCCTTTTTTAAATTCAGTCTGAACTTTTGAAATCATGGTGCGATCGACTTCACCATTAAATTCAGAAACTGAAGACATCGTTTGCCAATGTTCAAATCCATATCGAACTGTCATGCCCACTCCAATTAAAAGCAAAATCAATCCAAATGCCCTCAACCATAATCCTCCTTTTTCAAAAGCCTGTGAAACCGCCAAATCAATCGATTAACAGCGTTGTTAATTTTTCCATTTGCTTGTGTATAATAAAATTCCTGATCCAACTATGATTGCACCGCCAACTTTCATAAGCTTGGCTGAATGGGCAGCGATCCATTTCGCGCGCCCGAGAAAAAACATGATAAAAAACAGAATCGCAAATCCAAAAATGTATGCTGTAATGTAAAGAATTCCTCTTGAAGGTTTAACAATAAAACCGAAGCTAAAATCGGTCCAACACACGGCGTCCATCCGGCAGCAAAGCTGATTCCGACTAATGTGGAATATGAAGCCGATTTTTTCGTTTAAGCGGCATTTTCTTTTCATGCATCAGCCAGTTTGGCTGAATAAGCCCCATGACGAATAAGCCTAAAACGATGAGCAAAATGCCGCCAAGCATGCGAATCAGCTTTTGGTTTTCAATAAACATCCGGGCGATTCATGACGCAGACCATCCTAATGCGAAAAAAATTATGGAAAAACCAATGATAAAAAACCTGTGTGAAGCAAAGTGAGTTTTTTGATTGATTTTGTCTGTTCGCCTTGCAGCTGTTTGATAGAAATTCCTGAAATGTAAGAAATGTAAGATGGGTATAACGGAAGGCAGCAAGGAGAAAGAAATGAAAGCACGCCAGCTCCGAAAGCCAGCCAAATCGCAAGCTGATCCATGATCTCACTTCACTTCATCTAACATGGATTGCAGCATGCCTTTCGTCATCGGACCTGTCACTTTATGGGTGATGACGTTGTTTGCATCAACGATGTACGTCGTTGGAATGGCCATCACTTCATATTCCTTTGTTACATCTCCAGTTTTGTCCAATAGCACTGGAAAAGTAAATTCATTTTCTTCGATATAGCGATTCATCGCTTCAAGATTATCGTTGAACGTTAAGTTAATCATAAAAAAGTTCAAGTCATCATGATATTGTTCATACGCTTCCTGGATATGAGGCATTTCTTTTTTACATGGCGGACACCAAGAAGCCCAAAAATTGATAAGCGTCGGTTTTCCATTGTTGTTATAAAGCTGCAGCGCATCGCCGGTCCATGTTTCTAGTGAAAAGTCTAGCGCGGCGGAGCCTTCTTGCAGCGGTTCGCTTTTTGTGTGCGCCGTTTGTTTAGCGTGTGTTGATTCGCTTTGCCTTGATGAAGCTTGATCTTCGTCGTTTCTTTGCATCAAGAAAAGACCCGCAATGAGCAGAAAAACGATGAATCCGCTGATAAGGTTTCGTTTCATCGCACGTGATCACCTCATTTTCGTTTGTTTATAAAAAGTATGGGGGTTGTTTGTTAAGTTTTGGTAAAGTTTCTAAAAATGAAAAGTTGTGCAAATCTTTAACGATTCTTTAAAATTTCGCGTTATGCTATTTAAAGGAGGGGTAAACGTGAACGAGGCGTGGGTCGTGGGCCCGTTATTGATTCAAGCCAAATGGGTTTTTTATCTGGCTTCAATTGCAATCAGCTATGCGGGATTGCAAATCGCTTTAAAGAAAAAAGCGCTTGACGCCCGCATGCTGGATCAGATTTGGAACGGATTTTTTGTATTTCTCATCGTTTGGAAAGCAAGCTATGCTCTGTTTTATCCTGCTAGCGCATTAAAAAATCCGATTTCAGCGCTTTATTTTACGGGAGGAGACAAAGGAGCAGCTTTAGGCGTCATCAGCGCGGCTCTTTATTTGTTATGGAAGAGCAACCGTGGCCCATTTTCTTTTCAACAGTGCATGAAATGGGCGTTATTTGCTGTTTTTGCTGCTGTCGGAAGCTATCGGCTGCTCAGCTGGTTCGTTTATTTTAGCGATGAAGCGATTCTTTTATTTGCAGGGCTGATTCATTTTGCCATCATTGTCCATTTGCTAAAAAATGGAAATTGGGTTGTGTGTTTGCTGTGGTTTTCGCTTGCTGAATTTGCCTTTTCTTACATGGAAAACAAAAGCGGACTGAATTTGTCGTTTTATTTCGTGCTTGCCGTCATCTGTTTTTTCCATCTTGCATTTCAAGGGGGCAAATCGTTTTTTTCGAAGCTAAAAAAAGTGATTCCGCTATTTCTTTTAGGAAGTCTTATTTTGTGGGCGGGTTACGATGCAGCGCGTTCGCTTTCTTTGAAAGAAGCTGGCGAGGGGGCCGTCGGCTTGTCGCAAGGTGATGCTGCGCCGGGTTTTTCGTTAGTTTCATTGCAAGGAAAGCCAATGAATCTTTCTGATTTTCGAGGGCAGCGTGTGATCCTCAATTTTTGGGCGACGTGGTGTCCGCCGTGCCGGGCTGAAATGCCGGATATGCAAACGTATTATGATGAATTTCAAGAAGCGGACAACGTTGTGATTGTTGCCGTCAATGCAACCGCGACAGAGCAGCATCCTGATGTGGTGCATTCATTTGTGAAGGATATCGGAGTGACTTTTCCGATTTTGCTGGATGAACAAAGCGAAGTGAAAAAGATGTACGGCGTCGCTGCTTATCCGACGACATATTTTATTGACGAGAAAGGCGTGATCCAGTTTAAAGTTGTTGGTCCGATGAGTCGCGAAGCAATAAGAAAACAAGTGAAGCAAATGCATTGAATGTTGCAGGTGATGAAATGAATACGAAGGGAAAAACCATTTTAATCGTTGAGGATGAACAGCCGATTTTGGATTTAATGAAGCATTATTTGCAGCATGCAGGCTATGAAGTGTGGGGTGTGAATGATGGCAAAACGGCGCGCCGGCTGTTTGAGGAAAGGGATCCGTGTTTTATCATTTTGGATTTAATGCTCCCTGGCGAAAGCGGTGAATCGCTCTGCCGCTGGATACGCACGGAACAAAAAAGCGATGTGCCGCTCATTATGGTGACTGCGAAAGTGAGCGAACAAGATCGCATTCAGGGGCTTGCGATGGGCGCTGATGACTATATGACGAAACCGTTCAGTCCGAAAGAATTAGTCGCTCGAGTGGAGACGGTGCTTCGCCGCACAGAAAACCGCTGCAGCAAAATTAGTTTTCACGGCATCACGCTGAAGCCAATGAAAAGGCAAGTGAAAGTGTCGGGAAAACTTGTGAATTTAACCAATCATGAATTTGAATTGCTTTATTTATTAATGAGGCATCCGAATCAAATTTTGTCGCGCGAACAAATTTTGGACACACTTTACCCCAATCAAGAAAAAATTGTAATTGAACGAACCGTTGACGTGCACATTGGCAAATTGCGTGAAAAATTAGGAAAAGATAAAGAGCATGTGATTGAAACGGTAAGAGGGGTGGGGTATAAATTTGCGGCTTATTAATGTGGTGAAAGGAAAAATGCTTCGCAAGTGGATCGTGTTAAACATTTTCATCTCAATTCTAGTCATCGTTGTCATTGGGTATTCAATGAAAGAATATGCTTGTTATCAGTTTCAATTGCATGCCTCTTCGTCAGGACAATCCGAACAGTTTCGGCATACGATTGAGATGTATTTGCTGTATGCAAGCGCTGTTACCTTTGTGCTCGCGGTTGCCATTCATCATATTTTTGCCCGCAAAATTTTGCAGCCGTTGCGAAAGCTGGCTTCTTCCAATGAGTTGCAAACGGTGGCATCGAACGATGAAATTGGACAAATTGCCAAAGATATGATTGACTTTTCGAATCAAGTGGATAAATTGCAAAGGCAAAACGAGCAAATGCTGGCAGATCTTGCTCACGAACTGCGGACGCCCTTGACGACGCTGCAGGGCTATTTGGAAGGTTTGAACGATGGGATTTTTTCTTTGGATGACTCGACGGCCACCCTTTTAAAAAAAGAGTGTGAGCGGATGGTTGTTTTCATTGAAAGATTGCAGGCCATGCACGAATGGGAAAAAGCGGACATTGCGAAAACGGAAGTTCGAATCGATGAATGGATTGATTCCGTGTTGGCAGAGTATGCGAATGAATGGGTAAAAGCCGGACTTCGTGTGCAATCAGACATTCAGCCGGCAGCGCTTTTTACGAATTTGGAAGCGGTTCGCACGGTTTTGCGGGAGCTGCTGGAAAATGTGCTTCATTTTCATGAGGGCTCTCATGTTTTTGTTAAAGGCTTTTTAGATGAAAAAAATTATATCCTTTCGATTTCCAACGAAGGAATGCCCATTCCTCCCCATGCTGAAAAACAATTATTTGAACGTTTTTTCCGTGTGGAGCCTTCACGAAATCGGAATACGGGCGGAACGGGTTTAGGTTTGGCGTTGGCAAAGCAAATTGTGCAGCGGCTTGGCGGCGACATCGGTTATTTTTCCAACGAACAGCTTCACACGTTTTGGTTTTCACTTCCTTTGAATAAAGAATGACTTTTTAAGCGAGCGGCTGTTATTTTATTTTAAAACTGAGTCGTTTTAAATTGTATAAAATTCCAATGGGTTATGGCCGTCCTCGTTATTTTTTGATTTTTGGCATTCGCATGCAGCTGGGAAATTGAATTCAACATTTGCATTGCGGTTGTTTGATTCGTGTTATAATCATAGCGGCAATGAGCGGAAAAAAGATAAATGATTCGCCACCCCTTGTTAACTATGAACACTTGCGTTTGATCATTTATTGCTTCCCTATTCCTTTTTCCTGCCATACAAGCTTTTTTTGCCAGTCACCTGCACAAGCACAGTTTTTTGGCTCTGTTTTTATCACGCTGCCTGCTTCAATTTATTTTATCGCATTTGATTCAGGCGTTGGCAAACAAACATGTATGATTTGTGTTCGTAAAAACGTATGCAGTCAATATAACGGCTTCGAGACCATGATGAGCGTTCTTTTTAATTAAGCGTTTGCTTAAAAATAAGTAATAGAAACAATGAAGATGAAGAAAATAGACGTAGGACAGCTCGGTGATTTGGAGGGTGTTGACATGAAAAGAATTACAGTGTTTTGCGGTTCGCGGATCGGCGAATCGGAAGCGTATAAAGAAGGCGCAATCGCATTGGGAAAAGAATTGGCAAAGCGCGGCATTACCCTTGTTTATGGAGGAGGCAGCGTCGGCTTGATGGGTGTGATCGCAACAACGGTTTTAAAAGAAGGCGGCGAAGCCATCGGCATTATTCCGAAATTTTTAGAGGAAAGAGAAATTGCCCATATCCATTTGACAGAGCTTCATATTGTCGATTCGATGCATGAACGAAAAGCAAAAATGGCGGATTTAGCCGATGGGTTTATAGCCATGCCGGGGGGCCCGGGCACATTGGAAGAACTGGTTGAAGTTTTTACGTGGGCGCAGCTCGGTTTGCATGAAAAGCCAATTGGGCTTTTAAATGTCAATCAGTACTACGATCCGCTGATTGCGTTTTTAGACCATATGACGAATGAACAATTCATGGAAGAAAGGCACCGCCATATGATCCTTGTTGAATCGGATCCCGCTCGTCTGCTCAATCAATTTAATGATTACAAGCCTCCTGAAGTTAAAACGTTTTTAAGAGAAGATCAAATTTAATATGAGATGGAAGCCCGCTATCAAAGTGAACGAGATGTGCTAAAATGTAGCGTGAAAGGGGATAGAACGGGTGAAGCGAATATTAGTTGTTGAAGATGAACCTTCGATCGTTACATTGTTAAAATTCAATTTGGAGCAAGCGGGTTTCTCTGTATTGACAGCGGAAGACGGCCATACGGGATTGCAGCTGGCATTGAATGAGAAGCTTGATTTCATTATTCTTGATATCATGCTTCCTGGCATCGATGGCATTGAAATATGCAAGACGCTGCGCCAGGAAAAAATCAAGACGCCCATTTTGATGTTAACTGCTCGAGATGAAGAACTGGATAAAGTGCTCGGATTGGAGCTGGGCGCCGATGATTATTTAACGAAGCCGTTTAGTCCGCGAGAACTCGTCGCCCGCATTAAAGCGATTCTCCGCCGTACGGAAAATCAGCATGAACCGCCGAATGAAACGGTGCTGGCGATTGGCGATTTGGCGATCTATCCAGAGAAATATGAAGTGGAATTGCGGGGCGAACCGCTGGAATTAACTCCAAAAGAATTTGAGCTGCTGCTGTTTTTAGCCAATCATCGCGGAAAAGTGCTAAGCCGCGATCAATTGTTGAATGGCGTTTGGGATTTTGAATATGACGGGGATACGCGCATCGTTGATGTGCATGTCAGCAACTTGCGTGAAAAAATTGAAGATGATGCAAAACAGCCCTGCTATATTAAAACCATTCGCGGGTTTGGGTATAAGATGGAAGGGCCGCAGTGATGAAAAAGCTATGGGTGCGCATTTCGCTGACATTTTTTTTATTATTTCTCGGCGTGTTAATAGCGGTCGCCTTTTTTCTTGTGAATCTTTTAAAAGAGACATACGCTGATATGACGAGAAATCAGCTGCTGGAAAATGCTCAGCTTATCATGAAAGCGATTGATATTACAGAACTTTACGAAGACCCAGAATTGCTGCAAGAAAAGTTCAGCCATTTCGCCCATCCCATTCAGCCGCGATTTACGATGATAGATGAAAATGGCCGGGTTCTGGCTGATTCCGAAGACGATCCGAAACAAATGGATAATCATCGCGATCGTCCGGAAGTGAAGGCGATTCTTGATGAAGGCAAACCGCGGGGTGAATCGATTCGCTACAGCGAAACACTCGGTTTTAACATGATGTATATTACCGTTCCGCTTTATCAAGGCAATGAACGGATTGGCATTGTGCGAACCGCCATTGCGTTAAATGAGATCGATGAAGCAGTGAAACAGCTGTGGATGCATTTTGCGGCGATTATCGGTGCAATGCTGATTGTTTTATTGGCAGCGGGCATGTGGATCGCAAAAGGGATTACGCGGCCGATTGAAAAAATTGTTGACGTTGCGCGCAGTTTAACAAACAAAGATTATAACAGGCGGGCGGAAGTGCAAGCGAGTGGTGAAATCGGGCAGCTTTCCAACGCGATTAATGCACTCGCTTCAAGCCTGCAAATGCAAATGAAAGAAATTCAAGAGCACCAGCAGCAGCTGACGAGCATTTTGGCCAATATGGTGAGCGGTGTGATGCTCGTGAATCATACGGGAACGATCGAGCTGATGAATAACGCGATGGAGAAGCTTCTTCATCAAGCAAAAGATGATTTGATTGGAGCATCCTATCAGCAGTTGGCTGAACATTTTCAGCTTAGCGAGAAAATCCGCCGCTGCATGGAAACCGAGCAGTATATCCATGAGGAAATTACGGTTCATGAACGCATTTTTGATGCCCATTTTGCACCGTTTATCAGTGAAGAAGGCCATTTGAGAGGCATCATTGTCGTTTTTCATGATATTACCGAAATCCGCCGTTTAGAAAAAATGCGCAGCGAATTTGTCGCCAATGTATCGCATGAATTAAAAACGCCGATTACGTCCGTGAAAGGATTTGCAGAGACGCTTCTGGAAGGAGCAGCAGATGATCCGGAGCTGCGCCAGTCATTTTTAAAAATCATTTATGAAGAGAGCAATCGCCTCCATCGACTGATTAACGACATTTTGCATCTGTCAAAAATTGAACAGCACTTGATTGACCTGGAGATTGAAGATGTTGACGTGACGAATGTCATTTATGACACTGTCGAGACGCTGCAGGAAGAATTGACGCAAAAGAACATCGCGATTTCATTGCCAGGGCAAAAACAGGTGGTGATCGAAGGCGAGAAAGATCGCATCCGGCAAATCGTCGTCAATCTTGTGTCGAATGCGATTGCGTATACCCCGCAGCATGGGAAAATTTCGGTGAATCTTTTTGAACATGATGAGCAGATTGATTTAATTGTGAGCGATACCGGCATTGGCATTCCCAAAAAGGATTTGCCCCGTATTTTTGAACGGTTTTATCGCGTCGACAAAGCGAGAACGCGCCATTCAGGCGGAACGGGTTTGGGCCTTGCCATCGTCAAGCACCTCGTGGAGTCGCATCACGGCCATATTCAAGTGGACAGCATTGAAAATGTCGGCACGACGTTTATTGTCACGCTGCCTAAAAAGCAGCCGAAGTAAAACACACGAAGCCCCCGGCGCTTAAATGAAGAGCAGCCGAGGGCTTCTCTATTTAAATAGGGGGCAGCATAATTAACGATTTAAATCCACGCGTTTTCCTTTGACTGTAAATAAAATCTGTTCCGAAATGTTTGTCACGTGGTCGGCAATTCGTTCCAGATATCGGCAGACGAAAGCCAGCTGTGCAATTTGCTCGGTTAACTCAGGCGATTCCGCAATTTTTATTAACATTTCCTGTACGAGCGCTTCATACATCTCATCGATTTCATTGTCGTCATCCGCCACTTTTTTTGCGAGAACCGTGTCATCTGTTTTGTATGCTTCCAAGATGCCGGTCATCATGTGATGAACTTTTTCGCTCATTTTTGGAATGTCTTCAAGCGGTTTATACAAAGGGCGATTTCCAATTTTTATCGCTGCAACTGCAATGTTGGCGGCTTGATCGCCAATGCGTTCGAGATCATTAGCGATGCGAATCGTTGAAATGATTTTTCGCAAATCGGTGGCGACAGGCTGCTGTTTTGCAATAAGCCAAATGGCTGTTTCACTAATTTCCTGTCAAGCTGGTTGATTTCATGGTCGTTATCAATGGCTTTTGCGGCCAAGCCGGGATTTTGTTCTTTTAACGCTTGCATCGCTGTTAAAAGCGACTTTTCTGCTTTTGCTGCCATCGCAATGATCAATGTTTTTAATTGAACGAGCTCGCCTTCAAATTCTTGTCGTACACCCATTAATCCGTTTCCTCCTCTTAGCCAAATCGGCCGGTAATATAATCTTCTGTTCGTTTATCTCTCGGGTTTGAAAATACTTTGCTCGTGTGGTCCATTTCGACAAGTTCGCCATTTAAAAAGAAAGCGGTTTGGTCTGAAATGCGGGCGGCTTGCTGCATATTGTGCGTAACAATGATGATGCTGTAGTTTTCTTTTAATTTTTTGACGAGCTCTTCCACTTTCAAAGTTGAGATTGGGTCTAATGCGGAAGTCGGTTCATCCATTAAAATGACATCAGGCTCAATGGCAAGGCAGCGAGCGATGCATAACCGCTGCTGCTGGCCGCCCGATAATCCGTAAGCATTTTCATGCAGCCGATCTTTCACTTCATTCCAAATGGCAGCATCCCGCAAGCTTTTTTCTACAATTTCGTCGAGAATTTTTTTCTTTTTAATCCCATGGATTTTTGGGCCGTAAGCGACATTTTCATAGATTGATTTTGGAAAAGGGTTTGGTTTTTGAAAGACCATTCCCACTCTTGTACGCAGCTCTTCAACGCGGTATTTTGGATCCAGAATATTTTTTTCCCGGTAAAAAATATTGCCTGTGATTTTAACGGTTGGAATGAGTTCAACCATCCGATTTAACGTTTTAATAAACGTTGACTTTCCGCATCCGGACGGACCGATGATGGCTGTTGCTTTGTTTTCAGGAATGTTCATATGGATATCTTTTAATGCTTGATCCTCTCCGTACCATAGATTTAGCCGGTTGACTTCAATGACTGTTTTTTTATGCTCCTGTTTGGGTTGGATCGGATTTTGATTGAGTGGTTTTGATTTCATGAGCGTATTCATGTGCACCCTCCTTCTTAGTGCCGTTTTGAAAATTTATTGCGAATGAAAACAGCGATTGAATTCATAAGAATAAGCAAGGCAAGCAATACGATAATGCCAGCGGCGGCAATGTCGTGGAACGCTTCTTGCGGCCGTCCCGTCCAGTTGTAAATTTGGATGGGCATGACTGTGAAGCCAGACCAAATGCTGTCAGGAACGAACGCAACGTAGCTTAATGCTCCAATGACGATTAACGGTGCGGTTTCTCCAACCGCTCTTGATAATGCCAAAATGCTTCCTGTCATCATGCCGGGAAGCGCAGCGGGCAAAACGACTCGCCATATTGTTTGCCATTTTGTGGCTCCCATGCCATAAGACGCTTCTTGCAATTCTTGCGGGACGGCGCGAATGGCTTCTTGCGCTGCAACGACAATGATAGGAAGAATGAGAAGCGACATCGTCAATCCGCCCGCAAGGACGCTTCTGCCCATTTCAAGCATGCGGACGAAGACGGTTAAGCCTAGAAGTCCGAATACGATTGACGGAACGCCGGCTAAATTGGAGATGTTCGTTTGAATAAAACGGGTGAAGCGGCTTTGCTTTGCATACATTTCCAAATAAATCGCGCTGCCTATTCCTAAAACAATCGAAATCGGCCCGGTAATCGCCATCAGCCAAATCGTTCCGTACAGGGCTGCTTTAATCCCGGCTTCTTCAGGCTTGCGTGATGCAAAATTTGTGAGAAAGTCAAAGGATAAATGCTCGAACCCCTGGGTGAAAATGCGATAGAATAAAACGGCTAAAACGAGCAGTGAAAACATTGTCGCAGCAAAGAAAAGAGTTTTTAACAAATGGTTTACGGCCATTCTTTTTTTCGTTTGTTTTTGTATGGTTTCTCGATTGATGAAGTGCATTTTTAATACGCCTCTCTGAACTTTTTAGAAATGTATTGAGCGAGCAGATTCATGATTAGCGTAAAAACAAACAGTGTGATGCCAACTGCATAGATGCTGTAGTAAATCGTTGAACCATACGCCGCATCCCCTAAACTGACTTGCACGATGTACG
This sequence comes from uncultured Caryophanales bacterium, assembly GCA_937983115.1. Classification (GTDB taxonomy): domain Bacteria; phylum Bacillota; class Bacilli; order Bacillales; family UBA6769; genus Pueribacillus. Next base: position 24,068 of record CALKAO010000032.1, read on the forward strand.
CGGTCATTGTTTGAATGGAACTCGTCACATCAAACCCCAGCGTTGGGGTTGCGCCGCCCGCAATGGTCACGATCATCGTCTCTCCGATTGCCCGTGAAATCGCGAGTACGAATGAAGCGATAATGCCGGATAAAGCAGCAGGCAAAACGATTTTAAACGCCACCTCAAATCTTGTCGCTCCAAGTCCCAGCGCGCCTTCGCGAATTGAATTAGGAACGGCATTCATTGCATCTTCCGAAAGGGAAGCAACCATAGGGATAATCATAATTCCGACAACGATTCCAGGGCTTAATGCGTTAAAAAAAGAAAGATCGGGAATGAACTTTTGCAGGAGCGGTGTGACGAAGGTTAAAGCAAAAAAACCGTAAACGATCGTTGGAATTCCAGCTAACACTTCTAAAATTGGTTTTAATGTTCGCTTTGTGCGCTCGCTGGCGTACTCGCTTAAATAAATGGCTGCTGTCAAACCTAAAGGAATGGCAGCGACCATTGCGATAACGGCTACAACGAGCGTTCCTGACAGGAGCGGAAGAATGCCGTATGACGGGTCGGATTCGAAAAATGGCAGCCATTCTTTGCTTGTTATAAATTCAATGAACGGCACACGGTTAAAAAAGGTGAACGTTTCGAATAGAAGTGTAAAAATGATGCCGAGTGTTGTAAAAACAGAGATGACTGCGCAAATAAACAAAATAAATGGAATGGTCTTTTCTCTTATGGATGCAAAGGCACGGCTTTTTTGTTTATTTTGTTGAATGAGTTCAGATACGGATAGATGTTTTTTCATTAGACAAACTCCTTCATCAGGCCAAAATTGATGGCAAATGGTGAGGCTTCCCCTAAACGTTGAGGGTTCGCCTCACCTTTGCTCCAACAGTTGCTTTAAATTTTTACGAGTTTCGAATTTCTTCCAGCTTTTCAAGCTGCTCTTCGTATTTTTCTTGCGGCAAACCAACAAAGCCAACTTCTTCAGCTAATGCACCAACGTTTTCAAGTGCAAATTTTACGTATTCGTAAACGTGGTCTTTTTCTTTGATGGATTCATTGTTGACGTAGATAAACAATGGACGGGACAGCGGATTGTAATCGCCGTTTTGAATGGTGTCAAGGTCCGGTGCAACGGCTTCTCCAGCTTCATTGACAATCGGGACAACTTTTAATTTGTCCGTGTTTTCTGCGTAATAGGAGTACCCGAAATAGCCAATCGCATATGGCGATCCTGCTACACCTTGAACGAGGACGTTGTCGTCTTCAGATAATGTTGCTTCTTTGCGCATTTGTTCGTCTTCAAGGATGACCTCGTTAAAATAGTCATAAGTTCCAGAATCCGCGCCTGGACTGAAAAATTCGATTGGCTCGTCTGGCCAGCCGTCACGGACGTCTGCCCACGTTTTGACCTCTTCATTTTCAACCCAGATCGCTTTTAATTCGTAAACGGTGAGCTGGTCAATAAAATCATTGTCTTTATGGACAACGACGGAAAGGCCGTCAAACGCGAGTTCGAATTCTGTAAATTCAATGCCGTTTTCTTCCGCTTTTTGAATTTCTTCGTCTTTAATGGGACGCGAAGCGTTGCTGATGTCGGTTTCACCTTGTGTGAATTTTTTAAATCCGCCGCCGCTTCCTGACACGCCGATCGGAGCATTGACATCAGGCTGAACGGCAGCAAATTCTTCGGAGATGGCTTCCATAATTGGAAATACGGTGGAAGAACCGTCAATTTGCACGGTGCCTCCGCTTTGCTGATTATCATTGTCCGGCGCAGCATTTCCTGTTGCGCTTTTACTGCCGTCTCCATTTCCACAGGCAGAAAGAAGCGCTGCAGATAATAAAAGAGACGAGAATATGGCTTTTGCTTTCATTTGGTTTCCTCCTAAATGTTTCTTCGACTTTCTAAGTTTCATAGTAAGGGGTGAAAATTAAGAGAACGTTGAGGCATTGTAAAGATCGTGTAAATTTTTTTAAAATAAAAAAGCACGAGATGAATCCGCTGCATTCATTTCGTGCTTTTCATTTCTTATTTTTATTCTTATCATTCAGCTGAAGCCGCTTTGTTTTCGCTTTTATCTTTTTCAAATAAAGTGAGCAAGCCGGGGAGCAATACTCCGCGAATGATGAACGTGTCCAGCAAAATTCCGATGGCGACGATAAATCCGAAGACAAATAATATTTGAATCGGCTGCGTCATTAAAACCGCAAAGGTGGCAGCGAGAATAATGCCGGCTGAGGAAATCACTCCGCCTGTTGTTGAAACGGAACGTTCAATTGCTTGTTTCAATGGATGTTTTCTTCGCTCTTCCATAAATCGCGAAATGAGCATGATGTTGTAGTCAATGCCGAGTGCAACTAAAAAGACAAACGAATAAACAGGCACACGGTTGCTAATCGTGTCAATATCGAAAAATAAATCTGTTAAAAACAATCCAAGGCCTAATGCGGCGAGAAATGAAACAAGTATCGTTCCCATCATATAAATGGGCAGTCTAAATGAACGCGTCAAAAAGATGAGCATCACAAAAATGAAAATCGTTTCAAGGATGACAATAACGATAAGGTCGCGATTGTTAATGGAGCGGTCATCGACGGAAGCGGCTGTTTCGCCCGCAAAATAAAACTTTCCGTCTAGATTCAAATCTTTCACGATTAACGCCGCATCTTCTTGCATCGATTGCAGCGCATCCATCGTTTCCTGTGAATAAGGGCTTTCTTCAAAGGTTAACGAATAGGCGGCTGCTTTTTCATCATCGCTTACTCCGTTGATGCGGACATTGCTGACGAGCGGCTGCTCTGTTAATGTTGTTAACAGCGCATCACGGTCTTCAGGGGATAACGCGCGATTGGACTCAAATAAGACAGTTGTCGGCGCTAAATCGCCTTTTTCAAATTTTTCTTCCAGGATTTCATAGCCAACGCGGGAAGGCATATCTTCTGGAAATGATTTAATTAAATCAAACTCATACTTGATGTTCACCATATTGCCTGCAGAAATGAGCAAAAACACGCCGACAGCGGCAACGGAAATAAGCGGTTTTCTTGTTACAAAACGGCCCACTTTGCTCCATAGCGAGTTCGGTTTGATTTGTTCTTCGCCGACTTGTGGAATTTTTGGCCAAAACGCTCGCCGTCCAAATGCTGCAAACAGCGCTGGGATGAGTGTCAGCGCAGCAAACATGACGATGATGACAGCGGCTGCAAAGGTTGGCGCAAAGTTTCGATAGTCGCCAAATTGGGCGAAAAATAAAATGAGCATGGCGGCTAGAATCGTTGCACCGGAATAGAAGATTGGAATGCCAACGCCGTGCATTGCTTTTTTCATCGCTTCGTGTTTATTTTCGTGGCGCTTTAATTCTTCGCGGAATCGCGAAAAAATAAACAGCGAGTAGTCAATGACGGCAGCAAACAATAAAATGGTCATAATCGAAATCGTTTGGTTGTTTAATAGCACCCCCGCTTTTCCCATGATGCCCAGCACCTGGTTGACGACAGTATAGACGATTCCTGCAGCAAGCAATGGGATAAGCGCTAAAAAGGGTGAACGGTAGATGGAAATAAGCAAGATTAAAATAATGCCGATGGTAGACAGCAAAAGAACGATGTCCGCTCTCGTAAATAAATCAAGCGTATCTTTTGCGATCCCTGCCGGCCCTGTAATATTTAGGGTGTACGCTGCCTTTTCATCCAGCAGCGCATAAATGTTTTCCAATGATTCTTTAATGTCGCGATTTTCAAGCGATGGTTCAAAAGATAATGGCCCCCCCGCCGCCGCCCGCGGCGCGGC
>CALKAO010000033.1 GCA_937983115.1 uncultured Caryophanales bacterium
TCCCGACCGACGGCTTAGAAGGCCGTTGCTCTATCCAGCTGAGCTACTGGGACGCAAGCGCTTCATTCAAATTTTTGGAGCGGGTGATGGGAATCGAACCCACGACCAGAGCTTGGAAGGCTCTTGTTTTACCACTAAACTACACCCGCGCAGCCGTTTCGGCCATTGTGGCGACGTTTTTTAATATAACGCATTTTTGATAAACTGTCAATTGAAAATCTGATTCTTGTCCATCGCCTTTAAACTTTTCAAATGGTAACGCTTCTGTAAAAACATCCCCATGGAACAGGAGAAAAATGCCAGAAACAGAAAATGGCACACAGGCATCATAGCGCTCAAATTTAATCCGTTTTTTGATGCCTGCCAGCTTGCCTTTTAAAAATAATCGTTCTCAGCTTGTCTCCAAAATTGCTTCAGCTGATCCAATGCTTTTCTGCGATGGGAAATCGCATTTTTTTCTTCCGTGCTCATTTCAGCCATTGTCTTGTCCATCTCTGGTACATAAAAAATCGGATCATAGCCAAAGCCGTTGCCGCCTCTAGGCTCTTCTGTTATGTATCCATTGCATGTCCCTTTAAAAATGACGGTTTCTTTTTCTGGCGCGGCGAGCGCTAACACACAGACAAATGCTGCTTTTCGCTGCGCATAAGGAATGCCTTCCATTTCAGCCAGCACTTTTTTTATGTTGTCTTTGTCGCTTTTATGAATGCCGGCATAGCGAGCCGAATAAACGCCCGGTTTGCCGCCAAGCGCTTCCACTGCAAGCCCCGAATCGTCTGCAATGACAACTTGGCCATAATAGCGGCTTAGCGCTTCAGCTTTCAAGATGGCATTTTCTTCAAATGTATTGCCTGTTTCTTCAACATCAATCACTTTTTCTAAATCATGAAGCGATTTTACCGCAATTCCTTCATTCATAAACAATGGTTTAAAATCTGTCACTTTGCCTAAATTCGCTGTGCCAATGAGGATTGTTTTCACTTAGCTTCCCTCTTCCCCGTCTCCAATTTGGCTTTCAATATCTCCGAGAACTTCTTTTTGAAGCGCGATTAACTGTTCGATTCCTTTTGTTGCAAGACTAAGCATTTCGTTTAGCTGCATCGGTGAAAATGTCGCTTCTTCTCCGGTCCCTTGAAGCTCAACAAATTGCTTATTGCCAGTCATTACAACATTTAAATCAACAAGCGCTTGGGAATCCTCAGCATAATTTAAATCCAGCACTTCGCCAATGCCTTCAATGATCCCGACAGATGTAGCTGCAAGGAAATCTTTCACCGGCATTTTTTCAATCGTTTCTTGTTCAATTAATTTTTGAAAAGCGAGCACCATGGCCACAAAAGCGCCGGTAATTGAAGCCGTGCGCGTGCCGCCGTCTGCTTGAATCACATCGCAATCAATCCAAAGCGTCCGCTCTCCCAGCAAATCCAAATTGACGACGGAACGCAAAGCCCTCCCGATTAAACGTTGAATTTCCATGGTTCGGCCTGATACCTTTCCTTTGCTGGATTCACGAATGTTGCGCTGTTCAGTCGCTCGGGGCAGCATCGCATATTCAGCTGTAATCCAGCCTTTTCCCTGCCCGCGCATAAACGGAGGCACCCGATCTTCAATGCTGGCCGTGCAGATCACTTTTGTATCTCCAACTGATATTAAAATCGAACCTTCAGGATGTTTTAAATAATCTCGATCAATCGTCACTATACGCAAATCGTCTCTCTTTCTTCCGTCGACTCTCATGAAGTTCCTCCTTGCCAAAAAAACGAATAATATGCCGATAAGAAAGTGCTTGCCAAAAAACAAAGCCATTTGCAGCAGCGGATTTATTCTCACGATTTATCCAAATAAACATTTTAGAGCATGATGAAAAAAAGAGGCAGCTTGTTTCGCCGGCCTCATAACCATAATTACTCACATTATATGAAATGTCGATTTAGATCGCAAATCATTCAAAAGGAAAAAGCTCCAGAAACTATCTCTCTCGTTACAGGCTGCGCCAGCGGCTCGCCCGCTTCCGTTAATACGTTCGCCTCGCCGTTGACGGAAATGGCAATCTCCTTGATTTTTTCATTTTCCGTCAATGATAAAACGAGAGCGTGCAACAACTCATCTGAAATGATTTTTTGGTTGTCCAAAATCGCTTCATTAAAATCGAGTGAAAGCAAGCCGTTTTCATCCAATTGAACATCCAGCAGCTCTGTTTCCTCAGAGAAATCAGAAAATAATCCAGATTGCAAGCTCGGTCCTTCGATTAAACCATTAACGGTTGCAACAATTTCATCAATCCCATCTGATTGGGGAACACGTTTTGAAACAGGCACATAATAGCTGTTATCGCCAGATTGAGCTAAAAAATAAAGGGTGACTCCGATGCTGCTCGTCACATCTGTTACATCGCCTAGATCAATATTGATCCCGTCAGCACGGCTCACCCCATCTGAAATGGGGGTGCCGTCCACAGGCATCGTGTTTTGGTCATGGCCATTAATTCGAATTTTTACTTTCTCAATGCTGTCAAACTGAGTGAGCGTCCATGTGATCGCTTGTAAAATCTTCAGTTCATCTTCCGCTCTGTAATCTTTAAATTCCTCTGAAAAATCGGCAATCGCTACCCCATCTTTTATACTGACGCCCAATATTTCTGTACCTGCCGGCAAAACCGCTTGAAAGCCATTTGGCAATAGCTCCGTAACCGGTCCATCTTTGACTAAATATTCCAGCGCTTGTGTAGCCACTTCTTTCGATTCCGGAACGGGAATTTCAATTGTTTGCGGCGCGACCAGCCCATTCTCATCAATTAAAAACAACTGTCGTTTTACGGTATTGGCGCTTTCGCCTCCATCCGCCTCTTCCCCGCTTTCGGCATTTTCATCCGACTGGCCTTCACCGGAAATTCCAGCTTCGCCTTCATCAATATAATTTACATCTTGAGGCGGATCAATATTTGCATTTTCCTCTTTTCCATTCATACCGCATCCTGCGATTATCATGAAAGATAGAGCAGACAAGAGCAGAATGAAAAATTGAATACGCTTGTGCATCAACTTTTTCCCCTCCCAAGCAAGTTTGTACTACTATTTATACGAGCCCTAACGACTTTTAGACCTTGTATTTTGCAAATCAAAATAAAAAAACGCAGGACTAAGCCTGCAGTTTTTTAAATTTGATAATACTCCGCGATGCCATTTCTTTTATTGGCGGCAACTTCTTCTCTTTCAATCAATAAATCTAGCAAACTGAGCGTTTCGGAAACAAACAGCCCAAGCGAATTCTCATAGCGGTTTGGATACATCGCTTGAATGATTTCAAAGCCTGTCAAACGCTTCTTCCCTAGCACGCGTTTCAAACGTTTGGCGCGATTTTCAATTCTTCTCATTTGCTCTCGAATCACTTCCGGAAGATTATAAATGACAGGTCCATGGCCAGAAAATGTTTTCGCCGCATTTAACGCGAGGCATTTTTTTAAACTTTCCATGTACTGCAATAATGGCTTTGCTCTTTCACTGCTGTCTATCGGCGCATCGATAAAAATTCCCGCAGGCATGCCTTTGATAATATGATCCCCGCATATCAATGTCTGCGAATCTTCGTGAATAAGTGAAATATGATCTTGCGAATGCCCTTTTGTTTCAATCACTTTCCAGCCTTGCAAATTCGGTATAGACTCTTCTTCACGTACAGCATATAACTCCATTTCCGCCTGCTGTTTTCGCTTTCTTCTTTTTCTAGGCATGTTTTCAAACAATGATTCTGGGATGCCAAACTCATGAAAAAGTTGTTGAAAGAATGCATCGCTCCAATTCAAATAGCGGCGATCCCGTTCTAAATAAGGCTTTGCATTCGGATGCGCATAAACCGGAATTGGATTGCCCCGCAAAATCCATTCAAGCATGCCTGCATGGTCGTTGTGATGATGCGTAATAATAACTTGTTCAAGGTCTTGCATCGCTACGCCAATGTGATTCAAACTGCGATTGAGCTCTCTCCAAGTTGCCTCATTTTTTAACCCCGTATCCACTAGCGTTAATTTCTCTCCATAGATAAGATACACATTAACCGGGCCAACCGGCCAATTCGTCGTTAATGCGATCGATTCAATTTTCACAGTTTTATTCTTTGTCAAGCCAAATATCCTTCATATGAATATTTCCATATGATGCATGCGGGTGATAATTTTTCACATATGGATGCCTTGGGGAGAAAACGCTGTTAGTGACTAACGGTATTGGGTTGACAACTTTTTCGAGAACATAGCGCTGAATTTCATAAACTTTCTGTTTTCTTTCTTCTTCATCAAGAATGATTCGCTGTTCATTAAGCATTTTATCCAATTCGGGATCATTGACGCCAAACCAGTTTCGCGTTGAATCCGATAAAAGCTGGGTGCGCAGCCATTCATCCGCTTCCTGGAAATACGTTTGATACGTCACGACAAGATCATATTCTTTTTTCGGATACCTTTCCGTGTAAAATGTCGCGTATTCAACAATTTCCAATTCCGCATCAATGCCAATGGCACGCAAATCTTCAACGACCCATTGCGCCATTCGAACCGGCTGCTCTCCGTATGCATTCGTCGCCATAATCGTTGTTTCAAATCCATCTGGATAACCCGCTTCAGCAAGCAATTTCTTTGCTTCCTCCGGGTCATACGGCTGCAGCTGTTCTCTTTCTTCTTTCGGCAATGTCCATTCGCTCAAATGCGGATTGACAGGCGCACTCACTTCTCCGCCCCCAAAAATCTGCTCAACTGCGTTTTTGCGATCAATCGCCATGCTAATCGCTTTTCGCACGCGAAGGTCATCAAACGGTTCACGCTCCATGTTCATCGCTACTTGAATCTGTGTCGGAATGAGCACTTCATTAATGACGGTATCCGGATTTGTCTTTAAAATATTATCGATTTCTTCCGGCGAAATGAGTGAAATTGCATCCGCCTCTCCAGTGCGGAAAGCAGCAATTTGCGCTCCGACATCCGGAATCACTAAATACTGGACTTTATCAATATACGGCTTCCCTTCTTCAAAATAATTCGGATTTTTTACAAATGTAGCCTTCACATTATCTTCCCAATTTTCAAGCATAAAGGGACCTGTGCCAATCGCCGTTGTCGTCAAATCGATCTCGCCATCCACCGCTTCTTGAGGCAATATCCACATAAAATGATTGGCAAGAAAGTTTAAAAATGGCATTAATGGCTGCTTTAATGTAAAAACAACCGTTTTTTCATCTGCTGCTTCAACTTTTTCAACTTCCTGCAGCAAAGAAGCTTGATGTCCCGGCAATGTCATAATTCGATTCATCGTTGCTACGACATCTTGAGCGGCCACTTGCCTTCCATTCACCGGCTCAATATCATGCCAATAGGCTTCGCGCAAATGAAACGTATACACTTTTCCATCTTCTGATATTTCCCAATCTTCTGCGAGATCAGGAACGATATTGTAATCGGTATAATCAACATCCGGACCAATTTCATACGTGACCAGCTTGTTATAGACGAGCCCCATATAGCCATGCGTATAAATCGATGAAGAGCGATGGGGATCCAGCATGTCTGGATCCGCAGCCGTTACAATGGTATACGTTCCGCCGTATTTTGGATCATCAGACGCTTCATCATTTCCCGGGCCATTTTCTTCAGTTGCTGTTTTCTCGCTGCATGCCCCCAGCAAAAATACACCAAACAACAGGAAAAAAACAGCCATCCAATGTTTCCTTTTCATCCAACTTCCTCCTTAATTTTTTAATTTACGAAGAAATTTTCGGGTCTAGAAAATCCCGCAATGCATCACCGAGCAAATTGAAAGCCAATACGCATAATCCAAGCGCAATGCCTGGAAATAAAACGAGCCACGGCGCATTTTCCATGTAGCGGCTTGCTCCGCTCAACATCAGCCCCCACGATGGATGGGGCGGAGGAGTTCCAATGCCTAAAAAACTTAATGACGCTTCTGCAATAATCGAAGCCCCAAAAGCCAGACTGGATAGAATAATGATCGGAGCTACCATATTCGGCAGGGCATGTTTATAAATAATCCGGAATACACTTGCGCCAACCGAGCGCGAAGCCTCGACATAGTTCATTTCACGGATGCGCAGCATTTCACCGCGCACAATTCTTGCAAATCTTGGCGTTTCTACGATAACGAGCGCGATGATGACATTTCGAATCGCCGGGCCCAAAAGAGCCGCAATAAACAAAGCCAGGATTAAAGGCGGAATCCCCATGATCGCATCCATCACTCTTTGAATAACCATGTCAATCCAGCGTCCAAAATAGCCGGATATCACTCCGAATACAATGCCGGCAATCATTGAAAAAAAGACAGAAGCAAAACCTACAAGCAATGAAATTCTTGAACCAAATACAATCCGGCTGAACACATCGCGGCCGAGATCATCGGTTCCCATCAAGTGTTCTCCGCTCGGCGCTGCTAGGAAAGCCTGCCGGTTTTGGGCAACGGGATCATAAGGAGCAATGACAGGCGCGAAAATGGCAACGAGCACCACGAGAAAGATAAATGCGAGTGAAATCGCACCTATCGGCTGCGTTATAATAAAGCGCTTACAATCGCTGAAAAACTTCGCCAGTTTTTTTTGGCTTAATTGCGTTTGATTTCCCGCAAAATGTGAATCGATCGGTATTTGTTCCATTTTTTCACTCCTTCTCGGTTCGTTCGTCCATAGCTAGCTGTTGCGAATTCTCGGATCAATCCAGCCGTACAGCAAATCGACAATTAAATTTACGATTAAAAACATCCCTCCAAATACAAGCACAGTCGATTGCACGACAGGATAATCCCGTGAACTGACGGTTTCAAAAATTAAACTGCCTAAACCTGGAAGTGAAAATATCGATTCTAATACGACGGTGCCTCCCAACAATGTTCCGATTTGCAAGCCAATAAGCGTAATGACGGAAACGAGAGAATTTCTCAAAGCATGTTTATAGATAACAAGACTTTCTTTCGCGCCTTTTGCACGAACTGTGCGGATAAAATCTGAATGCAGCACTTCCAGCAGCGCCGAACGCGTCATCCGAATAATACTGGCGCTTAACGCAACCGCCAAAACAATTGCGGGCAAAATCATTTGCTGCAAATTGACCAGCGGATTTTCCAGAAACGATTGATAGCCTAATGGAGGAATCCAATTAAAAAAAATTGAAAGCACTGTAATTAAGATCAATCCGAGCCAGAAATTCGGGATTGACAACCCTCCTACAGCCAACACTCTCAACAAATTATCAAGAATGGAATTGTGTTTGACTGCAGAGATGACACCGATCGGAATGCCGATCAAAATCGCGATAATGACAGACATTCCTGTCAGCTGCAGCGTAACAGGCAGACGCTCGACAATCATTTCGGCTACCGGTTTTTTTGACCATAAAGAAGTCCCTAAATCGCCGCGCATTGCATGAACCACCCAATCAGCCAGTTGGGCGCCAATGCTTTTATCAAGACCGAGCTCTTTTTCAATCGCCTGAATCTGTTCTTCCGTAACTGCACCGGCATCAGCGAGCTGCAGCATCACGACATCCCCCGGCACAAGCCTCATCACAACAAACACAAACGTAACCATCAGCAGCAAAACTAGAATTCCGTACAATAATCTTCGCCCGGCGTATTCAAGCATGGTCGATCCTCTCCCTTAATACAGATGACAAGCAACAGATTGCCCTGGTGAAATTTCCTTCATCATTGGTTTTATTTTTTTGCAAATTTCTGTTGCATGCATGCATCGCGTATGAAATTTGCATCCTTGCGGCGGATTGGAAGGGCTGGGAACCTCTCCTTTTAATAGAATCCGCTCGCGCTTTTCATTCGGATCCGGAATGGGAACGGCCGAAATCAACGCTTGCGAGTAGGGATGAAGCGGTTTATTAAAGATTGAATCACTGGATGCAACTTCGACGATTTCGCCCAAATACATGACCGCTACGCGGTGAGAGATGTACTTTACAACATTTAAATCGTGCGAGATAAACAAATAGGCTAATCCGATTGTTTGCTGCAATTCTTTTAATAAATTTAAAATTTGCGCTTGCACTGACACATCCAAAGCCGAAACTGCTTCATCGCAAATGATCAATTCCGGATCCGTGGCCAGCGCTCGGGCAATTCCAATTCTTTGACGCTGGCCCCCAGAAAACTGATGCGGAAACTTATATACATCTTCCCTTGATAATCCGACCGTTTCTAATAAATCTTCAATCCGTTTCATTTTGTCCTTTCCTTTTAACAATCCATGAACTTCCAATGGCTCGCCAATGATATCTTTCACCGTGAGTCTTGGATTAAGGGAACTGTATGGATCTTGAAAAACAAATTGCACTTTCCTGCGCAGCTTTTTTATCGCCGCGCGATTCATTGTCCCGATATTTTCATTTAAAAATTGAACGCTTCCTTCTGTAGGTTTTAATAATCCCGTTACTAATCGTCCGGCAGTCGATTTTCCGCATCCCGACTCGCCGACAAGCCCAAGCGTTTCTCCTTTTTGTATGGCAAAAGACACCCCGTCAACGGCCCGTACATATCCGACCGTTTTGGACAAAATCCCCTTTGTCATCGGAAAATGTTTTTTTAGATTTTCAACTTTCAGCAATGTTTCTTTTGGTTGAAGCGAAGAAGCCAACGATTCATGCTGTACATTGGAAGCTTCCTCTTTTTTCTGCTGCTGCACTTTTTTCATCAATTCTTCATTGGCATGTTCATCATGCAGCCAGCATTTGCTCATATGCCCATCATTGACATGAAACATGGGAGGTTCATTTGAACGGCACATTTCTCCTGCATAATCGCAACGCGGATGAAATCGGCAGCCGAGAGGCATGTTTTCCAAGTTCGGCACTGCACCTTTGATCGCCTTCAATTTTTCGTTTTTCTTTGTTTCAATTCGCGGAATGCTTTTCAATAATGCTTCAGTATACGGATGTTTCGGATTCGCAAACAGCTCATAAACATCAGCTTCCTCGACAACTTGTCCGGCATAGACAACAACAACGCGATCCGCCATTTCAGCGACAACCCCAAGATCATGCGTAACCAGAATAATCGCTGTGCCAAATTCGGCTTGCAGCTCTTTTAGCAATTCCATAATTTGCGCCTGCACCGTTACATCAAGCGCCGTTGTCGGTTCATCAGCAATAAGAACGTTTGGCTTGCAGGCAAGCGCAATCGCAATCATAACTCTTTGCCGCTGCCCTCCTGACAATTGATGGGGATAAGCAGCCATCCTTGCTTCCGGATCGGGAAGGCCGACGAGCTTCAATAACTCAAGCGCCCGTTCATAATACGCTTGCTTTGGCAGATCCTCATGAATTTTTATGCTCTCCATCACTTGATCGCCGATCGTATAGACCGGATCCAAGCTTGTCATCGGATCTTGAAAAATCATCGCAATTTCTTTTCCTCTCATTTTGCGAATCTCTTCTTCCGACAGTTCATTTAACTTCACATCATGATATAAAATGGCTCCTGACGTCACCTGGCCTGATTTTTCCAGGAGCTGCATTATCGATAATGCAGAAACGCTTTTCCCCGATCCTGATTCGCCGACAATGGCAACCGTTTCGCCTTTATGAATCTTGAATGAAATGCGATTCAGCGCCTGTAAGGTTCCGCGTCTTGTTTTAAATTCTGTTTTTATTTGTTCAACTTGCAGCAATGGTGCAGCATTTTTCATCTATCTTTATCCTCCTTTGCTGAACGATGAAGCGTCCATCTTTGCATACATTTCTTTCAGTTTCATTTTTAAAATTTTTCCGACTCCATTGCGAGGAAGTGCATCAAAAAAAACGACTTGTTTAGGGGTTTTGTATTTCGCGAGATAACGTTGGCAATATTCGATAATTTCTGACTCTTTTACATGAAAACCTGGTTTTTTCACTACGCAGGCAACGACTTCTTCACCCATTCTTTCAGAAGGAACGCCGATTACCGCCACTTCGGAAACGGCTTCGTGTTTTGCTATCAATTCTTCGAGATCGCGCGGATAAATGTTAAAGCCGCCGCGAATGATTAAATCCTTTTTTCGGTCTACAATATACAAATAGCCGTCTTCATCAACTTTAGCCAAGTCGCCGGTATAAAGCCAGCCGTTTTTTAGCGCTTCTTTTGTCGCTTCTTCATTTTTATAGTATCCCGGAGTCACATTGTCGCCTTTCACAATCAATTCTCCGACTTCTCCTGCCGGCACTTCTTTGCCGTTCTCATCAACGATTTTAATTTGTACGCCGGGCAGCGGCACGCCAACCGATCCGTCTTTAATCGGCATGTCTCTGCGCTGGGATGCCACGCCGGGAGAAGCTTCTGACAATCCGTAGGCGTCACGGACTACGACGTTAAATTTCTCCTGAAACGCCTTGCGCAAACGAACGGGCAATGCAGCCGAACCCGATCCAACAGCTTCTAAACTTGACAAATCATATTTTTCTGCATTTGGGCTGGCCAGCATCGCGTGAATCATCGCCGGAACCGCTGCAAAACTTTTTACTTTGAATTTTTCAATCGCTTGAAACACTTGATCAACATCAAATTTTGAAAAAACAACAGCCGAATTTCCACGATAAAAACAGCCATTCATCACGCCAAATCCATATACATGTGCTAACGGAAGCACGCAAAGCGTCGTTCCGCGTTCATCATCCGGCTGCAATTGAGCGCTGGCGCGCAAGTTTGCAAAAAAATTGCGATGGGTCAGCATGACGCCTTTTGGCTTTCCGGTTGTTCCCGAAGTGTATAAAATCACCGCGATGTCAGATGGTTGCAGCTGCAATTGCCGTTCATTTAATGGCGTGCCGATCTGCATGTTTTTTGACCATTGAACAATGTCATACGATTCAGATTGCTTCGGTTCCGCCGCATCAACAGAAATGATTTTCAGCTTGTGAGAAAGATGCGGGGCGGCACGTTCGATTTTTGGAAGATTTTCGGATGAGGTTATCACAGCCTTCGCTTCAGAATTTTCAAGAATATAGCGAATTTCATTTTCATGAAGCAAATGCATGACTGGGATCACAATAGCCCCTGAACGGAGGATGGCTTGATACGCAAAAATAACTTCCGGCCGATTTGGCATGCAGACTAGAACGCGATCCTTTTTCGAAACGCCTAATGAAGTTAAAAACTGCGCAAATTGTCTTCCAATTTTTTCAACCTCGACATTTAATATGGGTTCATCTTCATAATAAAGCAAAGGATATTCCCCATATTTTTTAATGTTATGATGCACTAAATTTGTCAGCAGCATCGTACCCCTCCTTTAAAATTCTATGTATATTCAATCTTCATTCTAAAATGAAGATGCTATAAATCCCTGCTTTCACTTTTTTCCAGCGACGCATAAGTTTCTTTTTTTCTCGTCTTAAAAACGATAAAATATAAAGATAATGAGATAAACGCAGACGTTAAAAATGGCCCCGATATGATAACGGCAAAAACTGCGCCGCCGATGAGCGGTCCAACGATGCGCCCGAGACTGTTCATTGCCTGGTGCATGCCGATTGTCATTCCTTGGCCATATGCTTCTCGTTTTGACAAAATGGATAAAATCGTAGGATGTACGCAAGTTGGCCCAAAGCCGGTAAACAGACACTCGATGATTTCAATGCTGAGGTGTGGGGAAGAAGCGATCAAACTAAATCCAAATGTAATAAATAACAGACCATTTGCTGCAAGCGATTCTTCTTCAAACCACTGATAAAACCGTTCCAACAGGAAAAATTGAACGATAACGGAAATTCCTGCTTGCGAACTAAATGCGAAACTCACCATCATGGGTGAAGCAGCAAATTTTTCAATCATAAAATAACCCAATAGCCCAAAAAAGCTTGAAGCAGCCATTGATACCCCAAACGTAACGGTAAACAGCTGCCAATACCCTCTTTTCGCTACCATGGCTATCGATTTAAAAACCGTTGTTTGCTCTCGTTTTAACATCGTTTTATTTTCCGGTTCAAATAAATATTTCATGGCGATCGGCAGCGTAAGAAACGCGCAAGAGCCTGCAACGATAAACGGAGCGTGGACGCCGAATGGAGCAAACAAACCGCCGACAGCAGGACCGCATAAAAAACCTAATCCATTGATGGCCCCGACCTTTGCAATAGCAACATTGCGATGTTTTAAATCTGTTAAATCAGAAATCAAAGCAATCACAGCCGGAAGCGTTCCTGAAGATAATGCGGCTCCAATGATCCGGGCAAACAAAAGCTGCCAATACGACTTTGCAAAAACGAGAAGAAAAAAAGCAACGGCAAATCCCGATAAACCTGCCAGCAGCACCCGTTTCCGTCCCCAAGTATCCGCTAGGCGCCCCCAGAGCGGAGCAGCAGCCAATTGAGCAACAGCCCAACCAGTAATTAACGTTCCCATTTGAAACGAGGTCAAACCAAGGCGTTCAGCGACAAATGGCAGCGTTGGCAATACAATGCCATAGCCGACCATCGTTAAAAAAATGATAAAGCCGAGCAAGATGAAAACTTTGCGTTCGAGCATAAAAACTCAACTACTTTCTGTCAGTGCGCCAAATGACTGCTCACTACGGTTTCCCATAGATTTGCTCGCTGATTTCATCAGCAAATCGTTTTACAGTTGCAGCCATTTCATGAATCCGTCGTTTCATTCTTTCGACAGGTCCTGACAAACCAATTGCCGCATGAGTTTCATTTTCATTATTGTTTTTGATGCCCGCTCCTACCGAAGCTGCATTCTTTCCAAGTTCATCAATCGTCACTGCATAGCCGTTTTCTTTTATCCCTTCAAGTTTAGCGATTATTTTTTCTGCGTAAACGGGACGATGCAGCGGTTCGCTTTTTATATATTCGAAATAATTCGACAATTGTTCCGAGGATAAATTTGATAAAAAACATAAACCAGCTCCTGTCACATGCAAGGGATATCGCGAACCAATTTTTGGCGATGTGCGCAAATATTCATTTCCCTCAACGACTTCAATGACGATGCTTTCATACGACGCTTGGTTAAAAATCGTGACTGTGGCCGTTTCATTATACAATTCAACCAATTTGTGCAAATATGGAACTGCAGCTTTGCGAAGATCAATCTCGTGATACGCTTTTAATCCCCATTTGATTAAAGCGATGCCCAACTCATATTGATTGGTTTGTTTGTCTTTCTTTATCATGCCGCGATGCTCTAATGTTGATACAATATTGTAGCACGTACTTGCAGGCAATTGCAATTCCTTGGTTATCTCTTTTAAAGTAAGGCTTCCTTGTCCATAAATGACTGAAATGATGTCGATTGCTTTATTAACGGATGGAACGATATTTTTGCGAGGATTTTTTTTAATCTGCTGTTAACCTCCTTTATTTCATAAATATGAAATCCATTTCACATATATGATTTAATCTTAGTTTAACAACGTTATTCGGAAAAATCAACAGAATTTTCAGTTTTTTCAAAATAAAAAGGGCTTTGCCGCCCTGCTTTACCAATTTGCCTCATGCATATCTGTTGCACGCCTGCCTTGCAGCAACGCAACAAAGAAGAGGATTGAAACAATTGCTGCAGATGTAAAAAACGGAAACATCATGCTATATGAAAACGTAAATCCGCCAATGAGCGGGCCAACAATTCGGCCTAAACTGTCCATGGACTCATTCAAACCCATCGTAATTCCTTGACCATATTGGCCGCGTTTTGACAAGAGGGAAATGACGACTGGAATGACGCATGCCTGGCCAAAGCCGATCAAAGCACTGCCAGCCATAACGACCAGCCAGTGCGGCGATAGCGCGATCATTCCGTAGCCAATGATCGCAAACACAAGTCCAGCTTTCATAATATTCGCTTCTTTCCAAATCCGATAAAACCTTTCTAACAAAAAAAATTGAACGATCACGGCCAAGCCTGCTTCAATGCTGAACGCCATACTGACATAGCCAGGCGTCGAATCAAAACGCGCGATCATAAAATAGCCGATCAACCCGAAAAAACTTGAAGCGGCAATTGAAATGCCAAGTGAAGTGGCATAGAGTTCGCGATAGCCCTTTTTAAATAAAATTGAAAAAGAGTGAAAATAAGATTGTGGCTGGCGAATCGCAACTTCTGATTTTTGCGGCTCCTTTAAAAATTTCCATGCCACCGGCGTCGTGATTAGCGCAAATGCGCCTGCTGCAACAAACGGTGCAATAACACCAAGCTGTGCAAATATTCCCCCAACAGCCGGCCCGCACAAAAAACCAAGCCCGCTCAGAGCGCCCATTTTGGCAATCGCTACATTTCGATGTTCGGGATCTGTCGAATCAGCGACGATTGCAAATGTCGCAGGATACGTTCCCGATGACAACGACGCCCCGACAATTCGAGCAAACAGCAATTGCAGATAACTATTTGCTAGAATGAGCAATAAAAATGCAATCCCAAATCCAAACAAACCCATAATCAGCACTTTTTTTCTGCCAATCGAGTCGGCCAGCTTGCCCCAAAAAGGCGCCGTAATCAGTTGTGCAGTCGCCCAGCCGGTAATCAGCGTCCCCATTTGAAAAGACGTCAACTGCAAATGATCAGCCAAAAAAGGCAATGTTGGCAATACAATGCCATAGCCGGTCATCGTCAAGAACATAATAAAACCTAGGAGGAAAAAATGGTTTTTATTCATCATTAACCTGTTCACGCCTTTTCAAAATATATTCCTTTTTAATGGAAAACGAAACGCAAAAAACATCTATTGCAAACATTTAAAAAAACGGGCAAAAATGCCCATCTCATCAAATAAAAACATTAAAAAACTGTACAGCAACAAATCACATGCAGCCCTGATTCTATGTAAATCAGCCAAATCATTTGGCTATGATGCATTGCCAAATGCCAGCGTTATAATGTTATTTCAAAAATATTTTTTAAGGTCGTTCCAAACCAATTGTTCGCAATTTGCGAAAACAGCTCCTGGCTTCCTGTCGAATAAAAATAATGATTGGGTTTCACATCTTTGGTTTGCAGCAGATCGCTGTGATAAAGAATTGCACTGATTTCCCTAGCGGTTTCATCTCCGGAAGAAATGACAGTGACTTCTTTTCCAACCACGCTTTGAATGAGCGGCTGCAGCAGCGGATAATGCGTGCACCCTAAGATGAGCGTATCAATATCCGTTTCTTGAAAATAAGCCAGCGAATCTTGTACAATTGCATGCGCATGTTCTCCTGTCAAGCAATTGCTTTCAACGAGCGGCACAAAGCGTTCGCATGCTTTGCTGTAGATGCGAACCTCATTATGAATGCTGCGAAGCGCTTTCTCATAGACTTTGCTTGCAATTGTTCCTTTCGTGCCAATCACACCAATGTTATTATTTTTTGTATGTTTCAAAGCACTGCGTGCACCCGGATGGACAACCCCTACAACGGGAATGTCCAACGCTGCTTGAATTTTCTCAAGTGCAAACGCCGTCGCTGTATTGCAGGCAATCACAAGCATTTTGATATCCTTTTTTAGCAAAAAATCAACCATTTGCCATGTAAAAGCAATCACTTCTTCTTTTGGCCTTGAACCATAAGGGCAGCGATTTGTATCGCCGACGTAATAAATCGTTTCTTTTGGCAATTGCCTCATAATTTCTTTTGCTACTGTCAATCCCCCAACACCAGAATCGATTACGCCGATAGGTTTATCCAAAAAAATCGCCTCTTGCCTCAATGTAGTCGTCAATTGCAATCAACCATCTATATTTTCCTCTGTTTTTCATTTCGTTGCAAGTGAAAAGTTTATTAAAAATTAGAGCTGGCTTTCACTGAAAGCCAGCTCTTATTAAATTTCCAATTCCCCAAGCCGCAGAAGTTCAACTACCGCCTGGGAACGCCCCTTTACCCCCAACTTTTGCATCGTGTTCGATATATGGTTCCTAACCGTTTTCTCACTGATAAACAACTCTTTCGCGATCTCTCTTGTTGTTTTATCTTGAACAAGTAGTTCAAATACTTCACGTTCTCTTTTCGTCAAAAGCGGCTTCGGTCGATAACGGTTCTTCAACTCTTCCACCCTCCTTGCGCGGGCTTTCAGAACTGTTTTCACTATAGAAACCGATTTAGTCTTGATTAGTATATGTCAGTATACAACCCTGTGTGCTCAATCGAATAGCCAATCCACAAATGACTATCGCCTTTTAACAGGCTTACCCAAAACTAGCACTTTGCCACCCAGCAAAATGAAACGGCAAAACCATCGGTTTTGCCCGATACGCTTAATGTGCACAGTTAATCTTTCTGAATCCTTCCTGCCCGAATCTGTCTTATTATTCCCAATATCCATTTAAGCTGCTGCCATTCGATTCAACAAAAAAAGCGGCTCGCATGTTCAGCTAAGAACATCGAGACGCTAATAGTGAATCATCGATAAACTACAGCTTGTCGCTGCCGAAGAAATCTTTAAACATTTGAATAGTCGTCGCCCGATTCATGGAAGCAATTGACGTTGTGAGCGGAATCCCTTTCGGGCATGCTTGTACACAGTTTTGCGAGTTGCCGCAGTCTTCAATTCCGCCTTCACCCATCAATGCTTGCAAACGTTCTTCTTTGTGCATGGCGCCTGTTGGATGCGTATTGTACAAACGCACGAGCGAGATCGCAAACGGCCCGATAAAATCGGATCGATCGTTGACGTTTGGACATGCTTCAAGACACACGCCGCACGTCATGCATTTGGAGAGCTCATAGGCCCACTGTCTTTGTCTTTCGGGCATGCGCGGCCCTGGCCCTAAATCATACGTGCCGTCAATCGGAATCCAAGCCTTGATTCTTTTCATCGCATCAAACATGCGGCTTCGATCGACAATCAAGTCGCGCACAACTGGAAATGTAGACATTGGCTCCAAGCGAATCGGCTGTTCCAATTTATCAACAAGCGCTGTACATGATTGCATGGCTTTGCCATTAATCACCATTGAACAAGCGCCGCACACTTCTTCTAAACAGCTCATTTCCCATTGAACAGGCGTCGTTTTTTCCCCTTTTGCATTGACCGGATTTCGCCGAATTTCCATTAAAGCGGAAATGACATTCATGCCTGGTCGATAAGGAACTTTAAATTCCTCTTGGTAAGGGGAAGATTCTGGCGAGTCTTGGCGAGTAATGATTAGCGTGACCATTTTCTCACTCATATCATTAATTTCCCCCCGCAGCAGTATTTTTTTTCGTATAATCACGTTTACGCGGTTTAATCAACGAAACGTCTACATCTTCATATTCAAAATCAGGTCCATTTTTTTCAGGATTAAATTTAGCCATTGTAGTTTTAAGCCATTCTTCGTCATTTCGCTCTGGAAATTCCGGCTTATAGTGAGCGCCGCGGCTTTCGTCACGATGATAAGCGCCTAAAGTGATGACGCGGGCTAGCTGCAGCATATTCCAAAGCTGGCGAGTAAAGAATGTGCTTTGGTTGCTCCATTTCGCTGTATCATTGATATTAATCCGTTTATAGCGTTCCATTAATTCCTGAATCTTTTCATCTGTTGCCAATAGTTTTTTGTTCTCACGAACGACCGTTACATTATCAGTCATCCACTCGCCAAGTTCTTTATGAAGGATATAAGCATTTTCATTGCCATCCATTGCAAGAATGTTGTCGTATTTTTCTTGCTCCATCTTTACTTGGCGATCATATAGTGTCGACGATAAAGATTCGCTTGATTTATCAAGCCCTCTCATATATTCGACAGCATTTGGCCCAGCGACCATTCCGCCATAAATCGCAGACAACAGGGAATTTGCACCAAGCCGGTTGGCGCCGTGCTGCGAATAGTCGCATTCACCTGCAGCGAACAATCCTTCAATGTTCGTCATTTGGTTGTAATCAACCCACAAGCCTCCCATCGAATAGTGAACAGCCGGGAAGATTTTCATTGGCACTTTTCTTGGATCATCGCCGACGAATTTTTCATAAATATCGATAATTCCGCCCAGCTTGATATCCAGCTCTTTTGGATCTTTGTGGGATAAATCCAGATAAACCATGTTTTCGCCATTAATGCCGAGTTTTTGATTGACGCAAACATCAAAAATTTCGCGTGTCGCGATATCACGCGGTACAAGGTTTCCATAAGCCGGATATTTTTCTTCAAGGAAATACCATGGTTTTCCGTCTTTATACGTCCAAATTCGCCCGCCTTCGCCACGAGCGGATTCACTCATAAGGCGCAGCTTGTCGTCTCCAGGAATCGCAGTCGGGTGAATTTGAATGAATTCACCGTTCGCATAGTAGACCCCTTGCTGATATAGCGCTGAAGCTGCTGAACCTGTATTGATGACTGAGTTTGTCGATTTTCCAAAGATGATGCCTGGTCCGCCGGTTGCGATAATCACAGCATCAGCTCGAAACGAGCGGATTTCAGAAGTTTTCATGTCTTGAGCGACAATGCCGCGGCATCTTTGTTCATCATCGATCACCGCCGATAAAAACTCCCAATGTTCATACTTTGTGACAAGTCCGGCAACTTCATGGCGGCGAACTTGTTCATCGAGCGCATACAGCAGCTGCTGTCCGGTTGTTGCGCCTGCAAATGCAGTGCGATGATGCTGCGTACCGCCGAACCGTCTGAAATCGAGCAATCCTTCAGGAGTCCGGTTGAACATGACACCCATTCTATCCATGAGGTGTATAATGCCTGGCGCCGCTTCACACATCGCTTTTACAGGCGGCTGATTTGCCAAAAAATCTCCGCCGTAAATCGTGTCATCAAAGTGAATCCAAGGCGAATCGCCTTCACCTTTTGTATTGACAGCCCCGTTAATTCCACCCTGTGCACAGACAGAATGCGAGCGCTTTACGGGTACAATGGAAAACAAATCGACGTTTACACCGGCTTCAGCCACTTTAATTGCAGCCATAAGGCCAGCTAAACCACCACCGACAACGATGACCTTACCACTGTTCATTGTGTGAGCCCCCTTCAGTCTTCAGTAGAAATTTGTGATTAAACGAATGCAAACAATGCTCTCATGCCGATATAGGTCAATGCGAGAAATACGATGAGCGTAACATACGTTAATGCCTGCTGCGAACGCGGAGTCACAGTAATTCCAAAGCTTACGCAAAAAGACCACAGACCATTTGAAAAATGAAAAATGACCGCAATCACACCGATAATGTAAAATGTCATCCAGCCAGGATTCGATAAAATGTTGTGCATCATATCGTAATTAACCGTTTGGCCAAACATGACCTGAACACGTGTTTGCCAAATATGCCAAGCGAGAAAGATTAAAGCGATAATGCCAGATACACGCTGAAGCATAAACATAACATTTCGGAAAAACCCGTATCGCGTCACGTTATTTTTCGCTTGAAACGCTATGTATACACCGTAGATCCCATGAAAGAGAAGCGGTATATAAATAATGAGCCACTCAAGAACATACAGATAAGGCAGATTTGAAATAAAATTTGCGGCTTTGTTGAACACATCCGGTCCACGCGTTGCCAAATAGTTTACCGTTAAATGCTGAAACAAAAAAACTCCAAGCGGAATAACGCCCAGCAAGGAATGAAGTCTGCGACTTGCGAAATCTCGCGTTGCTGTCATTCGTCATTTGCCCCCTTCGTTGTAGTAAAGTTTTCCAATAAGCGCATTTCCATGTTTTGTCGAAAAAATGTAACAAGTTTATTTTAACCCCAACCTTGTGCATCGTCAAGATAACTTCAAGATGCGATCTGCATTCGCCATTGATTCATAGCAAGACCATTTCTTCAATCAAACGCAGCGAAAATTCACCACTGGCAAGCGTTCTTGCTTTATAATAGTGTTAGTCATAAAGGGGGCAATTATGAATGCAGCAAGTAAAAGATGCAAATCAAAGAAAAACGCAATCTTCATTCGCGTATACATTAATGCGGCATGATCTGCTGCCGGAACTGCTTGGGAATGAAGAAGAAACCATTTTATACTGGGCAGGCAAACATTTAGCAAGAAAATATCCGTTGTCAACGGCTGAAGAAATCTGTGATTTTTTCCAAAAAGCTTCGTGGGGAACGTTGAGCGTTCTTCAAGAAAAGGCAAATCGGCTGGTATTTGAATTAATTCCTAATGAACCTGTCCCCGCTCATTTTAAATTAGAAGCGGGATTTTTAGCCAAACAGTATGAAACAATTACAGCATGCATCACCGAAGCCTTTGACGAAGTGAAAAAAAAGCGCGTTTTGTTTACTGTTGAATCCAATGCAAAAGAGCCCATTCGCGAATCAAATTAAGCTGCTCTTTTAGACGGGCTGCTAGGATTCCCGATTAAAATGAGCAGCTAAGTTGGCGGCAACGTTCCTCGGCATGCCCGCCTCAATAAATTGTTCTTCAGTCGCTTTTTTCATGTTTTTTACGGATCCAAAATGCGCCAACAGCTTTTGTTTTCGCTTCGGTCCGATTCCTGGAATCTCATCCAAGCTTGACTTCAACATTGATTTTCCTCTTACACTGCGATGAAAAGTGATTGCAAATCGGTGAACTTCATCTTGAATGCGCTGCAGCAAATAAAATTCCTGGCTGTTTCTTTTCATTTTCATCTCACGCGGAGGATCCCCCATAATAAGATGCGACGAACGATGATTTTCATCTTTAACGAGACCGGCGATTGGAATGGAGAGCCCGAGTTCATTTTCCAGCACGTCTTTTGCTGCGGAAAGCTGGCCTTTTCCGCCGTCAACGATGATTAAATCAGGAAGCCGGCTGTTTTCTTTCAGCAAGCGGGTGTATCGCCGTCTGACAACTTCGCGCATTGTGGCGTAATCATCCGGGCCCTCAACCGTGCGTAGCTGATATTTCCGGTATTCTTTTT
>CALKAO010000034.1 GCA_937983115.1 uncultured Caryophanales bacterium
TCCACGCTGACCGCCGTATTGTTCAGCTGCTTAATCCAGGGGACAACGCCGCTCGACATCCCTTTATAACCGCGAATCGCGCTGCCGCGCGCGCGAACTTTTCCCATATAAACCCCGATGCCGCCACCGTTTTTTGATAGTTTTGCGATATCGGCATTGCTGTCATAAATCGACTGCAAACTGTCATCGACGGTATCGATGAAACAGCTCGATAATTGCCCGTGGGTTTTTCCGGCGTTGTTTAACGTCGGTGTCGCAACGGTCATATAAAGGTTGCTTAACGCCCAATAAGCTTCGAGCACATAGTCGGTGCGTTTTTCCTTATCCTCTTGTTGCATGAGATGCATCGCAATGATCATCCAGCGTTCTTGCGGCAATTCGTACGTTCGTTTTTCATAATCTGTCGCAAGGTATCGCGTTGCGAGGGTATAAATCGCCGGATACGTAAACAGTTCGTCTCGTTCCGGTTTGATTTGCTGTTCAAAATATTCAATTTCTTCTTTTGAATAAGCGTCCAACAATCTCGCATCATAGATGCCTTTCTTAACAAGCTGGCAAATCAAAACATAGAAACTGCCATAACGCGCAGAGCGGGCATAGCCGCGGTTTTCAGCTGCTTCGCGATAGAGTTTTTGCAAATAAATCCACGCTGCGAAATGCGTCAAATTTGGATTCGCTTCATCCATTTGCTCCAAAGCGCATTTGATCAGCGTTTGTTCCACGTCTTCCAAACGCTCTGCTTTCGCACATTGGTGCAGCGCTTTTCGCTTGAAATCCTCGACATCAAGCCGCCATTTTTCATTCCATTCGTCCAGCCACCGGCTGATTTGCTGTTCAACATGAAGCGAAGTTGTCATTCATCTTCTCCCCTCTTTACATTTTGCTGCGATCATTGGGGAAGAAAAAGCAATAAAAAACCGCTCATCGGACAGGATGAACGGTAAAAAACGACAGAAAAATCCTCTTCTCTCGTTTCATGCTCTCCCACCCCGAAGATCTGAAACTGCGACATGCTGGCAGGTCTCCTGACTTGTGCCTCATTCTACTAGGGTCCTTCCCATGTCAAGACTTGACACAGTGGATGATCCCGTTCGTCCACACTTACAGTTGCGGGGGCAGTCTCGGATTTTCACCGAGTTCCCTTTTCAGATGCGCTCACCTTTAAGACGAGCCCATCACCAGCCGTCGAATAACAATATGTAGTTGTTAAAATGATAGAAAACACAATATGTTGTATCTCAACCCTAGCACAGCCAAAAACAAAAAGCAATACCGAAAAACATTTTTGTTGAAAAAGTAGATTTGCTAAATAAAAACATTTGAAACGCCTTTCCGATTTGCCATCAACGCAAAAACAAAAAGAGCGTTTTTCATTGCACAGAGCCGTGCATAAACGAAAAAACGGCGCTTGGCTTTGCGCTTGATTTAGACAACAAACAACTTGTTGAAAAAAACATCAAAGTAAAATGATAGATTCGCTTGCAGTAAATGACTGTTCCCGCTTTCATGCTCCCAACTTCGGCAAGGAGCGCCTGCTGCTTGTCTTTCTTTCAAAAGATGGCACGCAGCATATGTTTTTTCTTCCGATTTCGATATGGAAAATTTATTTTATCATCTTTGTGATTGGCAAAAAAAGGGAATCAAAAAAAGAGTTCGCAGCGTGAATGAACTGCAAACCCTTGCATTTAAGATACGACTTTTTTTGTTCGTTTTCCCGCGACAATCTCTTGAATTTCTTCTCCTTCAAGCGTCTCTTTTTTCATCAGCGCTTCAACAAGCTGATGAAATTCGGTTTCGTGTTCGCGGATGAGCTGCTCTGTTTTTTTCAGCGCTTCTTCAAACAGCGCTTGCATTTGCTCGGTTTTTTTCTTTTTGTCAAACGTTAATTGAAACCCGTCCCGGAGCATCCCCGTATCGACCATTTGTTCAATGATTTGCTTCGCTTGCTGCACATCGCCGCTTACCCCGATGCTATGCTCGCCGAGATACATGCGCTCAGCGACCCCGCCCGCTAGAATCATGCTCACTTGATCGAGCAATTCGCTCGTCGTAGAAAGGTGCAGCTCTTTCGGAATCGGTGCCACGTAGCCAAGCGCTTGGCCGCGCGGAATAATCGTCGCTTTGCGGATCGAGCCTGGTTGTGTCAGCGCCGCAACAAGCGCATGGCCCGATTCATGAATCGCCACGCGGCGTTTCGTTTGCTTATCGTTGAGTGCGCGTGACGTTGTTCCGAGAATCGTTCGGTCAAGAGCATAATCAATGTCGTTCGCCGTTATCTGTTCTCGGCCTTCGCGAACGGCCCGGCGGCTTGCCGTCTCAAACAAGGTGCGGATTTCAGCTCCGGAAAATCCGGAAGTCGACTCCGCCAATGCATCCAATGAAGCAGCGGCTTCTTTCGCCAACGGCTTGTCTTTCGCATGAATGTCAATAATTTCTCTTCGGCCTTGCGTGTCCGGAAGGGGAACGTGGAAGGTGAAATCAATCCGTCCCGGCCTTAGAAACGCATCATCCAGCATATCTTTTCGGTTCGTTGCAGCGATGAACAAAATGCCGTCGTTGTTTTTGCCGCCGTCCAGCTGCACGAGCAGCTCGGTTAACGTTTTCTCGCTTTCATCGCCCCCGCTGTGCGCTTTTCGCTTTCCTGCCAATGCGTCCACTTCGTCGATGAAAATGACGGCAGGCTTTTGCTTTCTGGCATTTTGAAACAGCGAACGGACGCGCGCTGCTCCGACCCCGACAAAAAGCTCAGTAAAGGCTGCGCCGCTTGATGAAAAAAAGGCTGCACCGATTTCCCGGGCGATCGCTTGAGCGAGCAGCGTTTTCCCTGTGCCGGGCGGTCCGTATAGCAAAATGCCTTTCGGAGGCTTCAAACCGAGCTGCTGCGAACGTTTTGGATGTTTAATAATCGACAGCGTCTGCAAAATTTCTTCTTTCATCTCTTCAGGCAGCCCGCCGATGTCATCCAATGTGACATCTGGAAGCGGCTGCGCTTTTGAGGCGCTGTTTTTCATTGATTTTACGCCGACGCCGCCTTTTCCTTGCAAAACGAAGAATGTGAGCAGCAATGCGATCAATGCGCCGCCCATGATGATGCTTCCTGCGGAACCGTGATCCGAATACGTATAACTTAAATTATAGTTTTTGATCCAGTCTTCAACCATTTGGCTTTCAGGCCGCACATTCGTTACATAAAGCCCGTCTTTTGTTTTCAAGTAGAGCTTGCCATCGGACTTTTCCTTCAGTTCCGCCTGCTGGCCGTCCAACGACTGAATGATTTGCTCCATTTCCGCAAACGAAACTTCCGCGCCTTTATTCGCATCGAAAACAATCCAGCCTGCCGCTCCGGCTGCAGCCAATGCCAGCACAGCGAAAATGGTGATTTTCGCGGCTAATTTCGATTTTAGCTTCAAGTCCTTCATCCCCCTAATGCAAACGTGTTCAGCCAATGAAAATTGTTAAAATTTTACATTCTCATTGCCGAACAAAAACCTTTCATCATGTTGAAGCGATGAAAAGCATTTCATTTATGAATGAACGGATGTTCTCTCATCTAAAAAAATGCGCTGCTTTGTAAAAATGCGCTGTCGTGATACAGCGCCTCGCTTTTCCACGGTGAAAGCACCCGCAAATGCGGCCGCATCGCGCGTGCTTAACCCTGGTTCCGTCTAAGCTTAAATCAAAATGCCTCAACATCCATTATAATGGAAATTCAATCGTTTGAACACGTTAATAACTTGCATTGATGACATTATTTTCAAAATCAGTCTTCAAACGTAACGCTTAAAATTTCTCCCGTGTAAGCTTGAACGTAAACGAGCGCGTCTTCCTCATCAGTTTCAATTTCAACAGCGTATGCGTGCGAACCATCAAATTCTTCCAAGTCCACATCATCCACTTCGCCTTTCACTTTTGTCAGCGCAATTTCGGCTGCCCGCTTTTTTCCAATTTTTGCACGCGGCTTTTCATTTTGCTCTGCAGCAGACGGCGGATCCTCTTCATCAGGAGGCTGTACTTTTTTCTTCATTAATGCGAGCGAAGCAATCTCACCCGTGCTGCAATCGATTTCCAGTTCATAGACGCCCCATTCATTTTCGAGAGTCATTTCATAGCGATTCCCTTTTTGAATGAACGTCTGAATCCGGCCGCCATAAAGCGATTCAGCGAGTTCGCGCGCTTCATCATCATGAATCGCTTCGTTGCCGTCTTTGGCGATCAACTGATTCACGCTGAAGCCGAGAGCAAAGGCAAGCGCCGCTCCAACTGCAATTATCGCCGCTTTTTTAACCATCACCAATGACCTGCCTTTCGCCCGCTGCGCGCGGCAAAGAAATTTTCATTTTCGTGCCTTGCTGCACTTCGCTTTCAATTTCAATCATCCCGTCATGGGCGTCAATGATTTTTTTTGCGATCGACAAACCGAGCCCGGTCCCGCCGTGATCGCGATTTCGCGCTTCATCCACGCGGTAAAATCGATCAAAAATCTGTTTTTGGTCTTTTTTCGGAATCCCAATGCCCTGATCTTCAACGATAAAATATCCGTATTTGCCTTCTTCGCCTACATATACGTCTATCGCGTCTGAACTGTATTTTTTCGCATTGTCAAGAAGGATGAACAGAACCTGTTTTATTTTCTGCTCATCTGCAAAAACGAGCGGCCCGCTCTGAGTGAGCGGTTTGACGCGCACTTGCCGCTCATAGGCATTTTGAAACGTGCGGCTCGTTTCTTCGCACAGTTCCGACAAGTTAAACGCTGTTTTATCCATCTGCCAATCTTCTTCGTTTTTTGCCAGCAAAAGCAACTGCTCGGTCATCGCTTTCATTCTTGCCGCTTCGGAATGAATCGCTTCAATCGATTCATTTAGCAGCTCGGGGCGCTCTTTTCCCCAGCGTTTCAGCATGCTCGCATAGCTGTCAATGACGGTTAAAGGAGTTTTCAGTTCATGCGAAGCATCGGAAACGAACTGTTCTTGTTTTTCAAAGTTTTTCTCTAATATGCCGATCATGTTGTTGAACGCAATCGCCATTTTATACAATTCATCTTTCGGCCTGCGTGCAATCTCAAGCTTTTTAAACGCCCCTTTTCGCTGAATTTCTTCCATCGTGTCAATCAGCGAATTGATCGGGCGCAAAATGAGCGCGCTGAGCAGCCTTCCGCTGAAAAAAGACGGGATCAGCACAATAAGCGTTGCCAGAAACAACACCCATTTCAATAGGTTTAAATTTGCCAAAGCTGCATCCAGCCGTTCAACTACTTCAAGCGATGCGACTTCGCCGTTGTCCCAAATTACGGGATAATGCGAAACGGCTGCATCACCTTTTCGCTCCGTCCATTGTGAGGAATGATGTTCAGGAGCCATGCCGGCCAGCTCCGGCGTTTTGACAACCGTAATGAGCGGATGATTTTCTTCGTTTACGATCCGAATCATCCCGTCAGCCGGCAAAAACGCACGAAGCAAGGCGGCGCGTTCATCTTCATTCATCCCGGGCTGAATATTTCGGACAATTTCTTCTGTATGTTGAGAAATCCGTTCAAGTTCGCTATTCATCGTCACATGGTAAAACAATAAATAAATCGCAGCATTGACAATGAGCAAAACAATGAGCAGCCATACAGAAGAAAACAGTTGAATGAAAAGACGGATATTCATCTTCAACAGCGACTTCCTTTCATCAAATGAACCATCACGTTTCGCTTGCGGCGTCTTTCAGCATGTAGCCAACCCCTCGGACCGTATGAATGTAAGCGTTCGATGCCGCTTTCTCAATTTTTTTGCGGACATAGCGAATGTACACATCAACGACATTGGTATCGCCATAATAGTCAAATCCCCAGACAGCGGACAAAATTTGTTCGCGGTTTAACACCTGGTTTGGATGTTCCATTAAATATTTCAATAAGCCAAACTCGCGCGGCGTCAGGTCAATCGCTGTATCACGCACTTTCACTTCATGGCTTTTTTCGTTTAAAGCGAGTTCGCCAATCGTCAGCCAATTTTCTTCAGGCGCGTTCATTTGCAAAAACTGCTGTTTCGTCCGCAAAAGCGCGCGAATTCGCGCAAGCAGCTCTTCGATTTTAAATGGTTTCGTAATATAATCATTTGCTCCTTGATCAAGGCCGGTTACTTTATCCGGAACCGAATCGCGCGCCGTCAGCAAAATCACTGGCGTCACATCTCCCGCTGCCCGCATTCGCCGCAGCAGCTCAATCCCGTTTAATTCAGGCAGCATGATGTCCAATAAAACCAAATCCCACGCATGCTGCTCAAGGAGGCGCAGCCCTTCCTTGCCGGTTTTCGCCGTCATCGTTTCATAGCCTTCATGTTCCAGTTCCAATTGAATGACCCGCGCAATTTTCGCTTCGTCTTCCACGATTAAAATTTTCGCTTGAGCCATCATCTTTCTCCCCATTCCCAGCGCATATTCGTACTTACAGTGTACCAAATTCATGCTTTGATCATGAATTTCTCATCAAATTCTAATCTTCTTCTCCAAGTTTTCTCAGATTCAAAGGATATAGTGAAAATAGCAAATCAAGGAGGGGAAAAAAAATGAAAAAGAAAACAATCATGATCGCATCGCTTTTGGCAGCCGGCGCCATTGGAACAGCTGGCTACACCGCATCCGCAAAATTTGAACAGGCAGCTGCCGGCCAAAAAGACATCATCCGCATTATTGAAGAAAAATACGACGGCCACATCAAAGAAATGGAACTCGAACAGGATGGCGGCCAGCCAAAGTATGAAGTGGCATACACAAAAGGAAATGCCGAATATGAAGTCGAAATTGACGCAAACGATGGACGTGTGATCCAAAAAGCCGAACGGGATGACGATGACAGAGACGGCCGCGCTCCAGCTAAAAATACGGACAAAAACGGCGAAATCCTTTCGCTCCAGCAAGCGGTTGACATTGCAAAACAACATTATGCTGGAAAAGTTGCCGAAGCGGAATTAGACGAGAATGACGGACGGCGCATATACGAAATTGAAATCGAAACAAACCGCGGTGAAGTCGAATTGGAAATCGATGCGAAGACCGGCAAAATTCTCGATGTGGAATGGGATGACTGAGGAAAAAAAGCTTGCATCTTCAGCGGATGCAAGCTTTTTTGTTAAGCTATTTCAATCTTTCCATGATGCTCTCATAAATGTGCGTCCAAAGCTGTTCATCTTGCGTAAAAGTTTCATTTAAGCGTTGATACATTTGGGTTTGTTTTTCTTTAAAATCCGGCGCGTCTTTGTCGGGAAGCTTCGCTCTTGCTTCATCAACGAGCTGCTGCGCTTGCGGCGCCCGCGGGCCCCATACCGCTTTTTCGTTTCCAGCTTCGTCAATAAAGATGAAAATCGGAATCGCCCGCGCCGTGCCGTTCGTTAAATACTGATCCATAAGCTCCAAATTCTGGTCGCGCAGCAGCATTCTTGGAGTGATGTCTGCTTTTTCGCAAATGCGAAGCAAAATCGGGACATTGACCATCGCATCGCCGCACCAGTCTTCCGTCAAAACGATGACGCGAAGGTTTTTTGCTTTCAATTGCTCAAATTGCGCTTCGTCTTCAGCTTTTGCTTGAAACCGCTCATAGATTGACAGAAGCTCTTCTTTGTTCTTTTTCATCGAGTCAATGTACGTCTGCGCATCCATTCCTTTTTCGTACCAATCGTTTAAATTCACGTTTGCCTCCCCTTTCCAATTCTATATTTCCAGTATACATCATCTTGACGGCAGCAAATGAAAAAAGGCAGATTCAGCGCGGGAACCTGCCTTCTCGTTTGCAGCTATCGATTTGCAATTTCTTCTCTCAGCAGTTTGTTGATCATTTGCGGATTCGCTTTTCCTTTTGTCGCTTTCATCGCCTGCCCGACTAAAAATCCGAGTGCGCGATCTTTTCCATTTTTATAATCTTCAACCGATTGCTGATTGTTTTCAATGATTTCAATCACGAGTTTGCGCAGCTCGCCTTCATCGGAAATTTGCATCAAGCCTTTTTCTTTGACGATCGCTTCCGGATCGCCGCCTTTTTCGATCAATTCGGAGAAAATTTTCTTAGCGATTTTGGATGAAATTGTGCCTTTTTCAATCAGCTGAATCATTTTCGCCAAAGCTTCCGGCGTCATGGCAACGTCAGTAATTTCTTTTTGCTCTGCGTTTAAGTATGCGGAAACATCGCCCATCATCCAGTTTGACGCCAGCTTTGCATCGGCGCCATGCCGAATGACTTCTTCATAGTAATCCGACAAAGCTTTCGATTGCGTCAGCACCATCGCGTCATATTCCGGAAGGCCGATTTCATTGATGTAGCGATTGCGGCGCGCATCTGGAAGCTCTGGAATCTGTTCGCGAACGCGGTTTTTCCATGCTTCGTCAATTTCAATTTCAACAATGTCAGGCTCAGGAAAATAGCGGTAGTCGTCAGCTTCTTCTTTCACCCGCATTAAAATCGTGCGTTTTTTCGCTTCATCCCAGCGGCGGGTTTCCTGGGCGATTGTTCCGCCTTCGCGCAAAATTTCCGCCTGGCGGAGTTCTTCATAGGCAATGCCGCTTCGGACGTGCGCAAACGAGTTTAAATTTTTCAATTCCGTTTTCGTGCCAAATGCTGTTTGTCCAACAGGACGCAAAGATACGTTCGCGTCGCAGCGCAGCGAGCCTTCTTCCATTTTCACGTCGGAAACGCCGGTATATTGGATGATCGCCTTTAATTTTTCAAGATAGGCATACGCTTCATCAGGCGAGCGAAGATCGGGCTCAGAAACTATTTCGATAAGCGGGGTCCCCGCCCGGTTCAAATCAACGAGAGAATGGCTGCCATCCGGAGCATGAATTAATTTTCCGGCATCTTCTTCGAGATGGATGCGATTGATGCCGATTTTCTTTTTCTCACCATCGACTTCGATTTCAATCCAGCCATTTCTTCCAATTGGATTGTCGTCTTGCGTGATTTGATAGGCTTTCGGATTATCAGGGTAAAAGTAGTTTTTCCGATCAAATGTCATCGTATCGGCAATTTCACAGTTCAGGGCCATTGCCGCTTTCATCGCAAATTCAATTGCCGATTTGTTTAATGTCGGCAACGTTCCCGGATGTCCGAGGCATATCGGGCAAACGTTTGTATTCGGCGGTGCGCCGAATTCCGTCGAGCAGCCGCAAAAGACTTTTGAGTTCGTTTTTAATTCAACGTGCACTTCCAGTCCAATAATCGTTTCAAACTCCATGTTTCACCCTCCTCATAGCTCCGGCTTTTCTTTATGAAACGCTGTCGCCTGTTCAAATGCATGTGCAGCGCGGAAAATCGTTTGCTCATCAAACGGCTTTCCGATAATTTGCAGTCCGATGGGCAGGCCATTTGAAAAGCCGCACGGAATCGAAATCGCAGGATTTCCGGCTAAATTTACGGGAGTCGTCAACAGATCGCCGATGTACAATTTCGCTGGATCCTCACTGGCTTCTCCAAATCGATAAGCCGTTGACGGCGCCGTTGGCCCAATGAGCACATCATAGTTTTCAAATGCCGAATCAAAATCTTGTTTAATGAGCGTACGCGCTTGCTGCGCTTTTTTAAAATACGCTTCGTAATTGCCGGAACTCAGCGCAAACGTGCCGAAAATGATGCGGCGCTTCACTTCATCGCCAAATGCCTCGCTGCGGGAGTTGACATAGACATCTTGCAGATTGTCCGCATTTTCCGTGCGATAGCCGTAGCGGATGCCGTCAAAGCGCGCCATGCTTGCGGAAGCTTCTGCTGCTGAAATGATGGAATAGCTGGCAGCGGCATAACTCGAATGCGGAAGCGACACTTCTTCGCAAACCGCGCCCATTTTTTCAAACGTTTTAAGCGCTTCTTTTACACTCGCTTTTACGGCTTCATCGACGCCTTCTGACAAAAATTCTTTCGGCACGCCGATCTTTAAGCCTTTGACATCGCCTGAAAGGCTATTTATGTAATTCGGTATATCCATTTGCACCGATGTTGCATCAAGCTTGTCTTCTCCAACGATTGCCTGCAGCAAATAAGCGTTGTCTTCAACGGATTTTGTAATCGTTCCGACAGTATCAAGCGACGAAGCGAAAGCAGCCACTCCGAAGCGGGATACGAGTCCATATGTCGGCTTCAGCCCGACGACGCCGCAAAAAGCAGCGGGCTGGCGAATTGAACCCCCGGTATCGGTTCCCAAAGAAAAATAAACTTGTCCGGCAGCAACAGCCGCAGCCGATCCTCCGCTTGATCCGCCCGGAACGCAATTTAAGTTCCATGGGTTTTTCGTCTTTTGAAACGCCGAGTGTTCCGTCGTCGATCCCATCGCGAATTCATCCATGTTTAGCTTTCCAACGACAACGGCATCGGCTTCATCCAGCTTTTCCACGACCGTCGCATTATAAAGCGGCTGGAAGTTTTCCAGCATTTTGCTTGAGCATGTCGTGGGCATGTCTTTCGTTAAAATGTTGTCTTTTAAGCCGATGGGCAGCCCGAAAAGCGCGCCTTTTTCCGCCGATTCGTTCTGTTCATCCAAGCGTTTCGCCGTTTCAAGCGCTTTTTCTTCATTCAGCGCCACAAATGCTTCAAGCTTGCCATCCGTTTCTTTAATCCGTTTCATGGAATGTTCGACAACGTCTTGAACGCTCAATTCCTTTTTATGCAGCATGTCCTGTATCTCTTGTAAACGGTGATGAAACAATGTCATCCCATGCCCCTCCTCACTCTAAAATCGCTGGCACTTTAATGAGGCCATCCTTATGTTCCGGCACGTTTTGCAGCGCTTCGTCCCGTTCAATCCACGGTTTCACTTTATCTTCGCGAAGCGCATTTTTGACGCTGCTGACGGATGCGGCCGGTTCAACGCCTTCCAGCGGAAGTTCATTGAGATTCTCTGCATATTCAATCCATTTTCCCAACTGCTCCGTATATTGCTTCGTTTCAGCGTCTGTTAATTTTAAACGCGCCGCTTCAGCAAATTTTTGCGTCTGTTCTTCTGTCAATCTTGACACGCTCATTCACCTCCAACGATTTGCAATACTATGATAATACCAAAAAAAACTTCGCACAGGCAACAAAAGCCTTGCATAATCATTCATTTTAATCAATATTTTTTAACGATAAATGTGCACGAATGGCTCTTTCCGATCAGGCGATTTGATAATGACGGCTTCTTGTTTGTCCATCGACGTAATGTTCACTTCCAACGGAATGTCATCCGCTAAAAACGATGAAACCAAATCGGTGACATGCTGAACAAACGCGATCACTTCGGATTTCCCGTAAAATTGCATCGGAATATCGACAGTCATTCTGCGCAATTCGCCGTCTTTGTAAAAACCTTTTCCGATCACCCCGGTAAAATTCGGAAAAAAGCTCTCGATTTCCGCTTTGAAGTTGTTGAATTGTTCCGCGTCGCTCCGATGGTCTTTCATCACTTCGGCAGAAGGGAACAAATAATACCGTTCATCCAAATCTTCCCAGGCTCCGATTTCCGATTTGCCTTTTCCAACGGTAGCCATGGAAATAAAGCGGCCCGGAATGAGAGAGTCACGCGGTTCTTCCAAAAAGAGGGCGATGAGGATGGGGACATCCTGCGCTTCTTCTTTCGCGCGCAAATCGCTTACAATCTGCTGGGCCATGCGCTTCCCTTCTTCAATGATTTTGCGTTCATTTGAACGCAAATCAACTTCTCCCGAATGGATTTTCCCTTCGTTGTCCATCACCGAGTAATAATAGACCGAATTTAAGGAAACGCCAATCGAAACTAAGCAAATTAAAATACTAAATCAATGTTGGTTTTTCTACCGAAGTAAACATATA
>CALKAO010000035.1 GCA_937983115.1 uncultured Caryophanales bacterium
TTCAATAGAAAATTCCAGCTTGAAGCTTTGCGCGAACCGAAAATTCGCGCTTCAATTTTGTTGATGGAATCCGAATGACAGTTCTTGCAGGGGCCCCTTCCTCCCATTTTTCGGTTTGCGAATAAGTTTGCCGGAATCGTTAAGATGACGCGATGCCAGCGATTAAAAAAAGCCCGCCTGGCCAGGCGAGCCCATCTGGTCGGTTACCCGATAATTAAAGCGATTTTTCCAAATTGTTCTGCGTTATCCAACCGTTTGAGCGCATCGAGAGCTTCAGTTAATGGATAAGCTTTATCAATCACCGGCCTGATTTGATGCTTCTCTATAAACGCAAGCATTTCCAAAAATTCTTCGCTGCTGCCCATCGTCGAACCGAGCAAATTGTATTGCCCGTAGAAAAAAGAGCGAAGATTCAGTTTGATCTCATCTCCCGCAGATGCGCCGAATACGACGATCGTCCCGCCTTGTTTCACTTGCTTCAGCGATTTGTCGAAAGTCGCCCGGCCCACGCTTTCAATGACAAGATCAGCCCGTTCGCCGTTCATTTGCTCGTTCCAGTCGCCGTTT
This sequence comes from uncultured Caryophanales bacterium, assembly GCA_937983115.1. Classification (GTDB taxonomy): domain Bacteria; phylum Bacillota; class Bacilli; order Bacillales; family UBA6769; genus Pueribacillus. Next base: position 568 of record CALKAO010000035.1, read on the forward strand.
GAGTCAATGGCTGCATCCGCTCCCAAACGCAGCGCTTGCTCGCGCTTATTCGCGCTGCGGGAAGCTGCCGTTACATAGGCGCCGGCTGCTTTTGCCATTTGCAGCAGAAAAGTGGCTACGCCGCTTCCGATGCCCGGCAAGAGCAAATGCTGGCCCGCTTGCAGCTTTCCTCTCGTAAACAGCGCTCGATATGCGGTTAATGCCGCCAGCGGCAGCACGCCAGCTTCTTCCCAGGTCAGGAACTTTGGCTTTTTTACAGCATTTTCGGCTGGAATGACAATCGTTTCCGCAAACGTTCCATGATCGGGAAAACCAACAATTTCAAATCCTTTGGGAGGCGCAGGGCTGTTTTTTTCCCAGCCTAAACTCGGGTTGATGATCACTTCATCTCCAACTTTCACATTGGTGACATTTTTTCCGACCGCTTCGACAATCCCAGCTCCGTCCGAACCAAGAATGACCGGCGGATCTTGTTCTCCATGCCGATGCGGAACAAATAAGTCGCGATGATTCAGCCCCGCGGTTTTCAAGCGAACTTTTACTTCATCCGCCGACGGGCTTGACTCTTCAAAGTCCACAACCTGTACGCCTGCAAGCCCTTTCATGCCTTTATGTACAACCGCTTTCATACGTTTTCCTCCAATCTTAAAATTTCTACTTTCTATTTAACCACATTTGCTGGATCAAAAGTCATTTTCAGGCGCAGCGCTGCCGATCAGCAAAAAACGCCACTGTTGTGGCGTCCTTGCAAAATCCAGCGTTTTTCAGCCAAGTTTTTTCTGTGTCCATTCAATTTCTCTCATTTTTTGCGGCAATGCAGTGATGCTGTCATTCAAGTTATCGAGCTTCTTTTCAATGCGGTGAAGCAAGTATAACGTAATGACTGCAGGAAAGCCGACATCGCTGATGAGAGAAAGCCAAGTTTCCATTTTTCACTCCTCCTGCTTCCTATAAAAAAGGGGAGCAGGCCTCCCCTTACAGTTATTCAAGTTCGATTTCAGTGACGGTGCGTTCAACAATGCGTGCGCCTTTTTTGCCTACGAGATCACCGCCGCTTGATGTAAAGGCGTTTTCAGCAATAACCGCATCCATTGCGGCATGAACCGCTGCTGGATTCACAGGTTCAATCGGATCTTCAAGCGAGATCGTAACCGTGCGATTCTCTTCATTAAGAAATTGCAGCTCAATTTGTTTCGCCACTGCCTTTTCCTCCTCTCCAATGGCCTTTCTTGATTTCATTATTCTTCAGATAACGTTGACGAGTCATTGCGAACGACTTCGTACAAGCCATGCGTTTGAAGTGCAGCGAACGATGAAGCAATCGCATATAGACTATCTGCTGTTGCTTCAGGTTTCACGTTGTTGAAATTTTTGTAGCGAAAAATCGGGTTTCCTTCATCGTCCATGCCGATATTCAAAACGAGACGAAGCTGGGAACTTTTCACTTCCTGCAATGCCATTTTTTTCTCACCCCCTTCACCTTATATATCGAAATGAACAACAAAAAAGGGGCCCCTGAGTTCCCTGAAGCTGGG
>CALKAO010000036.1 GCA_937983115.1 uncultured Caryophanales bacterium
GCGCATCTATTTCCCGTACAACGACGCCTTTTGCAGGGCCGCCGACAGATGGATTGCACGGCATATATGCAATGACATCAAGATTTAACGTTAAACACAGCGTTTTTGCACCCATCCGCGCTGCTGCAAGCGCTGCTTCACAGCCTGCATGGCCAGCGCCGACGACAATGACGTCATAATGACCAGCGTTGTATCCCATATTTTCACTCCTTCTAAATTATTTTCCTAAACAAAATTGTGAAAAAAGCTGATCGATTAATTTTTCTGACACGGTATCGCCAATAATCTCGCCGAGCAGCTCCCATGCTCTTGTAATATCAATTTGCGCCATATCGATCGGCATATTCGCTTCTAGCGACGATATCGCATCTTCAATGGAGCGCTTCGCCTGTTCCAATAAAGCAATATGACGAGAGTTTGACACATACGTCAAATCCTGCGCCTCGACTCCATCTGTGAAAAACATCGCTGCAATCATTTCTTCAAGCTGCTCAATTCCTTCGTCCCTTAAGAGCGATAACGAAACAATCGGTGTTTCTCCAGCAAGCCGCTTCACTTCTTCCAAATCGATTTTTTGCGGCAAATCGGTTTTATTTACAATAAAAATGGCTTCATGCTGTTTTGCCATTTCGATTAACGATTTATCTTCTTCGCTAAGCGGCTCCGCATGATTCAGCACAAGCAAAATTAAATCCGCCTCATTTATAATTTGTTTTGAGCGTTCAACGCCTATTTTTTCAACGACATCGTCTGTTTCGCGAATGCCGGCGGTATCAATTAATTTTAACGGAACGCCGCGAACGTTTACGTATTCTTCAAGCACATCGCGAGTCGTTCCCGGTATGTTTGTAACAATCGCTTTATTTTCTTGCACAAGACTATTGAGCAGCGATGACTTGCCGACATTGGGCCGTCCCACAATTGCTGTTGCCAATCCTTCCCGCAAAATTTTCCCTTGTTTTGATGTGCTCATCAATTTTTCAATTTCCCGTTTTACGCGCTGCATCTTTTCCAGCAGCAATTGCTGCGTCATTTCTTCAGCATCATATTCGGGATAATCAATGTTTACTTCAACATGCGCAATCGTTTCAATCAGCGTTTCCCGCAAGGAACGAATTCGTTTGGACAGCCGTCCTTCCATCTGGTTTAAAGCAAGATTCATTGCGCGATCCGTTTTCGAACGAATTAAATCAATCACCGCTTCCGCTTGAGATAAATCGATGCGGCCATTTAAAAAAGCGCGTTTTGTAAATTCTCCCGGTTCGGCAAGACGCGCTCCATTCGATAGTACAAGCTGCAGCACACGGTTTGCAGAAACAACGCCGCCGTGGCAATTAATTTCCACCACATCCTCGCGGGTAAACGTGCGCGGAGCTTTCATCACGGCCACCATCACTTCTTCAACCTTTTCATTCGTGTTCGGGTCGATCAAATGGCCGTAATGAATCGTGTGCGAATCGACACTTTTCAAAGAATGACGGCCTTTGTATATGCGATCAGCGATTTCAATGGCCTCGTCGCCGCTTAAACGGACAATCGCGATGGCGCCTTCTCCCATTGGGGTTGAAATCGCTGCTATTGTGCGATCATCCATTGCACTCAAACCCCTCTTTATAATGAATTGAAAGGCATTTCCTTGCGTGATGCCTTTCAGCGTAAACACCGATCAGCCGTTTTTTAGCTGTCCTTATTAATCTTACTTAGTTTACTCGATTTTTACAAAAAAAAGCAACCGATTGCAAGTTGGATGATTTTCTTTGCAGCAAAAGCATTTGTCCGGGCACCGGACGCAAAAAACTCCTAGAATAAGCGCAAATCGCTTTCTAGGAGTTGATTTTATGCTTTACAGATTTTTTTGAAGGATCCGGGTAAATGACAATATGGCGGTAGCTGCCTTCCCCTTTTGAATTGGTTGTCACCCCTTCTTTGTCTTGCAACGCTGTATGAATGATTTTTCGCTCTCTAGCGGGCATCGGTTCAAGCGATATGCTGCGATTCAGCCGAATGGCTCTTTCTGCTTGGCGTTCTGCAAGCAAAATTAACGTTTGCCTGCGGCGTTCGCGATAATTTGCAGCATCGAGAAAAATGCGCTGATACGATTGTGAATGCCGATTAAGCACAAGATTTGTCAACAGTTCAAGTGCATTTAATGTTTGTCCGCGCTTTCCGATTAAAATGCCTACTTTATCGCTGATTAATTCAAAAACGGTCCCATCTTCTTCTTCTTTTTGTTCAATGGAAACTTCAATCCCCATTTTTTCTATAATCTCGCGCAAATACGCTTTTGCTTCTTCTAGGGGATTGCGGCGTTCGACAACTTCAATGACGGCGGGTTTGCTGCCAATTCCTAAAAAACCTTTTTTCGGCTCTTCAAGAACGGTGACTTCAACACGGTCAATGGTGCTGTTCAATTGGGCTAACGCTTGTTCGATCGCTTCTTCAATCGTTCTCCCTGTGACCGTTACTTTTTTCACTTTTTCACCCCTCCCGTAGGATTACTCTCAGCTTGAAGGTTTGTCCGATACATGATCAGCGTCTGCACAATCATAAATAGATTCCCAATCACCCAATACAATGAAAGCGCTGCTGGAAAATTCACTGCAAAAATAATGATCATAATGGGCATCACATAAAGCATCACTTTCATTTGCGGATTTGCCGGCATTTGCCCCATCATTATTTTTTGCTGAATAAATGTTGTCAATCCGGCGACTAAAGCAAGAATATAATCTGGCGACCCGAGATTAAACCATAAAAATGTGTGTTCTCTAATTTCGGCCGTGCGCATAATCGCATGATAAAACGCCACAAGTATGGGCATCTGAACAAGAATTGGCAAACATCCGGCCAACGGATTCACGCCATGTTTTTGGAAAAGAGCCATCGTTTCTTCTTGAAGTTTTTGCTGCGTTTTTTGATCTTTTGAACTGTATTTTTCTCTTAATTTTTCAATTTCAGGCTGAAGCGCCTGCATCGCTCTTGAACTTTTCGTTTGCTGAATCATAAGCGGCAACAATACAAAGCGAATAATAATGGTGACAACGATAATCGACAATCCATAACTCCCGCTAAAAAAATTGGCCACCCAAATCAATAGCTGCGAAAGCGGAAAAACAAACCATTGATTCCAAATCCCCGTGCTGTCCTCATTGAT
>CALKAO010000037.1 GCA_937983115.1 uncultured Caryophanales bacterium
TCGAGGCCGCCGTGTTCTTGAGGAGGGGGTCCCCACTCATCAAATAGCGCTTTCAATTCCGGATCAACAGAATCGGGATCTTTTGCGTATTCCTCGTACATGTCATAGATGTAGCCAAGATTCGGACCTGTAAAACTTTGCCATGGCGAACGGTGATTTGCCGTCTTCTGCATCGGCATTGTGATAGATACCTCCAACAACTTTTTATTTTAATAACAAATTTGCACCCATATCAGTTATACCACTTACGTAGAATTTCTCAACCATTTCTGACAAAAAAATGAACTTTTTTAAAAAACTCATGTTCAGCTTTCATTGTACCATATTGAAAGGGTATTTTGGACTAATTTGCCCGCTCGTGCAGCCATTCGCAAAAATATTTTTAAAAATTAATTTTTCCTTATAATATATAGGCTTTCAAATGAAACAAGTTTTATTACATGACATACGATATTAGCAAAGAAAGCATACTGAATCGATGAAGGAGGTCGTTTCATTGGTCCATCCCCCATACGATCCATTCGGATTTCGACCGCCAGGCCCGCCTCCGCCATATCCTTATCCTTTTTCGCAGCGCCCCCAGCCTAACCGGCCATCATTTGTCGATCAATTTCGAAAAGGAGACGGGACTTGGGATTATGAAAAAATTATCAACCACGGCGGTCAAATTATGAGCATTGTCAACCAGGCTCGTCCTTTAATGAAACAAATGGGACCCTTGCTGTCGTTATTTAAAAGATAAAGAAAGAGCCACGATTTCACCTGCGTGGCTCTATTTTTCATTTTCAAATAATGATCGGTTGACGCTTGACGCTTTTAGGATATGTTGTTTAAGCTTTTCAATTCCTTCATCAAACGTATGCTTAGGCCGAAAGGAAAGCCGTTCTCTTGCTTTTTTCGAAGAAAATTTTTGTTCATCGCTTGAAAGATTATAGATCTCGCAATGAAACTCACGTTCAACCGCCAGCATAATCGCATCAACGACGTCTTCCACAAACATATATTGATTGACAAAGTCTCTGTTCATCAACCGTTCGTCCTCTTTTAACGCCGCTTGGTTATTGGCCAGCTGAAATATGCATTGCATATCATCATCTGCCGGCTGCCACGGACCATAAATGCGCGGCGTGCGAAAAATGAGAATCCTTCGGTTTTTTTCTTCAAGATTCGAACGAAGAGCCAGCTCTTCTTGTTTTTTGCGCTTTCCTAATGGAGTTGCCGGCTCCAGTTTGGAACCTTCCGTGCAGCACGTTGAACTATTGCCATATACATCTAAACTCGAAAGATACACAATCGGGATTTGAAATTCATCACAAAGAGCAATTCTCCTCTTAAATTCAGTTTCTGATAGCGGATCTTCGTCTAAATGAAAAAGCAAATGTGCATCGCGGAGATGTTCGTCTTTTAATGATTCAGCATGCTGAAAGTTCGCATTTCGCCCGACGGACAGCAGCATTTCTTCTTTAATTTTATCGCAGCGTTCCATGCGATCAATGCCGACAACAGCCATCCCTTCGTCCAGCAGCCGCATGCAAAGATGGAAACCTGCGATTTGAAGCGCACCAGTTACAACTGCTTTTTCCATTTTATCCTCCAAAAAGTATAAATGAATTTCTCATTGTCATAATTATGTTTTAGCATCGTTCAACATGTTCAACGCGCTCTTCTTTTTTTAGCGGGCATATGATAAAATGATCTGGACAATGGAAATGACATGAGGTGAATCAATTCATGCGCTATATCATTTCAATCGTAATCGCCATCGTTTTAATGCAAATGGCTTACTACGTGCTTGCAAACATGAATGAAGCGACATACAGCTTCACTACAGCAACAATTGTTGGAATCATCGTTGGCGTTCTAGCAATTGCCATCGGTGAATCGACGGTATCTGAAGAAGACGCCTAAAACGAAAAAAGTAACCCGCAATTCAAGGGTTACTTTTTTGTTATATTAACGTTGCAAGGATGGCTTTTTGTACATGCAGCCGATTTTCCGCTTCATCAAAAACAACGGAATGAGGGCCGTCAATAATTTCAGCCGCCACTTCTTCGCCGCGGTGTGCAGGAAGGCAATGAAAAAATAGATAATCGTCTTTTGCGTGCTTGGCAAGTTTTTCATTCACCTGAAAATCTTTAAAAGCTTGCAAGCGTTCGCTCGTTTCATTTTCAAATCCCATACTCGTCCAAACATCAGTATAAATAATATCCGCTTCTTTCACTGCTTCTATCGGATCGTGCGTCTGCTCGATCTTGACATTTTCAGCTTTCGCCTTATCTTTTGCTAACGCAAAAATGCTCTGGTTTACTTCGTAATTTTTAGGCGTTGCGACATAGCAGTCGATTCCCATAATGGCGCACCCGATGAGCAGCGAATGCGCCATGTTATTTCCATCTCCTACATACGCAATCTTTATCCCTGCAAAACTTCCTTTTTTCTCATAAATCGTCATTAGATCGGCAAGCACTTGGCACGGATGAAAATCATCAGTCAAACCGTTAATAATCGGTACGGATGAATGTTCAGCAAGTTCCTCAACGATATGATGGCCAAATGTCCGAATCATCATGCCGTCTACGTAGCGGGACAGCACCTTGGCCGTATCCGCAATCGTTTCGCCGCGGCCCATTTGCAATTCATCTTTGCTTAAAAACAAAGCATGGCCTCCGAGCTGATACATCCCGGTTTCAAACGAAACGCGCGTCCGAGTTGATGCTTTTTCAAAGATCATGGCAAGCGTTTTTCCCGCTAAAAGATGATGGGTTTTGCCAGCTTTTTGCTCCTGTTTTAACTGCAGGGCAAAATCAATAAAATATTGAAGTTCTGCTTTTGTGAAATCAGCCAGCTTTAAAAAGTGCCTGCCTTTTAAATTGGCTTTTATTGCTTCTGAAGTCATTGAACGACCATTTCCTTTCGACTGATTTTTTTCCATTGCTGAATGGATAAAAGCTGTTTCACTTCGCCAGCCATTTTTGAGAATGCGCGCACGGTTTCATCAGAAGACATGACAAGCAGACCGAGCTGCATCGCAAGTTCGCGTTTTTCGCTTCGCGGCGACGAGCTGACCAGTGCATACGCCTTTTCTGATTTCAGCCACTTCGCAAACGCGTCTTCATCCTTAAAACGATCATCTTCAATGACGCGAAACCCGAGTGCGTGCAAATTCGCTTTTATTTCTTCAAAATGGGCGACATCCGCTTCGAAATAAATTTCTTTTTCTGTCTCATCAGCAAAAGCGGCGGCAAGCTGCTCGTTCCATAAAAACGCTTTGTGAAAACTATTTGCTGCATTGTCAGCTATTGCAATCAATTCACCAGTCGATTTCATTTCTGGAACCAGCTTCGGATCAACGCCAGGCAATTTCATCGTTGAAAAAACAGGCGCTTTCACTGTGTAAAAGGGATTGTCCGGCAGCAAACCTAATTGGGATGCCAGTGTCTTCAATGGTTTATCCAACAATGTTTCTGTCGCTAACGCAATGAGGTTGACTCCCGTCACTTTGCTGGCAATCGGAACCGTACGCGACGCGCGCGGGTTGACTTCGAGCACATACAACGTTTCATTGTATATCACAAATTGAATATTAAACACGCCTTTAAAGTCAATGCCATTCGCTATTTTCTTTGTATAAGCTGCAATTTTATGCTTCATTTGCTGGGATAGCGAAATCGGCGGAGTGACCGCCATGCTGTCTCCCGAATGAACGCCCGCTTTTTCGATATGCTCAAATATCGCAGGAATGACAACATCCTTGCCATCCGTGACAGCGTCAACTTCGACTTCTTTGCCTGGATAATACGCATCGATTAAAATCGGAAACACTTTTTTTAAATCATTTCGCGTCAGGTAATCATAAAGTTCGGTTTCCGAACGCAGAACAATCATTCCCCTTCCGCCGATGACGTAAGAAGGGCGCAGCAAGACCGGAAAGCCAATCTCTTTTGTTTTCGCAATCAATGCTTCCTTTGAGTAAACCGTTTCGCCAGGGATATGCGGAACGTTCAATTTTTTTAGCAGTTGATAAAAACGATCGCGATCTTCGAGTTGATCAATCGTGTCTGATGATGACCCGAGCAGCGTGACTCCGGCTTTTTCCAAGCCTTCAACAAGAGAAATCGCTGTTTGGCCGCCAAATTGGACAATCACGCCATCGACTTGTTCATAGTCAATAACATTTAATACATCTTCAGCAGTCAGCGGCTCAAAATACAAGCGATCGGCAATTTCATAATCCGTGCTGACAGTTTCTGGATTGTTATTGATTAAAATGGTTTCGCACCCCAGCTTCTGAAGCGCGAAAATGCCATGGACCGAACAATAGTCAAATTCAATGCCTTGGCCGATTCGGATCGGTCCCGAACCGATGATTAAAATTTTTTTGTTTTGTTTGCGCAGCGGACGTTTCTGTCCGGACTTCCACGTTGAATAGTAATAAGCGCGTTTCGAATGTGTATCAACTCGTTCATAATGGGGCAAAATTCCAAGCTGTTTCCGTTTTTCCCTCACGGCGAACAGCGAATCACCCCACATTTCAGCAAGCCATTCATCCGAAAAGCCATGCTGCTTTAACGATTGCATCACATCTTTTGAGACTTGTTTCAATGTCGTATGCTTAACCGTCTGTTCAAACTTTATCAGCTTTTCAAATACGTTCAAAAAGTATGGGGTGATTTTTGTCTGTTCGTGGATTTCATCGACAGAAACGCCTCTGCGCAAAAGTTCGAACAGCATAAAAAATCGCCGATCATCTGCATTTTTTACGAACGACAGCAATTCATCGGTTGTATAGCGCTGGCATTCTTCCAACAACAGGCCCTGCGCATCCAATTCCAATGAGCGGATGGCTTTTTGAAGGGCGCTTTCCAACGTTTTTTCGATTGCCATCACTTCGCCAGTCGCTTTCATTTGAGTTCCCAATCTTCGATCGGCATCGACGAACTTATCAAAAGGCCAACGAGGGAATTTGACGACGACATAATCAAGTGCAGGCTGCTGGCTGGCTTCCCCAAGCTCTTGCAAAGTGTAGCCAAGAGCTAATTTTGCAGCAACTTTTGCGATGGGATAGCCGGTTGCTTTTGAAGCTAATGCGCTTGAACGGCTGACGCGGGGATTCACTTCAATGACAAAATATTCTTTCGACGTTGGATGAAGCGCAAATTGAACGTTGCAAGCGCCGACAATTCCTAATGCGCGCACAATGCGCATCGCTGATTTTTGGAGCATGTTCACTTCATCGTCTAACAACGTTTGCGACGGGACGACAACAACGGAGTCGCCGGTATGAATGCCGACTGGATCAATATTTTCCATTTCGCAAACGGCAAGGCAATGATCGTCAGAATCGCGAATCACTTCAAATTCAATTTCTTTGTATCCCGCAATGCTTTTTTCGATCAAACATTGATGAATTGGACTCGCTTTCAACCCTCTTTTTACATATTTTGCAAGTTCCTCTGCGTTATTAGCGATTCCGCCGCCTGAGCCGCCCAGCGTATAGGCAGGTCTGACAATAATCGGGTAGCCGACGGCTTCAGCAAACTGAAATGCGGATTGCAGATTGTCGACAATTTCGCTCTCAGGAACCGGTTCCTCTAATTGATTCATCAGCGCCCGAAACTGCTCGCGATCTTCCCCGTGCATTATCGATTCAATCGACGTCCCGAGCAGCGTGACATCATACTTGTCTAAAATGCCTCGTTGATGGAGCTTCAATGCAAGGTTGAGGCCGGTCTGTCCGCCGACCGTTGCAAGCAATCCATCCGGCTGTTCTTTTTTTATTACCGCTGCGACGCTTTCAACCGACAATGGTTCAAAATAAACCGCATCAGCAACAGCATCATCGGTCATAATCGTTGCAGGATTATTATTGATCAAAACGACTTCGCATCCTTCAGCTTTTAAAGCAAGGCACGCTTGCGTTCCTGCATAATCAAATTCTGCTGCTTGCCCGATAACGATCGGTCCAGACCCGATGACTAAAACTTTTTTGATTTTCTTCTTCGGCATAGACTACTCCCACTCCTATTCAAAAATAGTGGCCTCATTAACGATCCGCCAGCACATCTCGAATCACACTCACCGCTTGGTCAATCTCATCTTTTGTGACTGTCAGCGGAGGAAGCAGGCGGATAACCGTTGGTCCAGCAGCAAGAACGAGCAAGCCTTTTTCAATCAATTGAGGAATGAGTCCAGAAGTCTCTTCCGCACATTCAATTCCAATCATCATGCCTTTTCCGCGGATGGATTTAACAATCGGCAAATCTTCAATTCTTTCGGTAAGCTGTGCATGCAAATAATCGGATTTATTGGCAACCGCTTCTAAAAACTTCTCGTCAAATGCAATGTCCAGCACCGCTTTTGCAGCGGCCATCGCGAGCGGATTGCCTCCGAATGTTGATCCGTGGCTGCCTGGACCAAACGCTTCATAAAATTTCTCAATCGCTAACATTGCGCCGACAGGCACGCCGTTCCCCAGCCCTTTCGCTAAAGTAATGATGTCAGGTTTGATGCCGTAATGTTCATAAGCAAATCGTTTTCCTGTCCGGCCGATGCCCGTTTGTATTTCATCGACGATTAAAACCGTTGATTTTTCTTTGCAGATATTTTCTAATTCACGAATAAATGACTGATCTGCAGGAATCACTCCGCCTTCTCCTTGAACGAGCTCAAGCATCACAGCAGCCGTCTCATCATCGATCATTTCTTTAACTGCATCGATGTCGTTATACGGAGCATAAACGAATGTTTCCAGCAGCGGGCCAAATCCAACCTGAATTTTTTCTTGGCCGGTTGCTGACATGGTCGCAAACGTACGGCCATGAAACGACTGTTTAAACGTAATGATTTTCGTTTTTCCCGTCGCTTTTCTAGCCAGCTTAATTGCGGCTTCATTCGCTTCCGCTCCGCTGTTGCAAAAGAAAACATAATCGCCAACGCTGTTCTCTGTCAACTTTTTGGCAACTTCTTCTTGAATGGGATGATGGTATAAATTCGACACATGCCAATATTTGTTTAATTGTTCTTCAACCGCAGTCTGAACATCGGGATGCCGATGCCCCAAATTGCAGACGCCAATGCCCGACCCGAAATCGAGATAGTCTTTTCCGTTTATGTCCGTCACTCGCGTGCCGAATGCTTGCTTTACTTTGACATCAAAACGATTGTACGTTGGGAATATTGCTGCCATTTACCGAACCTCCGACACCGTTTTTTTGATCACGGTTCCGACAAACTGCTGATTCTCCGCAAGTTTAGACTGGGTGCCGTCAACGATCATCACTTCTTTCAAGTGTTCATTTAAACTGTTGACTGCCGCTTGAACCTTTGGCAGCATGCCGCCGTAGATCGTTCCTGATTCTATGAGCTGTTCAATTTCTTCAACGGTTACAGATTCCAGCAAACGATCATCTTTTAAAATTCCTGGAACATCGGTTACAAAAACGAGCTGGTTTGCAGCCATTTCTTTTGCAACAACGCCCGCTACGGTATCCGCGTTGACATTATAGCGCGTGCCATCGCTGCCGACGGCAATTGGAGCAATGACTGGAACAATCTTTTGATTGACAAGGCTTTCTAATAATGAAACATTCACTTTCGTAATTTCGCCCACATATCCGTAGCGCTCGAAATCCAATGGCTGGGCAGTTAAAAGCTGCGAATCGGAACCTGAAAGGCCAATTGCATCAATTCCAGAAAAATTTAGTTTTCGAACAAATGCATTATTTACTTTGCCTGTCAACACCATTTCAACAACATCCATAACGGGCAGCGTCGTTTTTCGCAGCCCATCAATAAATTCAGTTTCAATCTTTAATTCCGTCAACATTTGTTTGATGGCCGGACCGCCGCCATGAACAATAATGGGCTTCAAACCTGATTCCATTAAAGTAAGCAGGTTTGCAAAAAAACGATCCGACAGCTGTTCGATCGTGCTTCCCCCGCATTTCAGCACTATGATGTTACGCAACGTTACAACCCCCAAACTTCATTCAGCGCAATGAACTTTTTTCTCCTGTTGCATAAAGGATTGCCAGCATATGGAAATGACGAAATGGAGACGCTGCAAAATGGCTGCAGCCGCATTCCCTATCGTACGCCTCCACATTGATGGACGTTTTCTATGAACGATAGCTCGCATTGATTCTCACATAATCATACGTCAAATCGCATCCCCATGCTTTTCCAGAACCATCCCCAATTTGCAAGTCAATCGAAATTTTCACAAACTCGTTTTGCAGATAGTCGGTCGCTTCTTCTTCAGAATAATCGGCGGGCTGGCTGTTTTTCAACAGTTGAATCGGTCCGATCGAAGCATTGATTTTATCGGGATGAACAGCTGCACCGCTATAGCCAATCGCTGCAATAATTCTTCCCCAATTGGCATCAGAACCGTAAACAGCGGTTTTTACGAGCGATGAGCCGACAATGGATTTCGCAACTTTTACCGCTTCTTGATCATTCTTCGCTCCGCTTACTTCCACTTCGATCAATTTGGTTGCGCCTTCGCCGTCTTTCGCAATCATTTTAGCCAAGTCTTCACATGTTTTATGAAGGAGATCAACAAATGTCGCCCACTCTGGATGCGATGGCGTTAATGCGTCATTATTTGCCTTTCCGTTCGCCATCACAAGCACCATATCATTGGTTGACGTATCCCCGTCAACCGTAATGCAGTTAAACGTTTTGTCTGTCACTTTTTTCAGCGCATCTTGCAAGCTGTTGGAATCAATGGCGGCATCGGTCGTAATAAATGCCAGCATAGTCGCCATATTCGGTTCAATCATGCCCGATCCTTTTGCCGCTCCCGCCATTGTCACTTTTTTTCCATTAATCGTCGTCTCATAGCACGTCGATTTCGCAACGACATCGGTCGTTAAAATCGCTTCATTAAATTTCTGCGCAGACTCAGCGTCGGCCTTCGGCGTTAATCGTTCAATCCCTGAAAGAATATTGTCCATCGGCATTTCAAGACCGATAATGCCGGTTGAAGCTACAGCAACATAATGTTCAGGGATCGAAAATTTTTCAGCCGTCACTTTGCGCATGGTGTATGCGTCTTGCTCTCCCTGTTTTCCCGTGCATGCATTGGCATTCCCGCTATTCACAACAACCGCCTGAATTTTGCCTTCTTCAGCCAGGCTTTCTTTAGTCACTTTTAATGGCGCTGCTTGAATGACATTTAACGTATAAACCGCAGCAGCATTCGCCGGTGTTTCACAATAAACGATTCCAAGGTCTTTCCGCTTTCTCTTCACTCCACAATGAAGACCAGACGCTTTAAACCCTTGCGGCGTGACAATCGAGCCATTTTCAATTTTCGTTATTTTGCTTTCAGTGGTGAGCAATGCAAGTTCTCCCTTCCATTCGTTCACGGATACATTGGAACGAAATCCAATCCTGTTCTTTCATCAAATCCAAGCATCCGATTCATATTTTGAACCGCTTGACCGGCTGCCCCTTTCACTAAATTATCAATTACAGATATGACCATAATTCGATTTGTCCGCTCATCGTATGCAAGCGAAATGTCGCAAAAATTTGAGCCGTAAACTTCTTTCGTGCTTGGATACGTGCCTTTTTCTCGTATTCTCACAAAATAATCATCTTTGTAGCTTTCATAATATAATTCAAACAATTCATCAATATTCGTTTCTGACGCGGCTGTCGCGTAGATTGTAGCCATAATCCCGCGAGTCATTGGAATTAAGTGCGTGCTGAATGTAATTGGGCCAACATTCTCATTCCATCGGTTAAGCATTTGTTCAATTTCCGGAATGTGCTGATGTTCATTCACTTTATAGATTTTCAAGTTTTCGTTTACCTCAGAAAAATGAGTCGCCGCAGAAGCGGTTCTGCCTGCACCGCTTACACCTGATTTTGCATCAATAATAATCGTGTTTACATCGATCCGTTCATATTTGACAAGCGGAGCCAAGCCAAGCAATGCAGCTGTTGGGTAGCAGCCCGGATTAGAAATAAATTTTTTATTCGCTATATCTTCATCCAGCCATTCTGTTAGACCGTACACCGCTTCGTTCAGCCAATCGGATTCCGGCGCTTCTTTTTTATACCATTGCTCATACAGCTGGCGATCTTTAATCCGAAAATCGCCGGACAAATCGATCACTTTCACATCGCATGCCAACAGTTCAGGCGCAAGTTTTGATGATACGCCCGATGGAGTCGCTAAAAATACGACATCAGCTTCAGCGGCAATTTCATGGATGGCAATTTCCCGCAATGCGCCGCCAACAAGATCGTGCAAGTGCGGATAGCTGTCCGCCATTTTTTTTCCCTGCTGGCTTGAGGAATGAAAGGAATGAATAGCCACCTCTGGATGCTGCTGCAAAATTCTCGCCAGCTCAGCGCCTCCATACCCCGTTGCACCGATTATTGCAATTTTCTTCACGTCA
Organism: uncultured Caryophanales bacterium; assembly: GCA_937983115.1. Lineage (GTDB taxonomy): Bacteria > Bacillota > Bacilli > Bacillales > UBA6769 > Pueribacillus. Next base: position 10,413 of record CALKAO010000037.1, read on the forward strand.
TCCACGTCCTTCAATTTACTAGTTATGTATATTATAGACTGTATAAAAATAAAATCAATAGTATAAATATAAATTTCAAAAAGAAAAAAAGCCCTAAATTGGACTTGATGAAAAAGATGCATATTGAAAAAAAACCATCATCACTAGAGTTAAACCCGCTGCTTATACACCGAAATCATATAAATGAATCAATGAAAACATTATGCAATGCGCACGCTGAAGATAAAGGAAGCATATGCCGGTTCGGAAATCATTCGCTCAGTGTTATTTAGATGGCGAATCAACAGCGCTAAAGGATTGAGGCGTGATCGTTTGAAGCTTGATTAAACAGCGTTTAAAATGCATCGTAGAGAACAATTTCTTCACGAGGAAGCAATTTTTTCTTCTCTGGAAATTCTTTCGGATAGCCAAAGCCTAGGATTGCTACAACGACACGATCAGACGGGATCGAAAGCTCCTTGCGAACGAAATTCTCTCTTCGTTTTGATTCCTCTTTATCTTGTGAATGGTATACGGCTCCAAATGCTGCCCCAAGTCCCAGCTCTACTGCTTGCAGCCAAATAAACCCACATGCAATCGAAGCATCTTGAAGCCAATATTTGCTGACATCTGGGCGGCCGGTAACGACAATCCCCGCCTGTGCTTGTTTCAGCCATGGCATAAACGGAGTCGCATTCGCTAATTGATCCAGTTTATCCCGTGCAGTTACAAGAATAAACTCCCTTGAAGGCAGATTATTCCCCGACGGAGCTAAATATCCAGCATCTAATAATGTTTCTAAATCGGCTTGCGGAATTTTTTTATCTAAAAAACTCGTAATTTCACGGCGCTGCGAAATGGCTTCAAACACATTCATCGCATCAGCCTCCTTCATGATTTT
>CALKAO010000038.1 GCA_937983115.1 uncultured Caryophanales bacterium
GAATAGATGAATTTTGGATTTTGATTAGAAATGCGGCAGAGCGATATGTTAGGGTGATCCGCTGACATATCGCTTTTTTGTTTTATTTCATTGCCAATTATCTTTTAATTTCATTGAATCAATCGTTTCAATGAATTTTTCGATGGTAGGCGTCAAATACACATCGGCTCTTCGAATAAAAACGGTGTTGATTTTGCTGTATTTCTCGGGAAGCGTATGGAAGTGAATCAGCCCTTTTTCTTTTAATGGCATTGCTTCAGATTTTGGGACGAAGGAAATTCCGAGCCCCATGATGGTGCTGCGCAAAATGGTTTCCAATGTGCCGAATTCCATTATTTTTCTCGGCGTTAAATTTTGATCTTTATACCACTTCGCCAAACGGGCTCGGTAGCCGCACCCTTCGCTAAAACATAAAATCGGTTCTTTGGCTAATTGTTCTAAAGACGAAACGGGCTTATTTGAAATCAAGACGAGTTCTTCTTGAAACACGTCATGAGAAACAAGTTCTGGGGGCAAATTTGATTCGGAAATAAAAGCGCCATCCAACTTGTGATTCAGCACTTCGTCGATTAAAGCCTCGGTCACTCCGGTATAGAGAGACACTTCGACGTCTTTATATTTTTTAATATAGCTTGATAGGATTTTGGGCAAATGAACCACCGTTTCAACTGTGCCGAGTTCCAATTTTCCTGAAGGTTCTTGGTTAGGTTGCACGACCCGCATCATTTCTTCTTTTAATGAGAGGATTTTCTGGCTGTAAGCCAACAGTTTTTTTCCTTCTGGGGTTAAGCTCATCCCTCTTCGGTGGCGATTGAATAGCGGCGTTTTCAATTCGGCCTCCAGCTTGCGAATTCGAGCGGTCAAATTGGATTGTACGTAATTTAATTCCTTTGCCGCTTCTGTAATCGTGCCTTTTTCGGCGACTGATTGAAAAATTTCTAAGTCTTTAAACTCCACTGGGCTTCCTCCTTGAGACATCATTCCAAATTTATGATATCACAAATTTTGATAGTAAATCATCAATAACATTCATTTTACTAGATATCAAAGATGGGAGATAATGAATCTGTCACGGGTAGCGGAAGGAGTGGAGAGATTGAAACATCGGGTATTGTGGGGAGCATTTTTATGTTTGATTGCAGCCGTTTCATGGGGGGCGATGTTTCCGGTAGCCCATTCAGCTTTTCAGCATATTGATCCATTTTATTTTACGTTGATTCGGTATGGTGCAGTAACGGTGATTTTAATCGGCTTGCTGTTATGGAGAGAAGGCAGGGAGGCATTTCGATTTGAAGGCAACGGGCTGCAGCTTTGGTTTTTTGGCACGATGGCATTTGCAGTTTATAACCTTCTTATTTTTTGGGGAGAAGATTTATTAGGCGAATCGGGCATTATGGTTGCTTCTGTCATGGAAGCCTTAATGCCTATGATTTCGATTGTGCTCATGTGGCTGATTTTTAGAAAACGCCCGCATTTCTTTACGTCCATTTGTGTAATTGCAGCGTTTATCGGCGCCATATTTGTGATTACAAAAGGGGATGCTGCAGCGTTTTTAGGTGCAGCCAGTGGCATTATTCCATCGATTCTTATATTTATCGCTGTTGTCGGATGGGTCATCTATACGATCGGCGGAAGCCGATTTAGCGGCTGGTCGGCATTGCGGTACTCCACATTAAGCTGTTTGCTTGGAACGTTGACTGCGGCGGTTATTGTTGCGATTGCAACGATGGTTGGCTATGTATCGCTGCCAACGACTGAAGTTCTTGCCGCAGCGCATCCGCATTTGCTGTTTATGATTATTTTTCCTGGATTGATTGCTTTGCTTGGCTGGAATGTCGGAGTCAGCATTTTATCCCCTTTAAATGCGCTGTTATTTATAAATTTCGTTCCAGTGACGACCCTTGTCATTTCGATGCACCAAGGCTACCATATTACAATGTTTGATTTTGTGGGAACCGTATTCATCATTTTGTCTTTAATTGCTAATAATCTTTTTGTAAGGCTGCAAAATAGTAAAACATACAAAAAAGTCGTTCGGCCAAGTTTGCGCGAACAAACTTCTTGATGATGAAGCAAATTGTTTATGAAATGAAAAATGCAGAGAAAGCATCCGATCGGGGTGCTTTTTTTGTTTGATAGCGCATTTGCAGGGAAGGTGGAATAAAAATGAAAGATTAGATGGCATTCGCTCTCAGCAGATAATGTTCGATAAACTCGGCTAATCCGTCATTTTCGTGATGTCCTGCAATCATATCGGCTGCAAATTTCACCTTTTCGCCGGCGTTTTTCATTGCAATGCCCACGCCAGCGTGTTGCAGCATTTCAATATCATTTGGCCCGTCTCCAATTGCAGCGACTTCATGAGGATGAATGCGATATTTTTTTATGATGCTTTGGATGGCAGACCATTTTGATACTTTCGGAGCGACAATCTCAAATCCGTCATTCCAATTGATGACTTTTGCTTCTTTTTTAAATAAAGCCGATAATTCGGGGCTTGGTTTGCCTGTGCGAACGCTATATTTCAGAATATCTTGAACATTTGCCTGGTTTAAATTATCGATAAGCTGAGGTTGATGTTTTCCGATTTTCAGCCGTTCAAGGATATCTTCACTTGCGTTCTTGCAGTAGAAGCCATTTGCCGTGTGAATGATTACGTTATACGGCTCGGTCGCATCATGCAATCGTTTTTTGTTTAAATGAACCGGATGCATTTCGATCATTTTTCCATTTTCTGCTTCATAGATGGCAGCTCCATTCAAACAGATCATTGGGGTTTGCAGACCCAGTTCACGATGGTAAGGTGCCGTAATTTCATAGTGGCGCCCTGTTGCCAGGAAAACGTGCACCCCTTGATTCATCAATTGGTCAATGGCTTTTACATTGCGGTTAGAAATTGTGTGTGAACGATTTAACAATGTGCCGTCCATATCGATAAACAGTGCTTTTATTTTCATGTTTCTCACCTCCAAATTGTAAGCTGATTTAAGCATATCAATGAATGATGAAAATAATGTTAAGTTTATGTATAGATTGAGTTAAGATTTGTTCAAAAGTGCGGTTCAGGCTTTTGCTGAAGAATGGCAAGCAATGACATTTTATAAGATAAAAAAAATAGACTTGGAGAATTGCGCAATGCAGTTGAGATCTATGAAATGATTTGTTTTTTAATGAAAGATTATACTTAATCAAGGAACGAACGGCATTGTCAAATATTCGGACAAGTTGGCGAAATAATCCTCGGTTTTTCCGACAAAGTTTAACAAGTTCAGCGGGACAAAATCAGTAAAATATGAAATAGAATTCGTTGCTGAAGAGAGGTGAATCCTGTTTGTCAATTTAGTCTGTTTTAATGCAAGAACGAGACAAAAAATATGGAGGGGTAAAGAAAAAGATGAGTTTTAAGAAAATTTCCATTTTTTCGATTTTATTCATTTCCGCTTTTTGTTTCTTGTTTTCCTTTGATGTGTCTGCTAAGGGGCGAGGGAAAGTCTATATTACGGGTGTTACTCCAGTCGAAAATATGACTGTGCCTGCGTTGGCGACGCTGGAAGATGTGATTTCACAGCTGCCCAAAACAACCACAATAACCGTGAGCAAGGGCGATCCGATTGAAGTAGAGCTCGATTGGACATTAAAAGAATATGTTGAAGCGGGCAGAGGGGAACCTCGGCTAATCAAGCAAACGTGGCTTCCATGGACGTATGGGGATTATGATTTTGTGGGCGCATTTGAATTGCCAGACGGCGTATACCAGCGGAAAGGGAAAGAAATACCGTTGAAAGTAGAAACTTCCGTTTATTTGACGCCGCGCGATAGAATAGATTGGAGTTTTTCAGGTTTAAAGATTGAAGGATTTCCTGAAATCCTGAAAAGAGGATTTGATCAGCCTGGCACCTATGCGTCCGGTACAATAGGGGTGAATGGCGCTGAACGCTCCTATCATTATTATGTCCCTTCCTCGTATGATGGAACAAAACCGGTGCCGCTCGTATTCGATTTCCATGGTGCAGGTTCATACGGCATTGCCCAGGCGCTTCACAGTGATTTTCATCGAGTGGCGGAAGAGGGTGGATTTATTTCGGTTTGGTCAGATGGAATAGACAACCGACACGGCGTTGAAGATGTTCCTTATATTTCTGCGCTAATCGATAAAATGGCCGAAGAATATAACATTGATCTGCGCAGGGTATATGCGACAGGCATGTCAAATGGTTCAGGCATGGCCATGACGCTTGCTTTTGAGCTGCCAGAACGAATTGCTGCCGTTGGCATTGTATCGTCCGCTTCCACGAATAGCGTGTTTAGCCAATATATGGAAGAAGGAAAAACACTGCGAAAACCGATGCCATTTTTACTGTCAGTCGGCACACAGGATGCCCCTTATTATCCTTCTAACGAAACAATCTATACGATGTTAAACTATTTTCAACAGCTGAATCAGACTGAACCTGATCCAGAAATAACGAAATGGGCAAAGACAGATGAGGATCCGACAAGCGTCACCCGTTCCATTTGGAGAGGGGGAAAATACGGTTCTGAAGTCAGATTTTATCGAGTGGAAAACGGAGGCCATACATGGCCGGGGTCCTATCAGTATGCTTCTACGCGTTCAATCGGCTATGTGTCACAGCATATTAATCAAACTGAAGAGCTGTGGGATTTTTTCAAAAGACATCAATTGCCGATAGAAATTTCTATCGATGTTGCACCAAAAGTGATCAATCCGAAAAGCAAAGGGGTTATTAAAGTAACGATCCCAAGCACTGGCGATTTTGACGCAACTTCCGTCAAGCCTGAAACGGTCCGTTTTGGCCCCGATGGAGCAAAGCCAATGCGTTATCACATTTTAGGCAATAAAAGCATGATCCTGCATTTCCGCATACAAGACACTGGCATTGAAACAGGAGACACTGAGGTTGAACTCACTGGCAATTCATCGGAGAATGGAACGTTTCACAGTACAGAAAAAATTAGGACCGTTCGCTAGGAGATGAACCTTCACAATCGATGAGCAGGGTGCGATCCAATTTTCCCAAGATTTGCTAGAACTGAAACGCATGGCGGTTTCTTTTGAAACATTTATGCAGCTCGTAAACCTGAAAAGATGAGGTTTATGAGCTTTTTTGTTTTGACGAAAATTTTTGACAACGAGCTGGGAGGATTATTGGATGATAAATTGAAGAAACGGGATAAAGGTGTGAATGCAAAAATAATGCTCGATGTACAAGCGAAGCATTTTTATTTGATAGACGTTTTGGCAAAGAGGTTATATTAAACGATGGATTCATGCTCGTTCATCAATTTCATGAAAGGCCTTGAAAAAACGCTATCACATCTGCATTCCATTTAAAGCTGCGAGCGAGAAATTGCAGCATGAATGATTAAGATGGATTTAAGGTTCAAGTTCCTGAAATCACATGTCCATTTTCGAGAAAACATGCAGCAATATGTTATTTTGAAAGCAAAGTTGTATGAAAGGGATGTTTGCAAGAAGCGAAGGATTAACTATTTTATCTTGCCTGGAACCAAATTTTCCCATCATCGTCGTTTCGTAAGTTGCTTGTTCTAATTTTTGTTTTCTGCATGGTTTCTTTTCTTTTTTGAACAAATTGTAGGCGGTTTACATAAGATAGCTTGAGAAAAGCAAAAGGGAGTGGAAAAAGATGTATTTTGCACCACATATGTATTGGAATCCTGACGCTGCATACGGTATGGCGCCTGCCTATCAAAAAATGCCGATGCATGGCCATTCATATCCTTGGGGCTTATTAAACGAAGATTGGACATACAAGGATTATGGCAAGCGGCCATTTGTTACAAATATTCATCAAGCTGCGAGCAGAAATCGCGCTTTTCGAAGAGCGATTTGGACGGGAAAACATTTGCAAGTGACTTTAATGAGTATTGAAGTTGGTGAAGATATCGGGCTCGAAATGCATCCTCGTGTCGATCAATTTCTTCGGATCGAACAAGGCCAAGGCATTGTGCAAATGGGGCAGACGAAAACAAACTTAAATTTTACAAGAAGAGTTTCAAAAGATGATGCGATTTTTGTTCCAGCTGGGATGTGGCACAATGTCATTAATGTTGGCTATATGCCATTAAAATTATACTCGATTTATGCGCCGCCAGAACATCCATTCGGAACCGTTCATGCGACAAAGGCAGAAGCGATGGCTGCTGAGCATTCATAAAAATAGAATGGTTGTCTTATTGAATCATGCCAGCTCGAAAGCAAGGTTTAGAACTGTTTTGGCAGCTGGCATTGAAGTTTGAATTTTAATAGAAGCGCAGGATAAGGCATTCGTTTATAAAATGCCGCCTGCGGTTTAATCTCTTTTAAGCTGGTGTTGCCGTTGTTTGGAAAAAGCATTGTTAAAGTTGATTGAGGCTCCTCCCGCATTTCTTAATGTTCTAACCTGAACATTTTCTTTATTTCATGCTATGATAAATGGTAGACTTAGTGCATCAGGATGTGGATGAAAAGGGAGATTCAGACGGTGACGATCAAGACTGCAGCGCAGCCGTTTTTAAAGTGGGCTGGCGGGAAGCGCCAACTTTTGCCGGTGATTCGGAAATTTGTTCCGAAACATTATGATACGTATTTTGAACCGTTCGTTGGAGCTGGTGCGGTTTTTTTTGATCTGCAGCCGAAAAAAGCTGTCATTAACGATATCAACGGTGAATTAATCAATACATATCAAACAATTCGTGATCATGTGGATGAATTAATCGATGAGTTGAAAAAACATAGAAATGAAAAAGAATACTATTATGCGGTTCGTCATTTAGATCGTTCGCATGAGTTTAAAACACTATCTATGGTTGAACGTTCTGCGCGAATGATTTATTTAAATAAAACGTGTTACAACGGATTGTTTAGAGTGAATCGCCAAGGGCAGTTTAATGTTCCCTTTGGAAATTATAAAAATCCGAAAATTGTAAATGAGGAAGTTTTGCGGGCAGTCCATCGCTATTTGACATCAAATGAAATTACGATTTTGAATGTTGATTTTGAAAGAGCGGCAGCTGATGCGAAAGAAGGCGATTTCGTCTATTTGGACCCTCCGTATGATCCGTTGTCTGAGACGTCATCATTTACTGGATACAGTTTAGATGGGTTTAATCGCGATGATCAATTGCGTTTGCGGGAATTGTTCATCCGTTTGCATGAACGGGGCTGTTACGTACTTTTAAGCAATTCTGCGACAGAATTTATAAAAGAGATTTATGCGGATTTTCATATTGAAATCGTTTCAGCCAGCCGTAACATAAATTCGGATGCATCAAAACGAGGAAAAATTGCCGAAGTGCTTGTAAGAAATTATGAATGTCCTTGACGCATGCGAAATAGATTAAATTAAAACGTTTACTGCATCTATCGATATCCGTGTTTTTACGGATTGTGCTATGCTGTTTTCATTGATAGAATAAGAATGCTAGGGGACCCCCCCTAGCCTTTTACATTAATGCAAAAATTCAATATCGATTTTCTTTTGATTGTTCTCCATTTGTTTTGGCATGCGCACTTCGAGTATGCCGTTGCGATAAGTTGCTTTTACGCCTTCGCGTTTAACTGGGCACGGAAGCGTGATAGTGCGGTGGAAGCGCCCGACAAATCGTTCTTGGCGGTGCATATTTTCTTCTTTTATTTCTTTTGAGCGGTTCAGTGTCCCGCTTATTGTCAACAGATTGTTTTGGACGTCAATTGAGACGTCTTCTTTATTTTCAAGGCCAGGAAGATCGCATGTTGCAATAATTTCATTTTCGGTTTCGTGCACATCCACTCGAATATTGCTTAGGCTGCTGAACGGTTTGTCAAAAGTAAACGTTGATGGAAAATCTGAAAAAAAGTTTTCGAAATCTTTGCGGATATTTGTGAAGTGTTTGAATGGGTCATACGGAATAAGCGACATAAGGTAAATCCTCCTTTTTATAGTCTTTTTATCACTCTTACTATTTCCTCATTTTTGGAATTTATCCGTTAATTTTAATTAATTGATTGCATATCTTTTAAAATTTTTGTACGATAGAGAATAGGCAGAATAATTGGAAATTTCTCGCCAAGGAATAAACGATGAGCTCTTTTTAAAAACTAAACAGAGCAAATGAAGGGGGAGATTGAATGTTTAAGAAAAACCATGTCTTTTTGTCGATGCTGTTACTAATTGCCTTTGCGCTAGTGGCAGCATGTGGAGGCGGAGATGATGACAGCGCCTCAGAAGAGAATAAAGGAACGTCTGATCGCGGCGGCACAACAGATTTGTTGATGGGAACGGGCAGCCAAGGTGGAACCTATTACCCATTAGGCGCTGAAATGGCCAACGTATGGAACAATAACATTGATAATGTTAACGTTACATCAACGGAGTCAGGCGCTTCTGTAGAAAATTTGGCGAAAATTTCAAATGGTGAGTTTGATCTTGGGATGACGGTTAACCTTCCAGCGTATGATGCTTTGGCGGGCACGGGCGATTTTGAAGGCAATCAAGTCGACAATTTCGCTTTTATTGGACACATCTATCCTGAAGTTTTGCAGATCGTGACACGCGAAAGCACCGGAATTAACAGCATCGAAGATTTGCGCGGCAAACGAGTCGCGATTGGGCCGCCGGGAAGCGGCACGCAAGCGGCAGCGAAGCTGGTCCTTGAAGCGTACGGCTTGGAAGAAGGAGATTATGAAGTGTATCAAGAAGGATTTGGAGATGCAAAGTCTAAGCTTCAAGACGGAACGATTGATGCATCTTTTGGTCTTCTAGGCTTGCCAGATGCAGGAATCGATGAGCTGCAAGCGTCAGTGAGAGATGTGAAATTTTTGCCACTATCGGATGAAGCGACAGCTTACATTGAGGAGAACAGCGGCTATGAAGCCTATACCATTTCGGCAGGTTCTTATGAATGGCTAGAGGAAGACATTCCGGCAGCTTCGGCATTTGCCGTTCTCGTTGCAAATACAGACACTGTTGATGATGATTTGGCGTATCAGCTGGCAAAAGTGATGCTTGAACATGCGGATGAAAATACGCATCCTCAAGCGAGACATATGACGCAAGAAAATGCACTGAATGGACTTGGCGATTTGCCGCTGCATCCAGGTGCAGAAAAATATTACCAAGAAATAGGAATTAGATAATATCCGAAAATGAAAAGGGCCAGACACTTGGTGTCCTGGTCCTTTTTTATAACAAGCTTGACTTCGATGAATGTATAAGGGTGGTGTTCGCTTGAAGAAGTGGTTTGATAAAGGCGAAAAATCAGAAAAGGATGTTATCAAAGATGATTTATCGGTTGATGAAATCCTTGAAAAATATGACCGTGAAAGCGGGTATCGAAAGAATCTTGGAAAATGGTCCTGGGTTGTATTTTTTATAGCGGTTTCATTAACGTTATTTCATTTGTTTACGGGTTATCGCGGCGCTTTTGAAGCGCGCATTCAAGGACCGATTCATCTTGGTACGGCATTAGGGCTCATTTTTTTGCTTTACCCGGCAAAAAAAGGGTGGCAGCGCAAACAAAAAGGAGTTCCATGGTATGACGCCGTATTGGCGTTCGTTTCACTTTGCGTCGGCTATTATAACGTCGTTTTTTATGAAGAGCTTGTCAATCAAAAGATTGTCTTTGGGTATAATTCGTTGGATTATGTTGTGGCAACACTTGGCGTTTTATTAGTTCTCGAAGCAGCAAGGCGCTGTGTCGGGCTGCCGATTGTATTTGTGGCAGGCGCCGCGATTTTATATGCGATGTATGGAAATTACATCCCTACAAAAACGTTTGCTCATCGCGGTTTTGATTGGAGTACGCTGGCAACCGATTTATATTTAACGACGAAAGGGATTTTCAGCACGCCCATTCAAGTGTCATCGACATTTATTTTTCTGTTTTTGCTTTTTGGCGTCATGTTGATCCGCACGGGAGTCGGCCAATTTTTTAATGATTTGGCGTTTGCGCTGACGGGAAGATTTACTGGCGGCCAAGCAAAAGCGGCAGTTGTTGCCAGCGCTTTGCAAGGCATGGTGTCAGGAAGTTCGGTTGCAAATACGGTCGGTTCCGGTTCGTTTACCATTCCAATGATGAAAAAAGCGGGATATAAGCCGGAGTTTGCTGCAGCTACGGAAGCAAGCGCTTCAACAGGCGGACAGATTATGCCGCCGATTATGGGAGCTGCGGCGTTTATCATGGCGACATACACGGAGACGCCATACAGCCACATTATGCTTGTGGCGATCATTCCTGCACTGCTTTACTTTGCCGGGGTGTTTTTAGGTGTGCATTTCGAGTCGAAAAAAATGGGCATTGTCGGCTTTTCTAAAGATGCTTTGCCAAGACTGGGGCAGTTAATGGTGGAACGCGGCTATTTGATTTTGCCGCTCATCGTCATTTTTTATACGCTATTATCTGGAAGGACGCCGATGAGAGCGGCATTGACCGCAATTTTGGTTTCTTTTTTAGTCAGTTTGGTTCGAAAAGAGACGCGCATGTCGATTCGAGATGTTTTTAAAGCATTTGAAGAGGGAGCCCGTACGGCTTTGCCTGTCATTGCTGCGTGTGCGGCTGCAGGCATTATTGTCGGCGTTGTCGTTCAAACCGGCCTTGGCCATCGCATTGCCGATGGCATTATTGCCCTCGGCGGCGGCAGTTTGCTAATGACGCTTTTGTTTACGATGATTGCGTGCCTCATTTTAGGCATGGGCTTGCCCACGACGGCGAATTATATTGTAACAGCAACGATGGCTGCGCCTGCACTCGTTTTAGGGCTTGATGTTCCGGTTCTTGCTGCTCACTTTTTCGTGTTTTATTTCGGCATCATCGCCGACATTACCCCGCCAGTTTGTTTAGCGGCTTATGCTGGGGCGGGATTGGCGCGGGCCAATCCATTTATGAGCGGGGTGACCGCATTTAAGCTGGCCACCGCTGCTTACATTATTCCGTATATGTTTGTGCTAAATCCGCAGATGCTGTTAATTGATGCTCAAGTGATTCCGACAGCGATTTCGGTAATTACAGCGGCAATCGGAATGATTGGCGTGAGCAGCGGATTAATGGGATTCTTTATTCGCAAAGCATACGTTTGGGAGCGGGTGGTTCTCTTTGCAGCCGGATTGTCGCTAATCTATCCAGAGCATATTTCAGATGTAATTGGAATCGTTGTGATATTGGCGGTGCTGTTCATTCAATCACGGCGGCCGAAAGATGTGATTGAACGCCCGCGCATGTCTCTGAATTAGCGAATCGCCATCAAAGGCTTGTGAATGAAAAATTCACAAGTCTTTTTTATTTTGTTTGCTGATTGTGAAATTTTTATTGCATTAGCCTACCCATTTGAAAAAAAATCGCGTATAATGAAATAAAATAAACATATCATTAAAATATGAAATGATTATTTCAAAAATTTAAAAGGGATGTGTGGAATGGGCAAACAAGCTGTTGTGCCGAGTGTCATTTCTGACAAAATGTCACGGTCAGTTGCAGCCTATGAAGAGGCAAAGAAAATCATTCCGGGGGGAGTCACTGCCAATATTAAATATTTTGAGCCGCACCCAATCGTTATGGATCGAGGGAAAGGAAGCCGATTGGTTGACGTAGACGGAAACGAGTATATTGACTATTTGCTATGCTACGGCGCACTCATTTTAGGGCACGCGCATCCGAAAGTGGCTGATGCTGTCGTTTCATTTTTGCAGTCATCCGGTTCTGTGTTTGGCGCGCCGCACGAATTGGAATTTCTAATGGCAAAAAAATTGTGCGCCTTGTTTCCGAGCATTGATATGGTCCGCTTTACAAATTCCGGGCTTGAAGCGACGCTGCTCACCATTCGCTTGGCTAAGGCGATGACAGGGAAACGAAAAATTGCAAAATTTGAAGGCCATTATCATGGCGGCTATGATCAAATGCTGATCAGCGTCAATCCGAACGTATCGGATGCCGGCGATGAAACGTCGCCGAGATCCATTCCTGATTCGAAAGGGATTTCTGATTATGATCTTGAGCATACGATCGTTTTGCCGTTTAATCATATCGATAAAACCGGGCAAATTTTACGAAAGCATCGAGATGAAATTGCAGCCGTGATTTTAGAGCCTGTACAAGGCGGGTTTATTCCTGCTGATGAGCATTTTATGTACCAGCTGCGAAAAATCACTGAAGAGTTGGGGATTCTGCTCATTTTTGATGAAGTAAAGACCGGTTTTCGCCTTCATTTAGGCGGCGCGCAGTCGATCTACAATGTGAAGCCTGATTTAACGGCTTTGGGAAAAGTGCTTGGCGGCGGATTTCCAATTGGCGCAGTTGGAGGGAAAAAGGAAATTATGCAGATCATGTCGCCAGAGCGCGGAAACGACATTTTGGCTGCAGGTGAAAACAAACAGCGTTCAGATGACATCATGTTTCACAGCGGCACATACAATGGCCATCCCACTGTGCTCACTGCTGGCCTTGCTACGATAGAAGCGCTCGAAAGCAATGATGCGATGAATCGACTGCTAAAGCGTTCAAAAATGCTGCGGACGGAACTGGAAGCCTTATATCGCCGCTACAACATCGATATGCAGGCAATCGGTATGGGAAGCATGTTTAACATTGTATTTTCGGATGAACGAATTGTGAATTATCGCGATATGAATAAAGCTGATTTGGTGCTGCGCAAACGCATTGATTACGAATTGCTAAAATTGGGCATTTACACGAAGCCAATGAATCGCTACTCTTTATCGGTTGTACACACAGAAAAAGAAATTCATGATACAATAGAAGCACACGAACATGCCATCAAAAAAATTCGCTGAATTTTTGTCTCGGCTTCCGCGTTTAATTGTGGCAGCCAATTTTTTTCAGATGGTAGGGGTTGTTTATGCCTGATGTGTATCAAGCCATTTCTGAAAAAGTGAATGAAATGAGCAAATCGCAGCGGAAAATTGCACTTTACATTTTAAGCAATACGGAATCTGTCCCTTTTTTCAATGTTGGCCAGCTTGCGAAAATGGTTGGGGTGAGCGAAGCGACGGTTGTCCGCTTCGCCACTTTCCTCGGTTATGAGGGCTATCCTGAATTTCAGCGCGCGATGCAAGAGGCGGTAAAAAAGCAGCTGACGACGGTGGAGCGTTTAAAGCTGTCTGATGATGTGTACGACAAAGAAGATAAAGCGATTTATGAAATGTTTAATGAAGATGTTCAACGGATACAAATGATGGCCGAACAGCTGGACCTGGAAAAATTTCATGAGGCGGTCGACGCGATTATCAACGCAAATCGGATTTTTATCATCGCGAATCGAAGCGCGGTTTCTGTCGGATCGTTTTTGGAATTTTATTTCGATCTCATGTTTGAAAACGCCGAGTTGATTCGGAATCCGCACGGCATTTCAGAAAAGCTGTTTCGGATCGATGAAAATGATGTTGTCATCGGATTAAGCTTTGCCCGGTATACGAAAAATACGGTTGAAGCTGTTTCTTTTGCAAAAGATCGGGGAACGACCGTGATTGCGATTACCGATAATATGCTTTCGCCTTTGATTCCGTACGCGAACATTGCGCTTTGTGCAAGAAGCGACATGCCTTCTTTTATCGATTCTTTTGTTGCCCCGCTAAGTTTGATCAATGCTCTCATTACTGCCGTTGGAAGAAAAAAACGCGCTGAAATCGAACAGCATTTAGAAGAATTGGAGGAGGTCTGGGAGCGTTTCGGCATTTTCAGCCCTCAATAAGTTCGCTTTGATAATCGCCTCCATGAAGCGAATGGAACAGCTTTGCAATTGCATCCAGCTGCTTTTTTGCTTCTTCAGCTCCCATTGTTGGCAGCAGATATACGATGTGCAAGCCATTTGCCGTTTGATTTGAAACGCTGGAGCGTTTTGAATCGACAAACGGGCTCCCAAAAGGGCCTTTTTCATCTCGCAGCATCAGCTTGTTTGCCAAATGATAGTCGCGTCCGTTCAGCGCTTCATATGCATCTTGCCCGCCGCCGACATCCAGTTGAATGGGAAAAGCAAGTTTGTCCTGATCGTAAATGCCAAATGGAATTTTGTATTGCAGAGAAAGCAAGTTTGTAGCATCAACGGCTGAATTGACCGATTGAACGAAATTCCCCTTTATCACCCTTCTTAGCAATGCTTCTGCTGAATGACGGTATCTCGATGGATCGGTTCCGAACGTTTTGACAATGGAACGCCATTCGCGTATCGCCGCATCATCTGTTGATTTTTTCCCTTCAAATTCAAGTTTCAGCTGCTCTTGAAACAAATGAAAACGTCCGCGCAGCATTTGTGGTGATGCGCTGACGGCGATGTTATGATATTGGATAACACCGAGCTTAAATTTTGGAATGCGCTGCAGCACTGCTTCGGATATTGTTACGATCGCCATATCATTTCCACCTCGTTCTCATCATCATTTAATAAATATTGTAGCATATGCTTGCAGCTGCAATAAAAAAGAAGGAAGGATCATGTCATGTCGTTAAACAAGCTCAAACAGGAAATCATTGAATATAGTAAATCAATCGGGATTGACAAAATTGGCTTTACGACTGCTGATCCGTTCGTAGAACTGAAAGAGCGGCTGCGTGTGCAGCAGCAGCTCAATTATCAGTCCGGATTTGAAGAAAAAGACATCGAGAAGCGCACCGATCCAAAACGCCTCATGCCAGAAGCCAGGTCCATTATTGCTATTGCGCTGGCCTATCCATCCCGGTTGAAAAACAAGCCAAAAAATGAAAAAGAAAATCGCCGCGGCTTATTTGCCAGCGTATCATGGGGAATGGATTATCATCTCGTTCTTCGTGAACGTTTAAAAAAGCTGGAAGCTTTTATTAAAGAGCGTGTTCCATCGGCCGTCATGAAATCGATGGTCGATACGGGGGAGCTCTCCGATCGAGCCGTTGCCGAACGCGCCGGGCTTGGCTTTGTTGGGAAAAATTGTTCACTCATCACCCCGGAGTTTGGCTCATATGTTTACTTAGGCGAAATGATTACGAACTTGCCTTTTCCGCCAGACGAACCTGTATTAGAGTCCTGCGGCTCATGCAACAAATGTGTGGAAGCATGCCCGACCGGCGCTCTCGTTCAGGGAGGGCAGCTCAATGCAAAAAAATGTTTAGCTTATTTGACCCAAACGAAAGATTTTTTGCCTGACGAGTATCGCGAACTGCTAGGCAATCGGCTCTATGGGATGGATAAGTGCCAAATCGTCTGTCCGTTTAATCGAGATAAAAATTTCTACTTGCATGAAGAGTTTGAGCCGGATCCGGAATTAGCAATGCCGCCTTTAAAGCCGCTGTTAAAAATGAGCAATCGGACGTTTAAAGAGATGTTTGGCCATCTTTCAGGCTCGTGGCGTGGCAAAAAGCCGATTCAGCGAAATGCGATCCTTGCACTGGCTCATTTTAAAGATGAAACGGCATTGGATGATTTAATGGATGTCGCGAAAACCGACCCGCGTCCGGTGATTCGTGGAACAGCAGCGTGGGCGATAGGCAAAATCGGCGGCGATAAAGCGATCGCTGCTTTGAAAAAGTTGGAAAAGGACGAAAACGAGCCTGAGGTGCTGCAGGAAATAAAAAAAGGGCTGTCACTAGCGAAAAATAAGCGTTCAACAGAGTCGCCTTCGCGATCATAATGATATACAATAAGAAAAGTATTTTCTGATAAGAGGGGATCGTTCATGGAGTCAAAGGTGAAACTGCATTTGGCTTACGCTGAAATGGAAAGTCCGCTGGGCCCTTTAACGCTGTTTGCCACGGAGGAAGGCCTATGTTCGCTTGAATACAGCGAGGCTGAACAAGCGATTATGAAGATGAAGCTGAACAAACACTTTTTTAAGCATGAATGCGAGCGCGATGAAGAAAGGCTGTCAGAACCGATCAAACAGTTGAACGAGTATTTTTATGGAACGCGAACGTCGTTTCAATTGCCGCTGGATTTGCGCGGCACGCCATTTCAGTTAAAAGTATGGCAAGTTTTGCAGACGATTCAATATGGCGAAACAATGAGCTATAAACAAGTGGCTGAACGCATTGGAATGCCAAAAGCGGTGCGGGCGGTCGGAGGAGCCAACAACCAAAATCCGATTCCAATCATTATCCCCTGCCACCGCGTAATCGGTTCAAACGGAGCATTGGTGGGCTACGGGGGAGGG
This sequence comes from uncultured Caryophanales bacterium, assembly GCA_937983115.1. Taxonomy (GTDB): domain Bacteria; phylum Bacillota; class Bacilli; order Bacillales; family UBA6769; genus Pueribacillus. Next base: position 16,131 of record CALKAO010000038.1, read on the forward strand.
TTGGATAAAAAAGCGCATTTGCTCGCTTTAGAAAAACAAATGGAAAAAAAACATACGTCATAACCGAGAACCGGCAAGGTTCTTTTTTTTGTTTAAAAATAGGCGTAGGGCAAGCGTTTTTTTCATAAATTGAAAGGAAGCAATTGTTTTTGAAAGGAGCAGCTTGCCATGGATTGGACACAACAGCTGAAAAATTGCTGGCTTGAACGGAATGACGAGATTGTCAATGATAAAACGGTAGGCGCGTTTTCAAAACTTGAACAAGCGGCGCATGAAAGAAAGATGCTCCAACTTCGCGATCGGAACGTTAAAGTCGTAAAGGCTGCGTCTCGCGCACAGCTCGTCGGGTTTCGTTATGTTGACGGCAAAGAATTCATCCGCTATGGCATTCATCATCAATGGCTGATGAAGCAAAAGGAGCATTTTTACATTGAAGAGCGGGTCGAGGAGCGGGAAGCGCTGTTTCAGCTGAAAAGGCTTGTCGAAGATCGATTGATTGAAAAAACGGCCGCCAGCGATGAAGAAGCGAAAGCTGAAGCGGAGAACGGCGGCGCGATTCAGCCGGTGCGTTTTGCGTATGACCGCCAACAAGCGGTGCAATACGCTGAACGCTGGTGGAACGACTATAATCCCGCTTATCGAAAATTTGACGTTGACTGTACGAATTATGTGTCGCAATGCTTGCGCGCTGGAGGGGCGCCGATGAGAGGGTATCCGAATCGCGCGCAAGGATGGTGGTATCAAAATCATAATTGGAGCTACAGCTGGGCGGTTGCTCACTCGCTTCACTGGTATTTAAGCACTTCAAAATCAGGGCTGCGAGCGAAAGAAGTCAATCGTCCTGAACATCTGGAACTTGGAGACGTTATCTGCTATGATTTTGACGGGGATGGAAGATGGCAGCATACAACGATTGTTGTCGCCAAAGACCAATACAATATGCCCTTGGTCAATGCGCATACGACAAATAGCCGAATGCGGTATTGGGCTTACGAAGATTCAACCGCTTATACAGACAGCATCCAATATAAATTTTTTCATATTCGTGATCAGTGATGGGGTGAAACAGAAACGGTGGGATTGCACGTTGTTTTATACCAGCCGGAAATTCCAGCAAATACAGGCAACATCGCGCGAACATGCGCGGCGACAAATACGGTGCTGCATCTGATTCGTCCGCTCGGGTTTTCAACTGACGACAAAATGTTGAAACGGGCAGGATTGGATTATTGGCAGTTTGTTGACGTCCGGTATTACGATTCCCTTGATGAATTTTATGAAAAAAATGAAGGGGAATTTTATTACTTGACGAAATTTGGAACGCATAAACATACTGATTTTAATTTTGCAGATGCGAGCCGCGACTATTATTTTGTTTTTGGAAGAGAGACGAGCGGCTTGCCCCATGAAATCATTGAAAGCAATCAAGAGCGCTGCATACGGCTTCCGATGACGGATTGTGTGCGAGCGCTGAATTTGTCGAATACGGCGGCGATCATCGTTTATGAAGTGCTGCGGCAGCAAGGCTTTCCTGGCATGAAATAATAAAAACGACCGTATGAGGGTCGTTTTTTTATGCCATTCGGCATTTTCGCGCTGGCGTGACAGCTGCAGCAGCAAAGGTTTTTATTTCTTCTTTATACCCGGACGTTCATTGTAGCCCGCTGTAAAGATTGCCGTAAGAAACGCAAGGCAGACGCCTAAAATTAAAATAAAGCTCATGCTTTGATCCTCCTCATTTTTTCGCAAGAAATGATCTGGCTTATATTATAGCCCAATGGCATTCGAATGTGAATCGTTTGGCTGGAAACGATAAAAACTTGTCAAAAAAGGAGATGCATGAATTATAAAAAATACATATATCACTAGTCATTTTCCGCTTTTGTCGATTTTATTATTCAGCTTGTCATTTTCGCTTTATACGGAATTTAAAGTTATTCAATGGCTGGAAATGCTCGGTTTATACTCCGGCCTGCTTGAATTTTTTTCAGAAGCATCGTTTAAGCTGTCGCTGTTATTTTTGCTCGCGTTCATGTACTTTATGTTATTTTCTGCGTTAAAATTAATTGCGAATACCGTGAATGAGCTGGCCCTTTTTTTCTTTTCAAAAGACGAAGAAGGGCAAGTGCTCATGAAGATTCGTTCAGGTTCAATGATTTTTGTCGCCGGAAGCCTGCTTTCGCTTTTTTTCTATCAATCGCTGTTGGCGATTGCAATTATTTTTGCTGCAGCCTGTTTCGTTTATTTTGTCTTTTTTATTTTTAAAGTAAGCGGCTATTTAACAGTTGGAAATATGTTCGGCATGGTATTTATGATCGTGTTGTTTTGGGCCGTTTTTATTTTTGCGGTCATGTATGTCGCATTGCGCGTTTATCATGCCGTATTGGCTGCGCTGAGCATTTAATGCCGCTGCATGATTGTTTTCCAAATGCGCAAATGCGGACGGCTGCTTTCATAATGCGCAATGGATTTGCCGTCTTTGCTTCCAATCCATACGCCTGCCGTGTAGCGATCGGTCAGTCCGATAAACCATAAATCTTTGACGTCGTTCGTCGTTCCGGTTTTTCCGCCGATATAGTCTTTGGCGATATAAGCTTGTCTGGCAGTGCCGGATGTCATGGTTTTATGCAGCAAATGCCGCAGTTTGCCATTTGTTGATTCACTCCAAACCGATTTTGGCTTTTTCTCCCATTCGAGCAATATCTCACCGTTTTCATCCGTTACTTTTTGAATGGCGTAGCTTTTTGTAAACGTTCCTTCCGTGGCGAATGCGGTATAGGCATTTGTCAATTCGGCTGGGCTGACGCCGTAAGTCAACCCTCCGATCGCGCTTGCAAGGTTTTTTTCGCTTTGCAGCGCTTTTTTAAATTGAAACGGTTTGAGATATTCAAAACACCGTTCAATGCCGATGCTGTCCATCAAACGAACAGCCGCCGTATTGATTGAAGACGCAAACGCTTTTTCAACGGTTACGTATTGATAAACGGCATTTCCGTAATTTTTTGGACAAAACGAACCTTTGCAAAAGGGGCGTGCATTAATCAGCTGGGACGTCGAGGCGTTCGTTTCTTCAAAATAGGGTGCAAAAACAAGCAGCGGTTTAATCGCTGAACCGGGCTGGCGGTGCGTTTGATAGGCATGATTGAATGTATTTCTTTTAAACTGTTTTCCGGCGACGACAGCGGAAATGGCGTGTTCATGATGATCGATCACAACGACCGCTGTTTCAGCCTGTTTATTTCTCATGACATGCTGCACTGCGCTGACAGCATTCTTTTGCATTTCGGGGTCGAGCGCGGTATGAATGCGAACGCCTTTTTCATAGAGCCATTCATTTGTCCTTTCCTGCAGTTTTTTCAGGATTTTTTGTTTTTCTTCCTCTGTTTCCGCTTTTTCCAGCTGCTTTTTATAGCCTTCTTTTTCGGCGACGAGTTCACGAAATTCACGATAAACATAGTCTGCATAGTCGGGATAGCGATGAACCGGCTTTTGGACGTCTAACGTGATTTTTTCCGCTATGGCGTTTTCATATTCTTGTTTGGTTATGTAGCTGTTTTCAAGCATGTTTTTTAATATGTGGCGCTGGCGCTTTTTTGTTTGGCTGCTGTTTTTGATCGGGTCATAGCGCGTTGGATTGTTCGGAATAGCAGCTAAATAAGCGGTTTCCGCCAATGTGAGCTCGCTGCTTGGTTTGTTGAAGTAATGCTGGGCCGCCGTTTCAATGCCGTACACCCCATGTTGAAAGTAAATTTTATTCAGATAAAGCTCAATAATTTCTTCTTTTGTAAATTGTTCTTCCAGTTTATAGGCAATGAGCAGCTCTTTTAGTTTGCGCTCGTATTTTTTTTCATTGGACAAGTACAGATTGCGCGCCAGCTGCTGGGTGATTGTGCTGCCCCCTTCCTGTATCGACGCTTGCTGCGCATTGACCAGCAGCGCTCGGCCGATCCCGCGAATATCGATTCCGCGATGCGTGAAAAAAGCTTGGTCTTCAACTGCGATAAACGCATGGATGACTTGAATCGGGATGTCTTCATAAGCGATGTATTTCCGCTTTTCCGTCAAGTAGACGTCTTCAAATGCGTTTCCGTTTTTATCGAGAAATTGGCTGTTTTTTTCAATGGAAATGTCGTCGAGCAAGATGTTTTCTCTCCACCATTCTTTCGGTGTTATCGAGGTTTGAAGTTCTTTGGATGCCCCGATGAAAGCAAAAACAAACAGGATGAACAAGATTATAATCATCGAAACGCCGACCGCTTTTTTCAACATGACGCTTTCACTCTTTTCATGTTTTTTTCCTCACTAGCCTTATTTTACCATGCTAAGCAAAAGTTCCGTAATCATGCCGCGCCATTCTGCATACGATGATAAAAAGCAAATATGCAGGTCCCTTTAACAACAAGGCTGTGTTCCGTTTGTTATCAGTGGATTGGATAGCACATATGGAAGGTGATTGAATGGACATTTTAGATAAGGTAAAGCAGTATCGTGAAGAGGAAGAGCGTTTAAAGTGGGAAGGGACGTTTGCTGAATATTTAGAGTTGTTGAAAGAAAGGCCTGAAATTGCGCAGACCGCTCATTCGCGCGTGTATAATATGATAAAAGCTGCAGGCATTGATAAAAAAGACGGACGCAATTCTTATCGTTTTTTTAATGAAGAAATATTCGGCTTGGAAGAAGCGATTGAACGATTAGTGGAAGAATATTTTCATCCCGCTGCGAAACGGTTGGATGTGCGAAAACGCATTTTATTATTGATGGGGCCCGTCAGCGGCGGAAAATCAACGATTGTTACGATGCTGAAGCGTGGCTTGGAACGCTACACCCGCACGGATGAAGGCGCCGTTTATGCGATTAAAGGCTGCCCGATGCATGAGGATCCGCTCCATCTCATTCCCCAGCATTTGAGAGAAGATTTTTATAAAGAATATGGCATACGCATTGAAGGGAGCCTGTCTCCGCTTAACACGATGAGGCTTCAACAGGAATACGGAGGAAAAATTGAAGACGTGCTCGTAGAGCGAATTTTTTTTGATGAAGATCGCCGCGTTGGCATCGGAACATTCAGCCCTTCTGATCCGAAATCGCAAGACATAGCTGATTTAACGGGAAGCATTGATTTTTCTACCATTGCTGAATACGGCTCCGAATCGGATCCGCGCGCATACCGGTTTGACGGCGAGCTGAATAAGGCCAATCGCGGCATTATGGAATTTCAAGAGATGTTAAAATGCGACGAAAAATTTTTATGGCATTTGCTTTCATTGACGCAAGAAGGCAATTTTAAAGCAGGGCGGTTTGCGCTCATCAGCGCGGATGAACTGATCGTTGCGCATACGAATGAAGCGGAATACCGTTCGTTTATCTCCAACAAAAAAAATGAAGCGCTGCATTCGCGAATCATCGTGATGCCGATCCCTTACAATTTAAAAGTAAGCGAAGAAGAGCGGATTTATGAAAAAATGATTAAAGAAAGCGATATGGCCCATGTCCATATTGCGCCTCATGCGTTGAGAGTCGCTGCGATCTTTTCAATTTTAACGAGGCTGAAGCCGTCGAAAAAGCAAGGAATCGATCTCGTGAAAAAAATGCGCCTCTATGACGGGGAAAGCGTTGAAGGCTTCAATCAAGTGGATGTGGAAGAGTTGAAGGCTGAATTTCCCGATGAAGGAATGAGCGGCATTGATCCGCGCTACGTCATCAATCGCATTTCTTCTTCGATCATTCGCAAGGAAACGCCGTCCATTAATGCGCTAGATGTTTTGCGCTCGTTAAAAGACGGGCTGGATCAGCATCCTTCAATTTCGGAAGAAGATAAAGAAAAATATTTGAATTTTATCGCGATTGCACGCCGGGAATATGATGAAATCGCTAAAAAAGAAGTTCAAAAAGCATTCGTTTATTCCTATGAGGAATCCGCAAAAACATTGTTGGAAAATTATCTTGACAATGTCGAAGCGTATTGCAATAAAAACAAGTTAAGAGATCCGCTTACCGGCGAGGAAATGAATCCGGATGAAAAGTTAATGCGCTCGATTGAAGAGCAAATCGGGATATCTGAAAATGCCAAGAAAGCGTTTCGCGAAGAAATTTTAATTCGCATTTCGGCTTTTGCCCGCAAAGGCAAACGTTTTGATTATCATTCCCACGATCGATTAAGAGAAGCGATTCAGAAAAAGCTGTTTGCGGATTTGAAAGATGTTGTCAAAATTACGACATCGACACAAACTCCGGACGAATCGCAATTAAAGAAAATCAATGAGGTGATTGCACGTCTGATTGATGATTACGGCTATAATTCAACGTCAGCCAATGAGCTCTTGCGCTATGTTGGCAGCCTGCTGAATCGATAGGATGCGAAAAAGAGGCTTTCTCTTCTGATTCATTTGGAAGAGAAAGCTTTTTATTGCAATGTTAAAATAAAATTTCTTCCGATTTGGACATGCTCTTTGCCAGTTGTGTTTCATCGAAAATGCTTGTTGTGATTCAATTATGCCAAATCATTTTCCAACATTTTTACGAATTCTCTTGCTGCTGTTGTGAAATGTTTGTTTTTTAGCCGGATATAGCCGTAATAAAGATTTATTTCTGCATCGGCTATCGGAATGGCGACGAGCTTTTGAGATGTAAAATAAGGATCGTTTTTTATAATTACGCTTGAAATAAATCCAACCCCAAGACCTGCTGCAAGGACTTGTCTTCCCATATCTCTGTTGCCTGAATTTAGCAAGATATTTGGTTCGCCATGTTTTTTAAGGATGTTTAAAATGGTTTTATACATTTGGTAACCTGATAGCGTGATGACTGGATGATGAATGATTTCTTTGAAAGTGATGCTTGATTTTTCGGCTAAAGGCGACTTTTTTCCGACACAAGCCATAACTTTTCCCACGGCGAGCGGTTTGAAAGACAATTTTTCATCATATTCAAATTGGTTGGGTTTAATGATCGTTACAAAACCGAGATCAATTTTTTCGCTTTTTACTTTTTCGGCAATTTGAAACGACCCTCCTTGCTGCAGTTCAAGTTCGACGCGGGGGAATTTTTTTTTGTAGTTTACAAATGTTTTTGGCAGCAGTGAAATGCTGAAACCCGGAACAGCTGACATGATTAGCGAGCCGGTCAGCTGATTGGAATTCGGGTCGGTTAATTCTTTGATTTCCTCCAGAATGCTGACGATCTGTCTAGCTTTATGAATGATGATTTTTCCATCTTCGGTGGGATGCGTGCCAAGCCTGGAACGGACAAACAGTTTTTTTCCGAGCTCTTTTTCTAAGTTATTTATAGCCAGGCTGATGGTTGGTTGAGAGATGTGAAGATGTTCGGCGGCAAGCGATATGGATCCGAGCCTCGAGATTTCAACAAGGTAGATCAATTGATCAATGCGCATGGCTGTCCCCCTTTTCCAATATTGAGAATATTAATATTATTATTTAAAATTGCTATTTTACATTATATAAAATAACAATTTATACTTGAACCAACAGCGAAATAAATTAGAAAGTGCAATAGAAAGAAAGGAGATGGGCACATATAAGCAGAATATTGATCGGAAAATTTTGATTATTTAAAATTTTGAAAGGGATTTGCAAGGTTCGTCATGATTTTTAAAAAAGGAGGATGGCAATGGCGATAAAAAAACCGTTGGTTCTCATTTTGGCTGTCATAATCATTTCATTGGTTGCCGCTTGTTCAAATTCAAAAACGGCAAATGAAGAAGGAAAGCAAACGATTGAATATCGATTGTCGCACCCGGGAACTGAGGGAAATGAGGAAGACTTTTACTCCAGGTATTCCAACAAATTTGCGGATTTGGTCCACGAGCACACTGATGGCGAATTGGAAATTAAGATCTATGGCCAAGGAGAGTTGTATGATAACTACGGCGATATGACAAAAGCGGTCATGGGCGGTTCTTTAGAAATAGCCGTGACCAGCGTGCCGGGTTCATATCCAGAGGCGGGTGTTCCTGAAGCTTCGATTGTCAGCGCCCCCCGTTTATTTCAGACAGCCGAACAGTTTTATCAATTTATAGAAGATGAGAATGGCTACCAAATCATAAAGGAACTGCTGGAGAAAAAAGGCGCAAAAGAACTGGATACATTTTTAATCGGCCAGCAATACTTTTATTCCCCAAATGAAATTAAAAATGTGGAAGATTTTAAAGGAATGATTATCCGCGCAGGCGGCGAAGGAACGCGCAATTTCATTGAAGCTGTCGGAGCGTCGGTTTCAACGCTGTCTATTCCTGAAGTATATGGCGGGCTTCAGCAAGGCGTCATCGACGGTTTGGCTACAGGTTTAGATGCTTACGCGCGAAACAATTTTTATGAAGTTGCTCCAAATATTATGGCTGAAAATTGGCTGTTTACGATGTACAACATGAGTTTAATCATTGGGAATGAAAGCTGGGGAAGTCTTCCTGATCATCTTCAAGCTGCGATAGAAGAAAAGGTTATACCGGAACTTCATGAGTGGGCAATTTCCGAAATTGAAAAACAGTGGGAAAAAGACAGGGAAAAAGTGAATGAGAAAGCGAACTGGATTATTTTTTCCAATGATGTAATAAAAGAGCTGGATCAAATCATCGTTGAAGAAGTTTATCCCCATTATCATGAAATTTCTCCTGAGGCAGAACAAATATTAAAGGCTGCCCAAGAAGCGGCGGGTCTTTAATTTTCGCGGTTCGGTTTATCTTTAAAACTTGAGAGGATAAGCCTATCGAAATTTCGATTATTGGAGGCTGCAATGCAATGAAATTTGTACACAAAATCAATTCGTTATTCGATTGGCTGGAAAGCAAGCTGCAATGGACTTTTTGGCTGTATATTGTTTTGGCGCTTCTTGTGACGTTTGAGGTGATTTCCAGATATGTATTTAAACAGCCTCATGACTGGTTTTTGGAAGTGGCTATCGCTTTGAGTGTCTATTGCGGTTTTTTAGGAGCCGGCACGATAACAAAAGAACGAAGGCATATTGATCTGGACATTTTATATGTGAAGGCGAATCCAAAGTGGAAGAGAATCATGGATATGGTGAATAGTTTGGCCGGCATTATTTTCTCAAGCTTGCTATGTTATTTTGTCATCAAACAAGCCGTTTTTTTAACTCGCATTGATTCCCGGTATGAGACATCGCTCGGACTGCCATACAGTGTGCAAACACTCGGTGCGGCAGTTGGCTTAATCCTTTGTATATTGTTTTTTATTGGGCGGTTTTTTAAAGCGATCGAGTCTGGGAGAGGAGAATAACAATGGAGTTGCTAATTATTGCTATCTGCGTTCTATTAGTGATTGCATTGCTTTTAAGCGGAGCCCCTTTTTATGTTGCTTTTGCGGCTTTTGCAATCCCATTTCTGATTCTCTATGCCGAAGTTCCAGGAGAAGTATTGGGGGAAACCGCTGCAAATTCAGTGGCAAGTTTTACGCTGATTGCTCTGCCATTGTTTATTTTGTTGGGTGGCATCATGGCAAGAACGGGAGCGACAAGAGATTTATTTAATCTAGCGCGAAGTTTTTTTGGACATATTCGAGGCGGCATGGGAATTACAGCCATTGTTGCAGCAGCAGGATTTGGCGCCATGTGCGGTTCAGGTTTGGCAACGGCCCTTGCGATTTCAACGATAGCCGTTCCCGAGCTGGTGCGGTTTGGCTATAAGCGCAGCACGATAGCGGCGATTTGCGGAAGTGCAGGAGGGCTAGGATTATTGATTCCGCCGAGTTTGGCTTTTATCATATTGGGTCCGATATTGGAAGTGTCTGTCGGCGACCTTTTTATGGCTGGAATTGTTCCAGGCGTTTTAATGGCCATTTTTTTATCTTTGGCGTGTTATGTTACGTGCCGAAATAATCAAGAGATCCAAAGAGATCGAAGGTATACGTGGAATGAAAGATTGAAAGCTTTCGTGAAAGCTCTGCCTGCTTTTACCATCCCCCTGGCCATTTTGGTTTCCATTTATTTTGGCATTGCTACCCCTACCGAGTCTGCCGGGGTTGCCTGCATTGTAGCCCTTCTTCTAGGATTTTTTTATTACCGCAGTTTAAATTTGCAAGTGATGAAGGAGATTCTTAAAGATACAGCCCGCAGCACTTCAGCAGTCTGGTTTATCATTATGGGGGCAATCGTTTTTGGCAGGGTGCTTGCTTATGAAAATGTCCCGCAATTTGGAGCGAGATTTGTCAGTGATTTGGGATTAAGCTATATCGGATTTATTGCTGCAATAATGGTTCTATTCTTTATTTTGGGAATGTTCTTTGATGCATTTATTTTAACGTTGGCTGCATTGCCGCCATTGCTGATGGCGCTTAAGCAATATGATGTGCCGCTTGTTTGGTTTGGAATCGTATTCCAAATCATGGTCATCATTGGGCAGATTACGCCGCCAGTCGGCATCACGCTGTACGCTTCCGCAGCAGGAGCTGAAGCCGATGTCGGCGATACGATCAGAGAAGTGATACCCTATTTAATCGCTTTATTGATGGCTCTGGCGGTTTTGATTATGTTTCCGATGCTTGTCATTTATTAACAAATTAATCAATTGCTTTTTGCATCATTCATGAAAAAAAGGAGGAAGAGAGCCATGGTTTCCTATTTGCCAGCTAAACCGTCGCTATTTTCATTGGAAGGCACGCCGCATCTTCCTGATTATCCAGCATTAAAAGGCTGCCGCTGCAAATGCGGCTATGTGTTCTTTCCACGCCAACGCTATGGCTGTGAGCGATGCGGCCGTTTTGGACATGACATTGAAGACATTGAAATATCAGGAAAAGGAAAGCTGCGCGCTTTTGCAACCGTGCACCGCAGCGATTCAGAGAACTATCAGGCTCCTTATATTGCAGCAACGATTGTATTGGATGCGGGGTGCGCCATACGCGCTTTATTAGATGTGGCGGATGAATCGAGCCTGTTTATCGGTCAAACCGTTTATTCAACGCTTACAGTAGTTGATTGTGATGAACGAGGACGCAAAATCGCAGATTTAAGATTTACCCCTGTTCCATTGGATGTGGAAGGAAGTGCAGGCCGCCGTGGGGAAACTTCTTAAGGATCAGCGGCCGGTTTACGTCATTGGCATCGGATTGCACCGCTATCAACACGCTAGTGCAAAAACTTATGTTGAGCTAGGATTAACCGCCATACGCGAAGCGCTGAATGATTCAAAATTGGAGTGGCCAGCTGTTGAATCCTCTTATATCGGAACGGCTAAGCTTGGCATGGCAGCTGGGCGTGCGATGCTTCGCCATCTCGGAACAACCGGAACATCTTTAGTTCACATTGAAAATGCTTCAGCAACTGGATCAAGTGCGTTTCGTCTGGCTTGTATGGAAGTCGCCGGAGGGTTTAGCGACATTGTATTGGCGGTCGGAGTGGATAAACCGGACCCCATGCCGAAAGCTTTTCAGAAAAACGGAATGGAAGACCTTGCCAGTGATGCAATTGTTCCTTTTACCCATTTTGCCCTGCTCGCAAATGAATATATGCAAAAGTACAGCGTCACAGTCGAACAGATTGCCCAGGTCGCTGTCAAAAATCATCGAAATGGCGCAAAAAATCCGTATGCTCATCGCCAAAAAGAAAGGACGCTGGCAGAAATTCTTTCAGACAAACCGATATCAGGTTCGTTGACCCGACTTCAATGTTGTCCGATTGGCGAAGGGGCGGCAGCGGCAATCGTTGCATCTGAAGAAGGAATGAAAAGATATGGAATCGATGCGAGCAGAGCCATTCGAGTGGTTTCATCCGTATCGCGAAGTGAACGGGTTTATCGGCCAGGCGCCGGATTTGATGCTGAATTGACGCGGGAAACCGCTGCGATTGCATTGAAAGAAGCAGGAATGAGCGCCAGCCAATTGGATGTCATTGAACTGCACGATGCGTTTTCCATCGAAGAGCTGCTGTATGTTGAAGCGCTTGGATTATGCGGCGAAGGCCAGGCTCCGGATTTTCTTGCTGAAGGCGGGATGGATATTGGCGGGCAATGCGCTGTCAGCCCTTCAGGCGGCTTGATCGCGATGGGCCATCCAACTGGTCCGACAGGGCTTGGCCAGATCGTTGAAGTGACAAGGCAGCTTCGTCATGAAGCAGGAGTTCGGCAGCAGCCGGGAGCTAAAAAAGGAATGGCCCATATGGTGGGGCTAGGCAGTGTTTGCGTAGTTCACATTTTAGAAAGATGATGAAGCCAACGACTTTTTAATAAATTTTTAAGCAGGTGATGAACATGATTACGAGCACATCCGCTGTATTAACGGATTCAGGGAAATTTGAGATTCAAGAGATTGAGATGCCGAAACTTGAAAAAGACGGTTTGCTGTTGAAAGTTGAGATGGTCGGAATTTGCGGCTCAGACAAAGGCATTTATTTGGGGCACAATGATAAAAGGGAGCTTTATCCTTTGCTTCTCGGCCATGAAGTTGTCGGCCGCGTCGAAAAAATTGGCGAAGAAGCGAAACAGATTTATGATGTTCGCGTCGGCGACAGGGTGACTGTTCTCCCATCGATCCATTGCAATCAATGCCGCTACTGCCGGCAAGGCGATTTTCGGCGCTGCACATCAAGACATGGCTATGGATTAACAAGAAGCGCAAATGAATTTCCGTTTTTAAATGGCGCTTACAGTGAATATCTGTACATTGTCCCGTATTCCACCCTTTTTAAAGTGGATGAAGACGTTCCGCCGCAGGCTGCTTGCATGTCATCGGTCATCGGCAATGGAGTGCGTTGGATCAAAACAAAAGGTGAAGTTAAACCGGGAGATACGGTAGTCATTATTGGACCGGGAGCGCAAGGGCTAGCCAGTACAATAGTCGCCAAAGAATCGGGCGCAAAACGAATCATTGCAGTTGGCCTGGAATTAGATGCGCATAAACTTGAAACGGCGCGCCAGCTTGGGGCGACGCATACATTTTTTATTGACAAAGATGACGTCTTGCAGGAAGTGGCGAAAATAACAAATCAAGACATGGCGGATGTCGTTGTGACATGCACCGGCGCAGAAAGCGCATTGCACCTTGGCATTGATTTAGTCAAACCGATGGGAAAAATCGTGCTGGTCGGGTTAAATAACGGAAAATATCAGCTGTTTGATTTAAATAAAGTGATTCGAAATGAAATTCAATTGATTGGCGGATATGGACAAATCGGTGACATGGAATATGCGGTGGAAATTATTAATTCAAAAAAATACGAAGTGGAGAAAATCGTATCGCACATTTTTCCGCTGCAGCAAGCGGAAGAAGCGATGAAGTTATTTGTTGAAAAACCCGAGCAGTGCATCCGAGTGGCGCTACGGCCGTAAACGCAATTGTCTTGAGCAGTTAAAAAGTGACAGATATTTTTTGGAGGGTTGACTTGATGGAAGCGTTCCATTTTATTTTAAAAGACTTATTCAATAAAGCTCTTCCGATCTACGGTGAAAAAATAGCCATTCAATTTGAAGGCAAAAAAATTTCTTATGAAGAATTGAATCGCCAAGCCAATTGCTTGGCTCATGCACTTATCAATCATGGCGTCGGCCTTGAAGATGCAGTTGCCATGATCATGTCGAATTGCATTGAATTTGCGATCGTTGATATCGGGATTATGAAAGCGGGTGCAGCAAAAGTGGCGCCGAATGATATGCTTGGCGAAAAAGAATACCTTTATATTTTGCAGGAATCACAACCTAAAGTCGTCATTGTCGGTGAAAAATTTTATGAGATGATTGAGCGGCTTAGAAATCAGGTTCCTTCGATACAGACTGTTGTTGGCTTGACGGAAGCTGTACCGGAAGGATTCATTTCTTGGGATGATTTTTTGGACGGAATGCCTCATTCCGATCCACAGGTTCAAGTGCGTCCCCATCATCGGGCGCTCATCGCTTTTACAGGCGGAACAACTGGAACCCCAAAGGGTGTGATTCATAGCCAATATACGCAAACGATGAGCATGATTGCGCACATCATTGAAATGGAATTTCACGATCAAGACAAAAATCTTTTAATGACGCCATTGTCGCATGCGGCTGGGAGAAGGCTGCTTTCCGGTTTATTAAAAGGGGCGACCCACATCATCACAGAACGCTTTGATCCGGTTAAAGCGCTGGAGATTATTGAAAAAGAACGGATCACGACGATTGGAATGGTTCCGACAATGATTTACCGCTTATTGGATGCAATGGAATCCAGCGATTTTGACGTATCATCGATACGCATGATTTCATACGGCGCTTCTCCGATCGCGGAAGAACGTTTGAAACAAGGAATAAAAAAATTTGGGAAAGTCTTTCATCAAAATTATGGACAGACGGAAGTGCCGAATTTGATTTCGCGTTTAACCAAATTTGAACACAGTTTAGATGCGGATAAAGTCCACCGGCTGCGAAGCTGTGGACGGCCATGTTTTATGTCGGAAGTAAAAATCGTCGATGAGGATGGAAATGAAGTTCCCCGGGGAGAGCTGGGAGAAATTGTAGTGAAGTCGCCTTATATGATGGCAGGTTATCTGAATCGGCCGGATTTGACCGCACAGACGATAAAAAACGGCTGGCTGCATACAGGCGACATCGGGAAAATGGATGAAGACGGGTACATTTATTTGATGGACAGAAAAAAAGACATGATTATTTCAGGCGGCATGAATATTTATAGTTCTGAAGTAGAGCATGTTATTCATAAACATCCAGGCGTCGATCAAGTGGCAGTCATCGGCATTCCTCATGACGATTGGGGAGAGCAGGTTATGGCTTTGATTATTCCAAATGCCGAACAGCCTCCAACGGAGGAGGACATTTTTCAGTATTGCGATCGATATTTAGCAAAATACAAACGTCCAAAAAAAATTAAGTTTGTTGATGAATTTCCGCTGACGCCATATGGCAAGGTGGATAAAAATGAGTTGAGAAAGCCTTATTGGAAAGATGAGAAAAGAGCGATTCATTAAAAAATCATGACGAAGCGCCATTTTTTTATAAGTGTGCGCTCCTGTCTGATTTTTGCAAAATCAATCGATAACATGTGATGTTGCTGCTGTAAGTTTCAGGCCGGGCCGATGGATGGATTGTGTTTCAATTTCATCATCTATGAACGATGCGAAAGACTTTGGCCGTGAACATATTTTCGGGCTGAAAAGGTGATTCAAGAATTTATAAAACATTCAATCACATTGGCTTAAAAAGCGAACCAAATCTTTGATTCAACTTTTCTAAAAGAAAAGAGGGGCTTGCTGTGTCCAATCATGTTCAGAATCAGTTTGCGCCTGAGGCGCGAGGAATGGCGCCAGGGCGCGGCCGTTTATTCGGGCGCCGAATACTTGTTGTGGGCGGTGGACAGATTTCAAACGCATTTTCTGAAGACATTTGTGGAAACGGGCGGGCGATGAGCATTCTATTCGGGCGCGAAGGCGCATCTGTTGCCGTAGCGGACATAAATGAAAACAGCGCCATGGAAACGGTTAAAAAAATGCATCAAGAAGGTTCTAAAGCTTTCGCGATATCCGGTGATGCTTCGGTTGAACGTGACATGAAACAAATGATTTTAACAGCGAGTGAAAGGCTCGGCGGTTTGGATGGGATTGTACTGAATGTTGGAATTGCGCAAGGCCGTTTTCTTGAAAATACGAGCGTGGAAGATTGGGACAATGTTTTTGCGGTGAATGTCCGTTCGCATTTTCTAGGCTGCAAGTATGGAATTCCTGCGATGGAAACAGGCGGGGCGATTGTATTGATTTCATCGATTGCAGCCAAGACATCACGTACAGAAATTCCGTCTTACAGCGCCGCCAAAGCTGCTTTATCCGGGCTTTGTGTTCATGCCGCGAAAGAAGGCGCAATAAAACAAATTCGCTGCAATATTGTTGCTCCAGGACTTATCGATACTCCTCGGGGGCGAAGAGCAGCACAATTGCGCCCTTCAAGAAATCAAACTTCTATCCCGCTGGGGAGACAAGGCACGGGATGGGATGTCGCCTATGCTGCAAGTTTTTTGCTCTCAAATGAAGCGAGCTATATTACCGGCCAGACTTTGATTGTCGATGGCGGCTTGATGATTCGCTAAGACATTTTTGATAACGCTGAAACGTGCAAAAGCGGAAGTGATGTGAGGGCTTGTCTTCGGCATGAAGCGACAGCGTACCAATAAAGCGATTCACCTTTGCTCGATGATTGCGGCTATAATTCAACGTCAGCCAATGAGCTCTTGCGCTATGTTGGCAGCCTGCTGAATCGATCATTAAAATTTTTAATGTTGTTCAATAAGTCTGAACATGTTACATTAAAAATAAGCAGAACGCCCGCCCTGGCAAGCGGTTCGGGCGGGTTTAAGATGATAAAATGAATCGATAGCGGGGAGACTGTAATGCCGAATCATCGTGTGCGTGTCATAGACTGGTTAAAAGCCATTTTGATCGCAGTGCTTATTGTCGCTGCCGTTCGGCATTTTCTATTTGCAAATTACATTGTCAACGGCGAGTCCATGATGCCTACCATTGAAGAAGGAAACCGGTTGATTGTTAATAAAATTGAAGTTGAATTTCGTTCGCCGGATCGGTTTGACCTCATTGTGTTTCACGCGAATTCAGAAGAAGATTACATCAAACGCGTCATCGGTCTGCCGGGCGATCGGATCGAATATGAAAACGATCAGCTTTATGTCAATGGCGAACCGGTAGATGAGCCGTATTTGGATGATTATAAAAAACTTTTGTTTGACGGCCAATTAACGGAAGATTTCACGCTGCTTGACAAAACAGGGCATTCAACAGTGCCTGAAGGCCATTATTTTGTTTTAGGCGATAATCGCCGGCATAGCTATGACAGCCGCCATATTGGATTTATCAGCAAAAACGAAATTGTCGGGATTGTCAATTTGCGCTATTGGCCGCTCGATCGTTTTCAAGTAAACTTTTAATGAAAACAAGGCTTCAGCATATGGCCTTGTTTTTTTCTTTTGTGCAATAATCAACGATTCATGCATAAAATAGAAGTTAAAGAAGCTTTCGGCTTCTTAAGAAAAATGCAAATTTTTAATCACTCAAGGAGGGGATGTCTTGAAGGATATGAATAAAAACAATTTTGTCGTCTCCAAGGAAAACTGGTCCCTCCATCGAAAAGGGTTTCAAGATCAAGAACGCCATATGCAAAAAGTAAAAGATGCAATCAAAAAAAATCTGCCTGATTTAATTACTGAAGAAAACATTATTTTATCCAATGGACGCGGCGTTGTAAAAATTCCGATTCGATCGTTAGATGAGTTTAAAATTCGGTATAATTTCAATAAGACAAAACATGTCGGTCAAGGAAGCGGCGACAGCCAAGTCGGCGATGTCATCGCGAGAGATGCTTCAGGCTACGGCGACGAGGCCGGAAAAGGCGAAGGCGCAGGAGATAAGCCAGGCTATGACTATTACGAAGCAGAAGTTTCTTTTGAAGAATTGGAAAAAGCGCTTTTTAAAGAACTCGAGCTTCCGAATTTGCAGCAAAAAGAGGAGCAGGAGTTGGTAACCGAAGACATCCAGTTCAATGATGTTCGAAAAAAAGGGCTGACTGGCAATATTGATAAAAAACGAACGATTTTAGAGGCGTTAAAACGAAACGCAAAACGCGGCAAACCCCAAATTGCTCCGATTCATCAAGATGATCTCCGTTATAAAACCTGGAACGAAGTGATTCGCCCGGAGTCAAAAGCGGTTGTCATCGCGATGATGGATACGAGCGGTTCAATGGGGAATTGGGAAAAATATATGGCGCGCAGCTTTTTCTTTTGGATGACGCGATTTTTAAGAACGAAGTACGAAACCGTTGACATTGAATTTATCGCCCATCATACCGAGGCAAAAGTCGTCACAGAAGAAGCTTTTTTTTCAAAAGGCGAAAGCGGAGGGACGATTTGTTCTTCTGCATATGACAAAGCGTTAGAGCTTATTGAAGAATCGTATCATCCGAAACGCTATAATATTTATCCGTTTCATTTTTCGGATGGCGACAATTTGACGTCAGACAATAAGCGCTGTCTTCAGCTGGTTAATGAATTGATGAACGTTTCAAATATGTTCGGCTATGGCGAGGTTAATGCATACAGCCGCCACTCCACTTTAATGTCTGCATACAAAGAGATCGAACATCCAAAATTTAAATACTATATATTAAAAGACAAGCAGGACGTGTATCATGCGCTGAAAAGTTTTTTTCAAAAACAAGAAACGGCGGTTTAATGCGCTCCAACATCCCGCATTATTTCTATATATAGGAAAAATAATGTTTGCGAACGTGGATAAAATAAGCGGGAAAGGAGGTCGCATATGATGCATCAACAACAAACGGTTCAACAAATTATGACCGATTCCGTTATTTCCGTATCACCAAACCAAACGATCGAAGAGGCGGCTCGCCTGATGAATGAAAATAATATTGGAGCCATTCCGGTAGTTGAAAACAACCAGGTGGTGGGCATGGTCACGGACCGTGACATCACCATTCGTTCGACAGCTGACGGCGGCAATGAAAAGCAGCCGGTTTCGCAAGTCATGACGAATGAGATTATCAGCGTTACTCCGGAAACTCAAGTTGAAGAGGCAGCCAGCCTTATGGCAGAAAATCAAATCCGTCGACTTCCTGTTATAGAGAACAATCAAATTGTCGGCATGGTGTCGCTAGGCGATATTGCGACGGAAGAACAATTTGATTCAGAAGCTGAAGAAGCATTGACAAATATTTCAAAACCATCTCGTCCGCAGCATTAGGGACAAGGATGGCAAAAGCTTCGTTTGAGCGTTCCATTTGGAGCGCTCTTTTTTTGCGATAGGAAAATTTTTAATTTTGCGCTATGATTTTAACAAAAAGAGAGGTGGTTGAGTTGGAGAAAAAATACGTGCTGGCACTTGATCAGGGAACGACGAGTACACGGGCGATTTTGTTTAATCGGCAAGGTGAAATGGAAGGAATTGCTCAGCGTGAATTCAAGCAGCATTTTCCAAACCCGGGCTGGGTGGAGCATGATCCGCAAGAAATTTGGAGCAGCGCATTGGCAGTGATGGCAGAAGTCATTTCCAGCCGCTCAGATATTCAGCCGAAAGAAATTGCTGCCATTGGCATTACGAATCAGCGGGAAACAACCGTCGTTTGGGATAAACGAACCGGAGATCCCATTTACAATGCCATCGTGTGGCAGTCTCGCCAAACGGAATCGATTTGCCAAACGCTGCGGGAACAAGGCCATGAGGAATGGATCCGTTCGAAAACCGGCTTGCTGATTGATGCCTATTTCTCTGCCACAAAAGTCAAGTGGATTTTGGATCATGTTGATGGCGCGCGGCAGCTTGCGGAAGACAGCCATTTATTGTTTGGCACGATTGACGCATGGCTCATTTGGAAATTATCTGGAGGCGCTGCGCATGTGACCGATTATACAAATGCTTCACGAACGCTATTGTACAACATTCATGATTTGACATGGGACGAAGAGCTGCTTGAATTGTTTGCAGTGCCGAAGTCCATGCTTCCGAAAGTGAGGCCTTCATCTGAAGTGTACGCAGAAACCGTGCCGTCTTATTTTTTTGGCGAAGCGATACCCATTGCAGCGGCGGTTGGCGATCAGCAGGCGGCTTTGTTCGGCCAGGCTTGTTTTGAGCACGGGATGGCGAAAAATACATACGGCACAGGCTGTTTTATGCTAATGAACACCGGCAGACGCGCTGTTGACAGCAAACACGGACTGTTGACAACGATCGCTTGGGGGCTGGATGGCGCGGTGGAATATGCGCTTGAAGGGAGCATTTTTGTTGCCGGTTCAGCGATTCAATGGCTGCGTGACGGGCTGCGCATGCTAAAAAGTTCAGAAGAAAGCGAATGGTATGCAAGCCGCGTTGATTCGACGAATGGGGTTTATGTTGTCCCTGCATTTGTGGGATTGGGAACGCCGTATTGGGACAGCGAAGCGAAAGGCGCAGTGTTTGGATTGACGCGCGGAACGGAAAAAGAGCACTTTGTAAGAGCAGCGCTCGAATCGCTTGCTTATCAAACGAAAGATGTGCTCGATGCCATGACGGCTGATTCTGGAATTACATTGAAGACGCTGCGCGTGGATGGCGGGGCAGTGAAAAACAACTTTCTCATGCAATTTCAAAGTGATTTGCTGAATGTGTGCGTTGAACGCTCAAAAATGACGGAATCCACTGCTTTTGGAGCAGCCATGCTTGCGGGGCTGGCGGTTGGATTTTGGAAAGACCGGCAAGAGCTTGCCGAACAATTCGCCATTGAACGGACGTTTGAGCCCGCGATTTCAAGCGAAACGCGCGAACAGTTGTATGCGGGGTGGAAAAAAGCTGTGAAAGCGACGATGGCGTTTAAGTAAGCGCTGCATCATAAAGTTCCGTTTTTGGCAGCATTGCTGCGGAAGGCAGGTATGAAAGTCGTTCATGAATCGATGATGGCAACATATGATGAAAGTAATCATGCATAAAGGAGACTTTGCTTCATGAACGACTTAAAAGCGCTGAATCGTGCGATTGATGAAATTACGGAAATTGCAAAAGGCTTTGGATTAGATTTTTATCCGATGCGCTATGAAATTTGTCCAGCCGACATTTTGTATACATTCGGTGCGTACGGCATGCCGACGCGTTTTTCCCATTGGAGTTTTGGAAAACAATTTCATAAAATGAAGCTTCAATACGATTTGGGTTTGAGCAAAATATACGAGCTTGTGATCAATTCAAATCCTTGCTACGCGTTTCTGCTCGATACAAACAGTTTAATTCAAAACAAATTAATTGTTGCCCATGTGCTGGCGCATTGCGATTTTTTTAAAAATAATGTCCGTTTTTCCAATACGAGGCGGGATATGGTTGAAAGCATGACGGCAACAGCAGAGCGAATCGCTCATTATGAAATGGTTTATGGCAAAGATGAAGTCGAGAAATTTTTGGATGCCGTCTTATCGATCCATGAACATATTGATCCGTCGCTGATTGGCTCGACGCTGCAATATGGCGAGTACGAGGACATTGAAGAAGAAGTTGAGAAAAAACGAACTCCTTATGATGATTTGTGGGATTTAGATGAAAAAGCCGAAAATGAAGCTGAAAAAAAGCTGAAACGAAAAAAATTTCCGCCATATCCTGAAAAAGACGTGCTGCTTTTCATCCAGGAATTCAGCCGCGAACTGGAAGAATGGCAGCGCGATATCATGACGATGATGCGCGAGGAAATGCTGTATTTTTGGCCGCAGCTTGAAACGAAAATCATGAATGAAGGCTGGGCGACGTATTGGCATCAGCGCATTTTGCGGGAAATGGATTTGACGACGGATGAAGCGATTGAATTTTCAGCATTGAATGCAAACGTCATTCAACCTTCAAAATCATCCATTAACCCGTATTTATTAGGTTTAAAAATATTTGAAGACATCGAAGAACGCTACAATCATCCGACAGAAGAAATGCGAAGACGGGGGGTCAAGCCGAATTCCGGCAGAGAAAAAATATTTGAAGTCCGTGAAATTGAATCGGATCAGTCTTTTCTTCGCAATTATTTAACGAAAGAACTGGTTGAACGAGAAGATTTGTACGTTTTTGAAAAGCAGGGACGTGAATATAAAATTACCGACAAAGCTTTTGAATCGATTCGCGACAATTTGGTTGCGCAGCGTGTAAACGGCGGATTTCCGTACATTACTGTAGCAAACGGCGATTATTTGCGAAACGGCGAACTGTATCTGCGCCATCATTATGAAGGAACAGAGCTTGATTTGCCTTATCTTGAACATGTGCTTCCGTATGTCTATCAGCTTTGGGGAAGAACGGTTCATTTGGAAACGGTCGTTAATGAAAAACCGGTGCTGTTTACGTGCGACGGAAAAAAAGTGTTTCGCAGATACCTTTAAAAAGATGTTCTCCGCGGGGAGAACATCACAGCTTGTTGACAAAGTCCTCTTTCGAGGCAGGTCAACAAGCTTTTTTTGTCAGCGGAATTGATTTTGCGGCGGTTTCATATGGTTTTGTTCGTTAGGGAGCCGGCTTTGATCATGAAGGCTTTCGTTTTTTCTTTTCCATTCTTTTTCTGTTTGATGGCGCTGCTTTTTTGCCATTCTGTTCCCCCCTGCTGTTATTTTCCCCAAAACTTATTTTTCAAACCGATAAAAAGTCCCGTTCGCTACACAGATGACTTCGTCGTTTTCATTTTTAATTTCGCATTCCATAAAAGAAACTTTGTAGCCTTCTTTTACATAGCGGGAAGTAGCGATGAGCGTTCCAGCCTTTGTTGCTTTAAGATAGGACGTTTTTAATTCAAGTGTGACGTAAGGCGCGTCTTTCAGCCGAAAATTTAAATGCCCCATTGCCGTATCGGCAAGAAATGTTAAAATTCCGCCATGAACGATGCCAGCAGGGTTGAACATCAGTTCGGAGACTGGGCAAGTGATGGTGCACATTCTCTTTTTGTCGTCATATGAAAAATTGAATTTGAGCAGTTTAAATAAAAAAACGCTTTCAGGCTTAATGGCTCTCGTATCATAGGCTTGTTCGACATGTTCCATAAATTGCTGTTTATCCAAGATTTTTCCACCCTTTTTTAATCTTATTCTAACGGATGAAGCTTTGAAGGACAATGTGGTGCTTGGCATGTTTTGCATTTATAATGAATGAAATGGATTGAAAGAAGGGAAAGCGCAATGGCTCGAAATCGAACCATCAAAAAGTCCGTTTTATCGCCGTTTCATTTGATCGTTCTTTTTTATTTTATTGCCGTATCGGCAGCTGGGCTTTTGCTCAGTTTGCCTTTCGCCCACAAACCAGGTGTTGAATTGAGTGCAATGGAAAGCATTTTTACCGCAGTCAGTGCAGTCAGCGTGACGGGTCTAACCGTTGTTTCGATTGCAGATACGTTTAGTGCTGCGGGCATCATTGTGATTTTAATCGTCATTCAAATCGGCGGGATTGGAATCATGACGATGAGCACGTTTTTATGGCTGATTTTTGGAAAAAAAATCGGCTTAAAAGAACGCCAGCTCATTATGGCGGATCACAATCAGCCGACGCTTGCAGGGCTGGTCCGATTAATGAAGCAAATTTTGTCCGTTTTGCTTTTCATTGAGCTCATCGGTTTTCTCATTCTTGGCACTTATTATTTGACTTATTTTCCTACAGCGAAAGAAGCGTATTATCATGCATTGTTTGCCGCAATTAGCGCGACGACAAATACAGGTTTTGACATCACTGGCGAATCGCTGATCCCATTTCAACGGGATTATATCGTTCAAATCATTCATATGATTTTAATTGTTTCAGGAGCGATTGGATTTCCGGTTTTGATTGAGGTGAAGCGCTTTTTCCAGCATAGACGCGAACAGGTTTATCCTTACCGTTTTTCGCTGTTTGCGAAACTGGCTGCGACGGCGTATTTCAGTTTGGCTGCTGTCGGGTTTTTGCTGATTTTATTTTTAGAGCATCAGCATTTTTTTATAAACAAATCGTGGGAAGAACGCTTTTTCCACTCGCTCTTTCAATCGATTACAACGAGAAGCGCCGGTTTAAGCACCGTTGATGTCAGTGAATTTTCATTAGCCACGAAATTGGTTCTCATTGCACTGATGTTTATTGGAGCTTCGCCGAATAGCGTCGGAGGCGGGATACGAACGACAACGTTTGCGATCATTTTGCTTGCGATTTTCTTTTATGCGAAAGGCAGGCGATCCATTAAAATTTTTCAGCGGGAAGTTCATGATGAAGATGTGATGAAAGCGTTCGTTGTAGCAGCGGTCGCTCTCTTGCTGTTCGTCGGTTCGGTCATTTTTTTATCATTTACGGAGCCATTTTCGCTTGTTGAAATTATGTTTGAAGCGGCATCAGCGTTTGGAACGTGCGGGCTGTCGCTAGGGATTACGCCATTTTTAAGCGCGAGCGGCAAAATTGTCATTATGCTGCTCATGTTTATTGGGCGCATTGGGTTGGTGACGCTCTTGTTTCTTTTAAGGGAACGGACGATTAAAGAAAATTATCACTATCCGAAGGAAAAAGTGATCATTGGATAAAATGGCTTCAATCGGATGCGCCTGCAACAAATTCAAGCAAGGCTTCTAATAATTGGAATGAACAGATATACATAAGCGGTCATGAATGTTGCAAACTATGTGTACAAAGGAGGTGATACATCATGGCTAACAACAATAACAGCAACCAGCTCTTAGTACAAGGTGCTCAACAAGCTATTGAACAAATGAAGTATGAAATTGCGCAAGAGTTTGGTGTAAACCTCGGTGCTGATACAACTTCTCGCGCTAACGGATCAGTTGGTGGAGAAATTACAAAGCGTCTAGTATCTTTCGCTCAACAACAAATGCAAGGGTTTCAACAACAACAATAATAAATTTCATAAACCATGGCTGTGAAGGAGCGGTTCAACCGCTCCTTCTTTTATCCTTTGCAGTTTCAAATCATTTTGCCGCTGCAAGAAAGGAAGGGAATCGTGAATACGATTTGTCCACGCTGCAATTCATTCGATCAAAGTGAAGTGAGATGCCATAAGTGCCAAACGGCAATGGATGATTTGGGAAAAGCGGTTGACTACTTGGACGAATACAGTCCATACGAAGAAATTTCAACATTAAAGCTTGTTGATGGACTGCAGCAGTCCATTGCACGGCATGAATGCCTCCATCTGTTTTATTGTCCGAAATGCGGCCGTGAGCGGCCGATCGTCATTGAAGAACAGCGTTTCGGTTAAATGGGTATTCAAACGGCATTTGCCCAACCAGGCATCGCCGTTTGGATGGCCTTTGAGATGAATGATTTTTCAGACATTGCGCTTCCATGAAAAACCCGGGGAAAAAGGGCAGTGCCCCCCGGGCTGTTTTCAATGGTTTGTTTTGCGAGGCGGTTCTTCTTCGGGAAGTTCGATGCTGTGTCCAATTTGTGCATTCCCTTCACTTGAAACGGTGCCGCCAGCCATTCCTTCGTTTATCATGCGATCGATATCGATGAATGCTTTTTCACGCCCTTCATGCAACAAATCTTTTTTAGGCTCTTTTTCCATCAACAGTTCTCCTTTCTAACGGTCACTTAAAATGATTACTGTTAGTATGGAATCATTTTTCGGAAATTATTTTTCGTAAACGTGAAAAAGCATCAGTTCATGAACTTGCGATTGAAATTTATCTTTCCATTCGCTTGGAGGCTTTGGCTCATACCAGTCAATTTTTCCATTTGGATGATAGTAGCCGCGATAATGCGCACCTTGGTGAAAAAAGGAAAATTCATACGCTTTTTTCCATCTGCTGTTTGTGGCAATTTCTTTAAATTGAAAGTGAGAAAACATCGAATGTTCCTCCTTTGCTTGGGTAAGATGCGAAATAGGCATGCGATCATGGCAATGAGATGTTTGTTCGAAAAAGATAATGATCCAATCGGCAAACTTTACGGAAAGTTTGGAATTTAGCAGCATTGCACTGTTTTATGCAAGGAAAACAAGCGAACACGCCGTTCCAATGGCTGAGCGCTCCGTTTCGTATAATCGCTTTGTTCCGATTGTTTTCCCGTTTGCAAGACGCCATATGTTTCGGCTCCAATTCATAAAGCGAGCAAGTCCATTTAAGATTGTTTCGGCCAGCGATTCTTTCTGCCAAGATTGTTAAAACGTAAAGAAAGGCAGCCAATCGCCGAACTTATGGGCAGCTGAATAAGCGGCTGCATAACTTTGTCCTAAGTGTACCAAAAAATTCAAGCAAGCCAAAATCAAGAAGCTGCAGAAAATGAAGCCGGCAAATAAAAAAGAACGGGAAAAAGCGAAATGGCGCCTGCATTTCAAGGTGAAAACGGGCCGCCGTCCGAAAAAATATGACGCAGGCAAAGGACGTGCCTGCAATGCGCGCCGATAACCAAAATGGCTGCACGTTTTGGCGATTCTTAATGAATGCCGGTCTGGCGATTTTGGTTAGTGCGGCTATTGAACGTGCCTGCTGTTGGATATGGAGAATCTGCCGGCTGATGTGCCAGAAAATGGGAAAGGAGGCAGTGTCGTCATGTATAATTGGAACAGCGAAAAAATAAAGGAAAGGCAAATTTGAAAGAATCGCCTGCTTTTGAGAATGGAATTTTATTTTTATCCATAATTTTAAAAGTTTGCGCTTCGTT